>NC_007181.1:1907964-2225959 GCF_000012285.1 Sulfolobus acidocaldarius DSM 639
GGTTTATAAGATAAATATTCAGTAATAATAATTTACATGAAAAGTTTCCTTATTAACAGTTTTCATAAAAATTAACAGGAAAAATAGTTAGAATTCATTAACTCCCCCCTTCCTTTAATTTTTTGAATTTTTTCAAGTACGAAGTTCTAATACATTAATTTATTTACTTATGTATAAATATCTGATTATCCTTAAAAATGGAATTAGAATCTCGGAGTATAATCAAAACTTTTATTAAAATTTATAAGGATAAGATAATATAGGTTAGCAATGAGACCTAGATCTGGAGGAATTCCAATTATAAAGCGGGATGATCTTATATTCTCATTGAAATTAGTAAGAAAGATGAGAAACCCAAAGACTAGATTTGATGAGGTTGAATTTGTAAAGAAGGGTAGAGATTATCTATTTAACTATGCAGAAAAGAACGTGGGTCCTTTAGATCCCAGTAGGAGAGCCTTTTTAAAGGCTGTTCTTATTGGAATTGGTGTAGCAGCAGTTGCTAGTGCTGTGCCAATTGTCTCTTACCTTAACCAACCTGAAATTTCTTTGAATACTTTTCCTTGGATCATTATAGTTGACTCAAGTGGTAATCCTATAAAAGCCTCGCAATTAAAAGTAAATAACCCAGAGATCTTGATATTCCAGTACCCAATGGAGGGAGACATAACTTTCCTCTTGAACCTTGGAGATGAAAACGACAATCCAATTCAAGTACCTCCAACTACAGTCACAATACCTGAAAATGGTGTCACATACTCATTCCCTGGAGGAGTAGGTCCAAACAAGTCCATTGTTGCTTATTCAGCTATATGCCAGCACCTTGGTTGTGCCCCTCCTGAAATACACTTCTATCCTCCAAAATACATGAAGGTAGGACTTCCAACACCTAATTATTTGCCTGGCGTGGCTTTGCAAGCAGCTCAACAGGCTAATGCACCAGGTATAATTCACTGTGACTGTCACGGTTCTTCTTACGATCCATATCACGGTGCCTCTGTACTGACTGGACCAACGGTTAGACCACTTCCTTATGTCCAGTTGTATTGGGACTCTAATACAGACTTCTTATATGCCGTTAGCATGAATCTAAAAGCACCAGTTATACTTGGACATTCGTCAGATCTTTCAGGTTATGCCTACTTATCCTCCTACGACGAGTCTACTGGTTGCAAAAAGCTACTTTTGAAGAGTAATCAGACGCCTTCAAATTGTTACTCGGAAGTACAAAACTATGGAAATACTTTTCAGGGATGATAGGTGTGAAGACCTCTATATTTGATTATATGTATGAAAAATACATGGAAACCACAAGGTTAATGTCAAAAATGAACTACATTCCGGCAATCGCTTCTGGTGAAATAGCCTTACTCCTTATATTATACAGCGGAGGAATGGGGTTAGCTATATATAATTTACCTCTTGAGGGACCATTACTCATAATGCACTTATACGGTGCAATACTAGTGGCTGTGTTAAGTCTGGGTCTTTTGGCAGCAGCTGTTAATTATAGGGATAAGGGGGCAATACTCATTTCTTTCCTCAATGTTCTTTCAATACTCTTCGCCGCCTTCGAGGGGTCATTCTACTTTGGCGGTATAGTTGATGTATCCTATTTGATGCAGATGGGTATGGGGTTTGTATTTGCAGTTATTACTGCATCTGGTTGTTTAATATATGCCATAAAGAGAGGTGAGTGATGTGGTCGCAACAGAAAATAAAATAAGACCTAGTAGGTTAATGTTATACACATCTCTAGTTGAAACGTTTCTCCTGGCAGGGCTGTTCTTTGAGGGAATATCGACACTTTTCTATGATAAGTTCCCACTTACCCAATATAGTGAGGCGCTTATATTATCAGGTCATATAATATTTGCAATGCTTGTTGGATTCTTTGGAGTTGCAATTTTAGCTCAAGCAATTAGAGAGGGCATAAGAAATATTTACATCCTGTCAATCCTCAACATGATTTTTATAGGGATAGCTGCTGCAGGTGGTCTAGCATTTTATGGAATACTCAACCCAGATTACTCATATCTGATGGCTCTTGGATTCTTCGGATCTCTATTTTGCACTTCATCTATATTCTTCTATTCCATTTGACTTTGATTTTTTGTTGTGTTATTTTATTTAGATTTTTCGAATTAAAAAATTTTTATTAAATATTTCTTATATGGTCGAATCACACCTTATACAATATATATTTTTTATTAAATTTATTAAAACTTCAAATTTCGCTATCTCGTAAAGTTTTGACAACGACAGACGGAGAGACTATGTGCCACAAAAACTTATATTTATAATGAGTAAATTTACATTCATGACGATAATATTTGATATATTAAATGAAGTTCATGGTTTCTTCGGTGCCTTATGGGCAGGTGCAGCATTCTTAAACTTCCTGGTAAAACCACGAGAAAAAGAGCAATTTGTCAGAATAGGAAAATTCTTCCTTATATCGTCTGTTATAACAATTGTGACTGGTATCATAATATTTGCTTATATATACCTCATACCCTATAACGGGAACCTGTTCATAGTGAATGCCGTATTGCACGACAGTCTAAACATAAGAATTAGAGCCTTCCTAAACCTCGTGGGCGGAGCCTTCGGTCTTTTAGCTTTTGGTTCAGGTATAGTAATTAGTAACAGAATAAGGCAGTTAATGAACCTTAGAGAAGGTGATGTAGTGGGACTGGAGATCAGAAATTCAATATCTACACTCTCAAAATTTAATATTGTGTTCCTGTTGCTCTCAATTTCTATGATGATTTTAGCAGGGTCAATAGCCCAGGTTATTGGAGCATAAGCCACTTAATTGTTCGAGCGTATATCAGCCGAAACCATTTAACTTAACCGACTAAATATCTAAAGGCGCAGAATTCAATTTTTTCTCACAAAAGGGACATTATTCCACTTATTAAAAGTATAACTACAGTTATCCAATAAATTACCATCCTTCTTCTGCTGTAACTATACTTACCCATAATCTTTTCATCACCGACCAAAAGCCCTACGAAAAAGGCGGGGATAAAGACTATTATAGGCGTTACAGACATCAGGGATAATACAGTGTTAACTATCTGATCATAATTCTGGCTGAAGATAGAGGCAATAATAATTGCTGGAACAGACTCAAAAACGTACAGAAGAGTCGTGTTCCTGTGGTTATGTTTGTTTAATGCCTCTAAAGTCCCCCAAGCACTTCCTAAAGACTCAACTATCAAAGCTAGTAACCCACCACATATTAGACCTATTCCGAACACATATGGTGAATATATACCACTTATAGCTGATAGGGCATACGACATTTCCCTGTAATTTAAGGGATCAATAGAAGAGGACAATCCTGTTGTTGATATCTCGATAGCAACCATCAGCAATTCTGACACTAAAGCCCCTATAAATGTCTCCATTGATGACCACTTTACCTTAACATCCTTGCTAAGAGCTGAGTTATTATATTTATAGGCAGTGGCAGAGGCTTGATAAAATATCATGAAGGGCATCACAACTGCTCCTATGTTTGCTGCCAAGAAAAAAAGGAAGGACTTAGAAGCGGAAAAATATAACAGTTGTTGGTTTGGGGAAACTCCTCTTAGAAAGGCTTGAACTATGAATGCAATAACAAGAAAAAACGATATACCTAATAACGTCTTCTCCATTTTTTCATAAGTCCTTGTAAGCACAATAGATAAATGAATCACAAAGAATAGTGGTAGGCTTATGTAAACTGGAACGCCTATCATTAATGACCCTACAGCTATTCCTACATACTCGACCACATAAGTGAAAAGGTCAACCAAAAACATGGGAATTGCAGCAGTTAAGGCGAATTTCTGTGAGAACTTTTCCCTTAGGAGAGTTCCTAACCCTTTTCCATTATTTACAGCCCCTACCCTCCCTGCAGCCTCTTGAACTATGTAAAGAGGAAGTGTGAGAACTAGCAACAAAATTATCAACCTATAACCATATGTTTGTCCGTCTGCAACTCCTGTCAATATACTAGCGGCGTCAACATCAGCCATCATTACTATCCATGCAGAACCAAACAACTTTGCGACATCATTAATACTCATAGTGATGTATAGACATCATGATTTATATTTTTTACGATTAGGCGTAATATACGTGAAATAAGGATATCAGCTAACACTAAACTCAGTCTTCCCCAACAAATGGTTGAGATTAAGGAGAATAAGAAGAAAAAGATGTGTGTGGAGTTTTTGATGGGGCTGTAGATTATATGTTGCTCACCATTTTTTCTTGCTCCCACTCAGTCTACAGATTGAACTTTTTCATGCACTTAAAATCTCAACCTCTCCTGAAGTCTCCTCCAAGGACTTGCCTTTTGTCTCAGGTATTGAGATCAGCGTAACTATAGCTGACACTATGGCTACTGCACTTAGGAATCCTATAGCAAATGCCTCTCCGTACTCTGTGAAGAGCGATGGAAACACAAAGGCAGTTAAGGCAGCTCCTATCCTTCCAGAGGCTACGGTCAATGACTGGACAAATCCTCGTATCTTAGTTGGAGCTAACTCTACACCTAAAATTCCCACTGCACTAACTGAACCAGGTCCAGCTTGACTTGCGAAGTTATTGAGACCGTATATTAGGAAAGCTACTATGGGTGAAAAACTCAATGCGAAGCTCTTGTACAACGAAAAACCTAAGAGAGCTAATGCCATTCCAAAAAAGCCTATTGTCTGCATTGGTTTCCTACCTATCCTATCAACTAACATAAGGGCAACTATTCCTCCTGGGATAACAAACAGTCCTTCTATCATTATCTGAAATACTCCAGAGTTAATACCTAGGCTTGAGGCTATGAGCGAAGGACCGAATAGATTTCCGGCATAAGCTACTATATCAAACAGAAACCATAGAACACAAGCAGCTAAAAACTGCCTCCAAAATTTCGTTAGATAGAATCTGAAACTGTTTTTGTCTCTTAAATCGGTGTTCACTGGATAAGTCTCTCCAGTCACACTTTTTATGACACTGTTTAACTCCTCTAGATCTCCCTTAATTCTCCCCAGGTATCTGGCAGTCTCAGGTATTTTCCTCCTGAGGTAAATCACAGACGCTGCAGGTATTGCTCCTGCTGCCAAGACTACTTTCCACAGAAGTTGAGGGCTAAGTCCCATACTCGAAAGACCTAAGTATAATAGCGCTGATGTCGTTGCTCCAAACCCCCAAAATAAACCAAAGCCTAACGCCAACATCTTCCCTCTATCCCTAGCATTTGAGTGCTCCGCCATTATCATTGGTGATAGCACGTAGTCTGCGCCTATACCTAGCCCCAATATGAACCTAACGATAATCAGTTGTACTGGGTCAACAACGAGGGCTTGAAGTATTGCACCTATCGTCAAAATCGCAACGTCTACTCCGTAAAAGGTCTTCCTTCCCTTGTTCGATAAAAATCCAAAAAGTATGGCTCCAACTGCTGATCCCATGAGGGCTGAACCAGTTATCAAGGAGACATATAATGAGTAGTCTGGGTTAGCCCTTGTTATTCCAAAAGTCTGTAACACGGTCAGCAATACTATGCCTATAGAGGATAGATCATAACCATCTGTGAACACTCCCATCCCTGTAGTTATCATTGACTTAAAGTGAAACCAGCTCAGGTTCTTTTCATCTAAAGGCTTGAAGGGTTTACTCATAGTATCTCTGTGTTATGATTAATTGCAGTAGATATAAATATTTCGTATTATTAACTAAATATATTTATATATTGAAATAAGAACTAAATAGTGGTTTATAAAATATGTAGTTCGTGGAACGAAATTTATTTATAAGCAGTGTTGAAGCCGACTCAGGGGACTGAATACTAATTATAAGATCACGGTAATCATTAACAATATTTTCTTATAAGAACGAAGTTAACTGAAAAATAACTTAAAATATTACTTATACTTTCCGCGTTTTATACTATGATTAAAAATTACAAAAACCTTTTGAGTGATAAAAATTGAAAAGGATAGGCAAAGAAAAACTTTTTGCTTTATCTTGTACTTTCTCAGAAATAGTTAACTAATCACAATTGCATATGGCACAGTAACGGAATTGGAAGCAACTAACACCACCCACATACCAGACTCAGCATGAGAGTAGATTCCACATGCTATCCAGTAGTAACCGGCTGGAATATTAGGTAGTACTCCTACAGCAGACTGTCCTCCATATATACCATTGCCATAATAGTCTGTAGCATTAGCTCCTACATACAGCATGATCTTACCATCAGCTGATATATTCAGGTTATTGGGCTTTACTGTATTATTTAGCACTATAAGGGCGTTATGGGGTAAAGATTGAGGGTTAGTTAATTTCACTAACACGTTCCATCCTGCAGGTACGTAAATTCTCATTTGACCATTAGAAGTGCCATTATAGTTTAGGGAACTTCCTTGTACAACTAGATAAATGAACACTGTTTTATTACTGGGGTTATACTGTAGTTGATAGGCTCCTGGGGGTAACGTACTTGATGTAGTAGTAGACGTAGTAGTTGTTGTAGTTGATGTGGTCGTGGTGGAACTAGTGGTAGATGTACTTGATGTAGTAGTGGAAGAAGAGGACGTGGAAGATGACATTGATGAAGTACTCGTTGTTGTGGGTGTTGTAGTCGTACTTGAGCTAGTAGATGAGATACTACTCATACTACTACTGGACGATGTAGTACTACTGGTTGGTGTTCCATGGTTAAAACTCATTATGGCGAAAACACCTGCAATTATTACGATAATTACTACGACCGCTATTATGACTATTGTCGAGGTCTTCATAGGTTCATGAATAGGCACATTCTTTATATACTTTATCCAAAATTTTTTGTACATAAAAATTCTTAAAATAAATTCGGTTTAAGTTACTCTTTTTCATTGCATCTAGTTCTATTTCACCCAAGAGATTTTAATTTCTAACATTCCTGAAGAACAAGAAGAAAAGAACTGTTGCTAGGCTATAGAGTGATCCAGTTATTATGAAGGGTAATACGTAATTACCTATATTAAAATAAAAACCGCCAATACTAGGTCCAAAGGCTCTGGGAATGGAGCTCATCAAGTTAACTATTCCGTTCGCCCTACCTCTTTCGTTCTCTGGGACTAACTTCAGCACCATAGCCTGGAATACAGGAGAGGTCATATTCATCAATGCATTTCTTGTCACAAAAATTATTGAACCGATGATGAATGATGGAGAAAAAGGAAGTAAGAAAAGTAGGGCAATTGCAGTCGCATGTAAGTATACTATTGTTTTCACTCCTCCAATCTTCTCAGCTATAATAACTGAGAAATAAGTGCTAAAAGCCAATGTCAGTTCTGCTATTGCAAACACTGGACTCATCTGTGAACTAGTTACCCCAAATCTGAGGTTAAACCAGAGTGACATAAGTGGGATCACTAGTCCTGCCCCTAGACCTATTAAAGCCTCCGTTGAGAACTTTCCTATTGTCCCTAGACTCTTAAGAGCGATATTTCTGTAGCCTTTATAACTCTCCTTAACTGGAATTAGTAGTAGCAGGGAAATTAAGTTAACGACTACCTCAATTAGCAATATCTCCTTATAAGTTAGTACTAGTGGGAATAGACTTCCAGCGACTGATAACAGTATTGATAGACTTTGCCTAACTCCTAAAAGTCTCTGAAAGCTTTCAGATTTTTCCGCTAGTAAAGACATTATTAAACTCCCTGATCCCCAACTCTGATAGAACAAATAAGCTAAAGGATATCCTAGAAACAAGAAGAATATAGATAGTGTACTTATACCCCTACTTATTATGGAGAACTTTTTCCTCCCATACATATCCCCTAGAAAAGAGAGGGTTAAGGAAATCAGTGCACCAATGATTATTGACCCTGATAATAGCTCACCAATGGTCAAAGGACTAAGTCCTAAAGAAAGGAGATAAAGGGACATAATTATAGTGTTAGCCCCCATGGATATACCGAAAATCGATGACGATATAACGAGCAAAAAACTCTCGTATTTAGTCATATTTTAGTATAATATTAGTCACTTTATAAAAAATATGTCGATTAAGGATAACTAAATAACTAACATAAATACCTTATTTAGTTATAGTTTCTCTACGTGGAGTAGTAAAATAAGACGGTTCAACCTCTTCACGACATGAACTCTGTGACAACAGATAGAGTCTAACTTCATTAACTCTATTTAGAGCACAGCTAAATAGGTGTGGCACTCTTACGTTAAACGTGGACAACCATTATTCCAATAACTTGAGAGTTCTCCTTGAAAATTACTTACTTTGTTTTTGTAACAGCTTAACTGAAAATCTCTTCAAGTAACTTCTGACATCATGGAAGACTATATTGTCGTGTGGACAAGCCTCTACGCAATCGCCTACACCTATACACTTAAACGACTTAAATTCTCCTTTTTTGATGAAATTTGCCCTCATGTCCGTCAGTCCAACAGGACATGCTAACGCACAGTCTACAGTTTTACAGTTCAGACACTGTTGAGGATCCTTTACCTTCAGCTTAAAGAGACCTAAATACCCGAAGAACTGGTTAAATGTCCCCCAAGCACATATACCCTCAGTTACACATGCGTAGTTCCCTAAAAATGGCATAAACATGAACTGGAAATACCAAATAACATTAAAGTAAAGACTTGCATAGAATTTTGTAGCGTCATTGCCTAATACTGAAAATGAAATTACTCCCTCGTAGTTGAAATAGGACAGGACAGCAAATACAATCAAAGACGCCCAAACTGTAATCATAACCCACTTATACCAATTAGCCATCCTAGAGGTCAGTGTCTTTCTCCCCAGCTTAGAACTCCTATTGTATTTCCTCATAGATCCTTGAAATGTGCCCTGTAACATGAATGGGGCTGTACAAGTGACAGAGCATATTTGCCTACCTCCAAATAGAAATGAGAGAACTGCTGTAACTGCAAAGGTTCCTATTATTCCGTCAATCAAGTATGACGGTTCCACAGGACCATAAGTCCCTAAACCATTAAACCACATATATGGAATATACTGTACGCTGTTTGATATTGGGGAGAAAGTAGGTAGCCAAATGCTATAAAACGCATACGCAAACATCATTAATAGATATCTTATCTTGTTCTCCAACTTATTCAGCTCTAACACTCTGAATGAACCTAATAATCCCAACCATATGCCCATATTTATCATAAACCACGGGCTTGCTGTTATTGTAGCAAAAACAGAGAGAAAATCCATCAAGGCAAACAAGGGGTTAGTCAAAGGAAAGAAACCAAAATTACTATACAAGCCCATAGCACTACTTATCATCCCTGTTTCAAAATTCAATATTCCACTGGCAAACCAAGAAAGAGAAAACGCCTGGAAGAGAAGTAGGAAAGCCACTCTAGGGTTACTCAGGTAATTAACCTTTCTCTCGATACCGAACTTTACCCTATACATTAAATATGTGGAGACCACTAAACCCAGAACTACAGTATAGTACATGGGTAAATTATAAGCTTGCGATAAAAATTCAAATGAATATACGACGACGAGAACAGATAAGATGTCTATTAGCTTATATGGATAGTTTGTTAGTGACAACCTCTTATAGTATACACTCTGAAACAGAAATCCAATAAATACCATAGTTGCAAACGTAACTGGTACAGTTAGGAAAGGAATCAGTAGTACTACCAAGATCGTAAATATATACGAATGTCTAAAAATGTAGTCAACAAAACTACTCAGGATCTTCAAATTATCCATCTTATCACCAACTTGGATTAAATATCAATTATGTAAAAATAAAAAAACAGATTATATTTACCTTTAATCACCATATTGAACGAGATGTTTGTTGTTTTATATTGGGTATGGGTATATTGCTGGGTCGCTAAAGTATAACACCATGTTCGAGTTCGTAGCTGACATTAATTGACTTGGTGATGTTATACCTGGCACAACAACCTGTAAGTCAGTGTTAACAAGTGTAGTCCATATTGGGTTCTTAGCATTAGCCATTCCAACTGCACTATCATAGGTCATCATTGCGTTCTCAAGAGCCTGAATATTGTTCAAACAATTTGCTGTTGGGTTAGTTGTGTTTGATGGCACTATAGCCTGGCATTGACCTGTTATTGGGTTGGGGAATATGTTGGGATCAAATACCAACACAACAACAATATACCACGGTATACTCTGGTTTGTGGTAAATGTGACCAAGTGGTCGTGGGCTGGTGTTGGTAATACACCCTCTGGTAGGCCAAACACACCATTCTTATAACCCAAAGCCTGCTCAACAGCAGTAAAGGCTGGGGAGTAGATGTAGGTCATGTGGTCAGGACAGGCAGTCATTGTCCCAGCAGCACCACACTGTGTAGTAATAATATAAGTCACGTTGTTATAAGTAAATGTTGGGAAGCCCTGGGAAGTTGCACCAAGTTGTGTAACACCAAATATTGAGAGACCAGCAAAGGCAGGGACTAAAACAAACACAGGGGCAGCATTCTTGGGGAATGCTGAAATATTACCAGCACCGACTTCACAACCCATTGCAACCTTGCTCTGGTTAGTCTCATTGGGGAAGAATGTTGTAGCAGGGGGAGTACACATGAACTGGGCAGTGTACTGGAATGTTATAACCTGGCCATTGTAAAAGGCACCAGAGGAGTTAACAGTAACAGGCTTAGTCAAAGTAGAAGTAACTGTAGTAGTTCCAGCTGGTACTGTTGTGGTAACAGTAGTGGCTGGACCAGTGGACTTAGTCGCATATAGTACAAAACCTACGGCAGCTATTATGATTAAGATTACAACTACTGCGGCGAATACAGTATTAGATACGGCTTTTTCTATTTTTCCCTTACCTTTTTTCACAATATTTCACTTCTTTCATGTATGGCTAAGGCTATTTTAAAAATATATTTAAAAAATTCTAACGGAAAAGGAAAAACAGGTTTGAAAAATTCTAACGGAAATATTTAAACCTGATATTATCACCTTAATTCATGAGAGGATCGACCTAAGTTACTGTCCACAGTTCCGACAAATTTAGCCCTCTTTGACATTTGACTATAATCATAGTTGATCCATCTCCCTAAGTTGGCACAAACTGGTCTAAATATATCTGATCTACTGTCGCTTAATACATCATTAATCCATTCAGGCACCCAGCTCATAATATGTGTCGTCATAAAGTTATATTCGTCCATGACTATTTTAGATATGTCCCCATTATCCTTTGATAAATTTATTTCCTCTCTGATCAAGAATGACATAAATCCTAAGATAGTAGATATATGGTCAGGCTCATGCATGAAACTTCTGCTTTTCATCACTAAACCTCTCGTAGTGTAAAATCTAACTATATCATTGTATCTAAAGGTCGTTATTCCCTCGCCTATAAGTAAGTAATTTCTCTTACTTTCTACCGGAGTTAGAGGTTTATTTCCAAAACCGGTAAGGAATAATGTAGTGTACTCAATTAGGTAGTCCTTCTTCGATTTACTCTTGAACTTCTTCCTTATTTCGAACATATCCACGTTGGCTAACTCCTTTAATATGCCTCCTACTTTTTCAGTTACGTCATTCAACTTATCTAACATATCATTAAATTCCTTGTCCTCAATTTTATACAGAAAGATTTCAGAAAAAATATCATATACTAAAAATCTTAGAATTCCTTGGTCACTAGACATAGGAGAACATCTTAACTACTGGAGTTATTGCTTTGAGTTGTTGTACTGTTGGTTCCCTGTGACCCTAATTGAACCACACCTGTTGCAGTCCAGACGTTGAAGTACTCTTCTTGGGATAGTAACTCTACATCCTCATTCCCTGCATAATCACTTCTCCATGGTAAGTAACCGCTGGCAGGATTTGCTCCAGTCTCAGGTCCCATCACAAATCCACCTTTATCCACAAACAGTATAGTTCCTGGATCTGTAGGATCCAATATATTTGCCCAGATTCTAGCCTGAACCATGCATCCGTGAATACATGCTGGAATTCTCTCCTCTGGTGGTATGGTTGTATCGTATAGTCTATCAAAACAATGGGTACACTTTTTCACAACTCCTTGAACTGGATCAAAGAACCTGTTACCATAGGGGCAGCCATAAATGCAGTATTTACAACCTATGCATTTGTTATAGTCGACAAGGACTATACCGTCTTCAACTCTCTTGAAAGTTGCCCCCACTGGACATACTGGTACACAAGGGGCATTCATACAGTGGAAGCAGTTTATTGGTATATTATAAACCTTAGTTTGGGGCCAATTCCCCACTTCAACGTTTAGCACTCTCAGCCAGAACATTACGTCTAGGTCTCCGTAAGGGTTAAGGTCAGGTAATGGTCCGAACATACCTGATGTGTTCCACTCTTTACATGACATCTGGCAACCTGCACAGCCAAAGCACTTATTTAAATCCGTTATTATTGCAAAGTTCTTAGATGGTTTAAACGGTAACCTATATTCAACTCCGTTTTGATACATGTCTAGGGTTATTTGTTGGGGTTGAGTACTATTTGTGGAGGACATATTATTTCACCTCATGGGGAAACTTGTTCTGATGCATAACCATACCTCAACTTATAATTACCAATTACGTAACCGTTTTGGGCTAAAGAGCCAGGGGATACAAAGCTCCATATTTCTGTGTTCTGCATTGAGTTAGCATTGAAACGTAGATAGGGTATATCAACTGCTTGTGCAAAGGCAGGTGTAACTGGGGAATTGCTTACACTTATTTGTCCACCTATCTGAGAGACTATTGTGCTTATTATATCCTGGTTACTGAAGTCCTGTCCCATATAAATGAAAGTACTTGAGGACACACTGACCTTATTTGTGTTAGCCTTTCCGACTATCTTTATCCTTGAATCATGCCATGCTGTCTGTCCTGTTATAGGGTCTAAGTTTAATATGGGAAATGCATTGTCCACGTTAGGGTCTAATGCTCCTCCTCTAGAGGGAGGCATATATACAATATTAGCCCAGTTATTCAACACACTGTACTTCACCTGAGGAGAGTCCTGAGTTTGGCTCCTGAAACCTGGTAATGCCTGAGAGGATACTACCACCCATGCAGAACCTGGTCTAGTCGCCTCGTCTAGGAACACTAATGCAGTGAGCTGAGTTGTTAGTCCCCCACTCTTGGGCTCGTTCATAGCCTGGAAAGTGACAAAATCTCCATTATTTATACCCATTGACTGAACATAGGGGTCTGCTGAACTCAGGACCATTGGGGTATAGGGTATAATAGCTGTTAACCACGGAGTAGTATAAGACCAGGAGTGATATGTTCTATCATGTCTCCTTACAAAGAATGTCAACGGATACTGGGAAAGGTCTATACCATCTTGAGTAATATCAGACTTCCATGTGGGAGGCGGGTAATACCCTCCAAAAGGTTTGAAGTAATCCAATATGTTATTCCTGAGAGCACTACCGTAACTATCATTAGGCAGTGTGGATGGAACGAGGAACTTAGAGTTGTTTGTTAACTTGTAATAATAGTAGTACGCAGCGTTATAACCTGTCCATTTTCCAGCTGCAGCAAGTCTAAATCTCTGCAAATACTCAAGATATATTCTGTGAATATATGGTAACCCAACGTTACCATAACCTCCTGGCATGTAAGCTCCCCATCCTCTAAAGTAGAACATATTGACATTTCTCATGTATCTTATTGACGGTGGAAGTACGTATACTGCGCCTCCCTTACCTACCTTTACTACTCCTGGATTTATGTCATTTAATGTCATTTTTCCGGCTGCGAAGTTATTTATTATACTTTGTAGCAGGTTCTGGAGTAATGGCTGGAACTGTACTGGTAATCTGAAGTAATCCTCAATTCCGCCATTTCTGTTACTTGCACCTATGGTGTAAGTCGTTGCAGTAGAGAACGTTGAACCGCTAGGCACTTGAGAGGTAATTTGGCTTATGACTGTACTTTGGTCAGAGCCATTTGGAACAAATGAGGCATATAGCTTAAGCTGTTGGGGATTTGGAGTTTGCGCTTCAGCCTCATTTTTCAATATGTATTCAAAGTTTTTGCCATATCCCGCTATCAAAGTCCCTGATTTTAGGATGTAAATTCCTGTGGATATTAAGCCTGGTTGACCCTGGGAAAATATTTGTTGCCCTGTAACGGGATCATGTATGGTGACTGGGCTAACAAGTGGTAGACCTGTTACCGGATCCTGAGTAGTATAGTGTGGGTTGTTAGTGGGACTAATTGATAAGTTAGGATTGGATTTTTGGTTTGGATACCCTCTAACTAACCATAGGAGTGTAAGTAGAAAATCACCAGCACTTAGTACAGGGTATAGAGATGGAAGTGAAGGCCAATTTAAGGAATCAGAGGGTCCATTTGGCAAACTGGTAGGTCTATCAAAAGTTGAGTGAAAACCGTATACCTCTAGGAATGATAAGTCGGGAATAACTAAATCTACAACATTATCGTTCTCGTGCATAAAGAGGTCAATAGTTGTAGTAAATGGTATAATATAGTTTCCATTCGAGTCTGTCTCTGTAACCTTTTGCAATAAATCACTTAATGTGTAAGCGTTATTCCAATATGGTGCGGTCAAATACCACATCATTGCTTGGATATTATAAGGTATTATAGCCTTATTGAAGTACTTATTCATCAAATACGCTGTATAAGCTACTGCTGAAATTGATCTCTGTGTAGTAAGGGGTAATTCCCAACTATAGCCACGGTCAACCAGTAAAGGTCTACCTGTTTTATAAATTACTAAGTCGTCTGGACCATCTGGGAACCCATAGGGACCTGCGGGAACCACTGACACTTTGGTGATTTCAACGGTTCCGTCATTATGTATTAACTCGTTCTTGAGAAAACCAGCCCTACCACCAGCTGGGGGCTTTACGCCCAAGGATGCAAGATCAGGATCTATTGATGGGGTATTAGCCAAAGGATGTGGAGGTACTCCATGACCGGGGAAGTAGTGAGGGTATGGATACTTATACCCGTCAGCCCCTGGATTGTCCCAGGCACCTAACATTAATACTAAATAATAAGCTGAAGCTGCAGATTGGAATCCGTTTGCATGTGCAGCTAGCCCTCTCATAAAGTAAATGGAAACAGGTCTACCTGTGATAGACTCATGATATCTACCTAGGTAATCGACCCACTTTACAGGTTGTTGAATAGACTTCTGAAATGCAACAACTGCTAGTTCATTTGCGATCCTAACTACAGTGTACTCCGGTATTCCAGTAAGATTAGAAACATTTATGGCACCGTATTGAGCCGTCTGATCTGGTGAGGTATAGGGATCATAGTTCATTAACTCAGCCCTCAGAAGTTCAAACCCTGTTGTAACAGTCAAGGTTATGGTATTACTGCTACCGGGTGATGCAGGAACAGTTACTTGAATTGCAGGAACTTTTATCATTTGACCATTTCTCAGTCTATAGGAGACTTGAACTATATTACTGATCATACTTGAAGGTAACTCATCTAGGGTCAAGATGGGCATGACACCGTTTTGCCATGGTATATCAACATAGGAGTAAACATTACCATCACTTCCTAACACAGCCTCCAGCCATTTCGAAGCAGGGAAAGTGAATGAAACAGTACTGCCTGAGGACGTTGTTGCAGTAATCTTCTGTGATGTGGAATAGAGGCTGTTTTTCACTGGCATCCTAACATGTAAACCTGTATTATTACTCGCGTTAGGGTCTGAGGGGTCTAATGGGTCTCCATACTGAGGATTGGGATTTAGTATTACCAGCCATGACAAATTAGTATAATACCTTAAGAACTCCTCGTCTATATGAGGGAAATTGGCGGTATCTGGTATTTCACCAAATTGAGGAAGAGTTACCACCTGACCGTTAGGTGCAACAGTCTGGAAAAGCAGTTGTCCTGTCCCGCTGTAAGAGGGAGAAACTTGTTGTAAGGTAATGGGATTTAAGACTGTCTTACCATTAGAAACCTTATATACGTAAAAGTGGAAATCTACCAAGACCCTTATCCATCCCATGAACAAGGCTCCATCTGTAGCCGGATTTACATATAGGTGCTCATCCGAGACACTGTAGAAGCCAAATCTCTCAGGGGCTATAGTTAGGACTTTTCCTCCATTTTCCCTTATCCTAGCTATAATTCTCCTCATCCAATTAGGGAAGTGATCCCCAGCAAGACCGGCTAAAATGAAGTATTGGGCTCTCGTCTCATCAGGTCCTGCATATTCCCACACTGGGGCACCAGTAACGTAAACTCCTGCTGAGTAGACATTCATTGAGCAAAATCCTCCATGTGCACCTGAATTCGCAGTACCAAAGTTACCAGCAAAGAAACCTGCTGTTATTCCAGGGATTAACTGATCCCTCCCTGTAAATAGGACAAATGAATGGGGATTAGTTTCCCTAATCTTCAACAGACCAGGAAAGTTACCTATACCTAAACTTCCCGGGTTCAAACCTAACTTGGACCAAGAGTTCGCATTGGCACCATTCACAAGGATATCATAAGCAGTATCGTAGTCAATGGCAATCCATTTACCTGACCCTCTTGGTCCAGCCCTAAGTAGAGGATATCTTAACCTTGAAGGAACGAAATAGTAGTAGACATCAGCTGCTCCTCTAGGACAAACTCCGCCATCATTTATGTGCCAACCAATAGTCCCAGTAACGAACCTAGGATATCCCTCTGGAGTTCTAGTTACCTGAATTGCACATCTACCTAAACACTGGAAACAGTTCGTGTACACTATTTCGTCAGAGGGATAGTTCAGGGTGTAGCTAGTTGTCTCGGCAATGGGTCTAAATATTTTATCCACAACAGAAGGAGTGCTGAGGAAAACTGCAGTACCTAAACCAGCAAATCCACTTATTTTTAGAAAGTCTCTCCTACTTAGCTTTAATTGACTCATTAATTAAATTTTTAATAAAGTTTTTTTAAGTATTCACTTCAGTTTGAAGATATGACTGAATATTCATATTTACCATATTAGTTCATAGCCACAACCACGATAAATTTTTTTGAACAATAAGCTCACACACAATTTATCATTATTTTTTGATAAAAGTTATAGTAGTATAAATATTTAAGATTAAGTGCTTACAATTTAAAATAATGATAAGATTAGAACCGAATGACATACTAGTGTTGGAGGAGTTAATTTTATACATTCAGCTCACTTCATACCGTTTCTCCAAGCTTACAGGGATATCAAATGCAACGGCGTGGAGGACATTCAACAGACTAGTAGGATTAGGCTTAGTAAAGAGGGAGGATAAAAGGGGCTTTTCAATAACGGCTAGGGGTGCTATAATACTCTACTTAAACACGTCTAAGGGCAATGTGAGGAGAAGATGTTTGTCGGTCTTAAAGAAGTTGTGGAACTATGATGGTGATGAAGAGAAACTCAAGTATTTCCTAGAGGATGTAGATAAGGTTTTGAAGAGTATGAACCTATCACCGTTTGTGATATGTTTTAATCAGCCTGTAACTATTGCCACAATGTTATACAATAAACAGGATGAGCTAAGGGAGGAGACGAAAGAGGTTATTGCAAATATTTTGATAAACTTTTTCCCGTCAATAGATCTGAGGAACGGATGTAAGGCAATTATCTCATATGACAATAATGGAAAACCTTATGTACTTGCAGCAAAGTGCAAGAGAGAAGGTATAAAATTAAGGTATTATTGTCCCGAGATTTCAAAGTACCTCAGTGTCACAAATGCTGAATTACCTCAATGAGTACTTGGAACTAGGTTTCAATCCCTCAACTATTTTAGGAACATGCGAACTGAGTGAACAATTTGGGATTTATCATGGAGAGAGAGGTGAAGAGGTAAGCCTATTTTTCATTAAGTCAAGTAGACCAATGGAGAAAAGGGGAAAAATAAATATACACTACTTCTCTCCAAAATTTGAAGTCATAATAGAGAGAAGCGTAAAGCTAAATGGAGAGGCTCTGGTCTCGGCATCCACACTGCGTATTGTTGATATAACTTTTCCCCCTGAGTCTAAGATATATGACGGTCTGTTAAGAGGTCTGGTGTTAAATCCCATAGTGGTTAAGGGAGCTGTAGATAACCTTTACTTCAAAAGAGAGGACATCTTATTTGGATGGGGCTTAGGTGAGGGTATTGCGAAGCTTGGAAAGTTTGAACCCAGTGATTATTGCATAATACAGCCTCTAGGTGAGTTAGCATTTATTTCTCTCTACAACAGGTTTGTGATGGGGAGACTTAATTTAGATGACTCCTATGTTAGGAGAGAAAAGGAGAAGATTCTGGAAATTAGTTCAAAAGTTTACAGGGAACTCGGTGAGGTGGTAAGAGAGAACGAGAATAACCTTACGTATGTCGAGGATATTGGCATGAACCAGGACTCTGTTAAGAAATTGAAAACATTGAAGATAAAAACTATCATAGTTCATGATAAAAATATTCTAGAGCTAACAAAGAACTTCACAAAAAATCCTTTTGCAAGTCCATTTTCAGTGGTCATATTAGGAAATAAGATTGGTGTAGACAGGGTAGTTGATAAAGCCCTTAGCCTTGGCTTAAGCGTTTTCAGATCAAGTTTTATTAGTTAAAAAATTATTTTTAACTTTATAATGGTGATCATAAATTGTGGACATGGAAGGAGAAGAGGATCCAATATATGAAGCTGAAAGGTTAATTGAGAAAGGGGATTATCCTGAGGCATTAAATGTCTTGGGTAATTTAAGCTTGCCTGAAGCTTATATCTTGAGGAGCAAAGCCTATATCGAGATGGGAAAAAGTGAAGAGGCTATAAGAGAACTTAAAGAGGGCATAAACAGATTTCCCTATGCCCACTATATGTATTATGAGTTAGCCTTGCTGTATTTCAATCATAATGACCTTGTTAATGCATTGGACGAGGTGAATAATGCTCTTTCAATTCTACCTTATTCTTATGATTATAATAAATTAAAGGCTAGGATACTGTTTGAAATGCAGGAATATGAACAAGCTTTTGATGTTCTCACCTATGTGATAAAGATGAAGCCTGATGATGTTGAAAGTAGGTTATTACGGGCTCAATGTTTTTACTTAACAGGAAAATTCCTAGATGCCCTTAAGGAGATAAATAGGGCTTTAGAATACAACAACAAGGACGAAACACTACACACCCTCAAGGGTAAGATCTATCTGGAGACCCATTTCTACAAGTTGGCACTAAGTGAGTTCAAGATATCTGTATCCATAAGACCCACCGCTGAAAATTATTATCTTCTTGCCTTCTCAGAGTATATGACAGGAGAATGTGGAAATGCCATAAGTGATTCTGAGAAGGCTTTAAGCCTTGATCCCAATAACAACGTGATAAGGGAGTTCTATGAGTCCTTAAGAAATATGTGTGGACAGAAATAATTTCAGTTTTTTGAAAAGAATCATTATTTTCCGGTTAAGCGTCTCTGAAACTAGATATTGTTTGTCGATGATAAGACTAAATGTTGGGCTAATAGTATCTAAGAAGGCTAGAGAAATACTAGGAGATGAACTTTTAGTTAGTATATTTAATGATGGAGAGATTGCGTATGTAGCTGAATATGGGGACTTCATCGAGAAAGATCTCAAAGAGAATAGCGTAAATGCATTAGTTGTAGTTAGTGAGAGCGAAAACAGGAATATCAAGGACTTTTTGAGTAACATAGACGAGTTAACCAATATACACCCTTTGTCCGTGGAAGTGTTAGACATTAACTGGCTACAGTCAAGGGAGCAAGCAAAAGCCCTGATATTAGCTTACATAAGCAAAGCTTCCCTCTCTTTCCTTGCCCGGAGAGTTCAACCACTACGAAACAAGAACTTAACCAGGAGATCACTCTTAAGGAGAAAACTGTACTATTATAAACCCTACCCTGTACTTGCCCAGGAGATCTCCTTTGAAAGGGAGATGAAATACCTCTCATCACTTTGTGAATTAGTGGTGAAGACCCCAGAGGGTCCACAGGTCTCCGATCCTGATAAGTGTACTTCCTGTGGATTTTGCTCAGGTATGTCGTTCTTAGGTTACCTGGAAATGCCTAACTTCAGTACAGACCAGGTCATTGCATTTATTAACACACTGAGTAAGTATGCCCCTACAGATAAGCCCGGTATAGTCCTGATCACGTGCAACAGGATTACAGATATACCTAAACTGAAAGAGGCATACATATATCCTCTTATATCTCCCTGTGTCTCATCAGTTCACGACTCTTTCCTGACAGCAATCCTGGTCTCTGGTTTTTACCCCGTGCTATACTCCCCTGACAGCTCTTGTGAACTGAGAGATAGGGCAAAGATAAGGGCAGAAGTTGCTATCAAGAGATTCCCTGGAACCGAAATACGATTCCCTTATGTGGAGGATCTAAATGAATTAGAGGACGTGTTGAGGAATGTTGCCAGCAATTCCCTAATGTTGACCAGGAACGAGATACCTCAGGACATAGTTTTATCGAGAAGTAGAAGGAGGAATTTACTATTGTGGTCGATTTCTCAGTTCAGATCACAGTCAAAGCTGAATGAGGAAGACGAGATACCTGGAGTATTTAAGGTGGTTGTAGATCCTGATAAGTGCGTTCTTTGTGGAGTTTGTGTAAGATCTTGTCAAATGTTGGTATTTGACATTAAAAATACCTCGAGCAGTACAACGCTGTATCACGATTTATCATATTGCATAGGTTCGCAGAGGTGTGTCAGAAATTGTCCAGAGGGGGCGATAACACTAGTGGGATCTGTTAAAATAAAGGAACTGGGTAACAGGTCGGTGGTCTCGGCAACAATAGGTAAGTGCAAGTACTGTGGGAAGCCACTAGATTCAATAAAGGTGAAAAACAGAGTAAGTGAGATTTTGATGAGTTCAGGAATAAATGACATTGAAGACTATGTTGACGTGTGTAACGATTGCAAACAGAAGAACATGAGTAAAAAGTGGGTTGAAAAGACATTGGGGTTGAGCAAAAAATGAACTTCGTTATAACTTTGCTTAACACGTTGATAAGAGCCCCTAATTTAAAGGAAATCCTGAAGCAAATCGAGGGATCTGATTATTTCAAGGTCGAAATTAATCCTACAAACATAACTGTGAACTCTGATGCTTATCTCCTAGAGGAGCTCTCCTATAGGGGGAGGATATTCATAGCTACGAATGTCCCGTCTAAATTAGCCTATGAGATCTTAAACAGGTTTAACCTGGACAGTTTCATTACCAGAGTAGTCTCTGCTGAAGATGTAGGCATGTTTACCACAAATCCTAAATTTTTTGAATATTTATACAGAATGACTGGAATACAGAGGGGAACAGGTTATTTCATAACTTCCAATACCCTCTCAATAAATAATGCAAAGTCACATCAATTTAAGGTGGTCATGATAGACCGTGAGGGCATAAATTCCGTAAACCTGGTGGATGTAATAAAAGTTAAGGACCTTAAGAAGATCGTTGAACTGACAGGTAAGAGTTATGTCGACACCAAAATTGGCGATTCGTCATTGAGGTGTAAGTGATTTGATATCCGACTCAGAAATCGTTGAAATATTTAAGGAGTTGGGAATGAAGGTAAAGGAGGAAAAACAGCAAGGGTTACACTTTCACGTCAGTATATCTCCACCAACTGCAAACTCCGCCATAGTGTCTATAATAAGACCCACAGCCTTTTCGAAGTACTATGTGGTGACTATGGCAATAGAGGTTGACCCACCTAAACTGAATAAGAAAGTGTTGAGGGAGATCGGTGTAGAGTTGGCTAGGCTAAATGTGGAATTTTACGTTATGCCACCAGATAAACCAACTACAATTCAGATTGCTAAGCTATTATATCAAGAGGACTTAAGTAAAAACGAATTAATAAACACGGTAACACTTGTGAAGAATGCAGGTTTTATCGTATTTAATATACTTAGTGGAGAAAATATGAATGACTAGTAATATCAATAAAATGAAATTAAGGTTTATTTATTATAATAATTATACTTACACAGGATGGGTCTATTCACTGCACCAGCTCCAGGTACTAATTTTGGAATAAACTCACCACTGTTGCAGATTAACCAATATCCTGAATGGGATGTAACAGTCGCACTAGCACTCTATTTTACTGGACTTGCAGGAATGTTGATGGCTATAACTTCAATCCTAGAGTTCACTGGGAGATATCCAAGTTTGGTGAAGAGAAACTCAATCTTCGTATTTATATTTGCTGTCCTATCCCTGGTAGCATTTGATATACATTTAGGAGTACCTATAAGAGGGTTCTATGCCCCTGCAAATGCATTCGCGGCTCTTTTGAATTCGTGGATGGCAAGAGGTATTGAATTCGTGGGAGGACTGCTAGTTTTCTCATTGATTTTTATGGCTATTAAGGTACTTGATGTGAAAAATGTTGTTGCCACATGGGTGTTTGCAATTTTAGGGCTCGTGGCAGGCATTTTTTCCACGACTTATAGTGGTTTTGAACTATCTGCTGCGACTGGTGTACCTTTCTGGAATAATGGAGGGCTTCCTGCACTTTTCTTAGCGTCAGGTATAGTAGGTGGTAGTGCATGGAGTTATATAATAAGTCTAGTGACGAAGGGCGAGGAAGGAATAAGGGCTAGAAGGCTTACTGCAAAACTTTTAGCATACTCTGCAGTAGCTGAGCTAGCAACGTGGTTCCTCTTCATGGCAAACGTCAATTTCGTTTACGTATTCAACGAAGTAGCCTATAACTACATGATATCAGCAGTAACGTTTGTAATAGACCTAGCATTACTAGGATTGGCATTTGTAGTGCCTGGTGTAGGTAATCTAATGATGTGGAGAATGTTGAGGAAAACTAGCTCACAATCTCCAAGTCCTTCACCTATTGACTTTCCTAATTACTTGAAAATAATTATACTGGTCGTCGCAATATTAGCTTTAGTCTCTGGGTTCTTCACCAGGGAGGATATACTTTTCGCCGGTCAATACGCATATCAAGTAGCCCCACTAACGCCATTCCAATATACTAATGGTCAGCCCACACCTATAGGTGCATTTGGGTGGAGAAGTTAGAGAAGGAGAGCGTATAAATAAAAATATTTCATGATAATTACTTTTTATTTTTTCTCCAATTTTTCCAAAGGCACCCTTACGGTATCTACTCCCTTTCTATACCAGATTAGACTAGCTATACCACCCATAAGCCATAAACCGAAATTGAGGATTAGATAGTCTAGGAGAGAAAATGATGATGTAACAACAAGAGAAATCCCATAAGCGGCAATTGGAAATATCCTTACGAGTCCTATCATGAAAGCCCTTATGTTATTGGGCATTAATACAGGCTCATATAAAGTCCTCACTGCCCAACTAAACTCACTAAATAACATATTTATAAAGAGAAGAATGTAGAAAATTCCCACATTAAAATTCATTGTGAGTAATACTATCGGTATCATACTTAATGCGCCTCCCATATAGGATATTAAGGAGAACATTCTAGTATTAATCCTTCTTACAAGAACAGTTGCTATGAAACCTGAAACAGATGCCCCTAAATTGGCTATGAATATTATAAAAGGAGTCTGTGAACTTGAAAAATAATAGTCAGCAACAGTAAATGCCATTAAGCCATATGTAAGATATTGTGTAACCCCTATAATAACAAGAAATATGTATCTAGAGATTAAACTAGTATCATCCTTGACTTGAGTCTGTGTATTAATCTCTCCAATTTCCTTAGCGACCTTATTAGCCTCTCTCTCCGCTTTACTTATATCCCCTTTAGCCATAAGCCACCTAACAGACTCAGGTAAAAGGAACCTTATTACGATTCCAAATATGATTCCTAGTATCGCAACTAGGGACAAGGCGAGAAGTTCAATCGTAAATGAGTTTGATAAGCTATAAGTCAGGTAACCTATTAAAGCAGCCACTGTAGCGCCGATATTGTCAAAATTTGGTCCTAGTATTAAGATGCTGTCTCTATAGTTCAATGGCATCATCTCTGCACTATATGACAACATAATAGGAACCTCACCTTCAACCCCAAATTCCCCAAGTATAATGCCTATTACTATAAGTAAGATATACGGAAACTGGGCTAAACTACTGGTGTTGAAACCTGATAGTACAGATGCAAGTATTATCAGAATCGTACCTACCGAGTAAAGGGTCATGGTTATAAAGAACGTAACCTTTCTCCCTAGTTTTCTATCTGAAAAGAAAGATAGGATTAGGTTTCCTGCTAATGCTGCAAGTGTAGGTGTGAGCAAAAATAAAACGCTATTAATGCTGGGATAGATCAATGGGGCTATGGAGGATATAACACCCCACATGAAATAGCCTACCACAACTGACGCGAACATTAGGGAGTGAACTGTAGTCCACTTGGATGCATCTACTGATTTTACTATTTTTTCCATAAATTAAGTTTCATATAAGCAAGTTATAAAGTTAGTTATATTCAAATCCTATAACTTTCAATATCTCAATGATTTACAAAAATAGACGTTCCTAATTACCTTAAGTTGCCAAAAATACTTAAGAGTTAAATATTTAAACTTTAAATGATTTGGCTTTTAATTATGCAGTATAAGTGGATAGCCCTAAGTAATACCACAATTGGAGTGTTAATGGCTTCTATAAACGGTAGTATAACCATAATTTCATTACCAGCAATCTTCAGGGGTATCAATGTTAATCCCTTTGATTCCTTTCAGTTTCTCCTATGGATATTGATGGGATATAACGTAGTCACAGCCACATTCCTGGTCTCCTTTGGAAAGCTTTCGGACATTTACGGAAGAGTAAGATTGTACAACCTAGGTTTCCTAATATTTACCGTAGGTTCAATTCTCCTTTCAATCACACCAAATCAAGGAAGTTTAGGAGCTCTGGAGCTTATAATTTTCAGGGTTATTCAGGGTGTAGGTGGTGCTTTTCTATTCTCGAACAGTGCGGCAATAATAACTGATGCCTTTCCTTATAACGAAAGGGGTAAAGCTCTAGGTATCAACCAGATAGCGTTCTTAGGGGGGTCATTAATAGGCTTAATACTAGGAGGCATACTTTCTGTGATTAACTGGAGATTAGTGTTCCTAGTTAGTGTGCCAGTGGGAATACTGGGAACAATATGGAGTTACACTAAGTTGAAGGAGATATCAAAGCCTAGTAGAAATGAAAGTATTGACTGGGTAGGTAACTTAACTTTAGCTGTAGGTTTAATATCTATACTGGTTGCTGTCACTTATGGTCTATTGCCATATGGTAGTTCTCAGCTAGGCTGGGGAAATCCGTATGTAATTGCAGGACTAGTGGTTGGATTTGCTTTGATTGGTGCTTTCATATATGTGGAAAGAAAGGTACAATACCCCATGTTTAGGTTAGAACTATTCAAAATTAGGATGTTTGCGGCTGGAAATTTCGCTAGCCTATTACGATCAATAGCTTATGGTGGTCTAACAATTATGTTAGTTATATTTCTCCAAGGGATATGGTTGCCTATACACGGTTATAGTTATGAGGAGACACCCTTCTGGGCTGGGATATACATGATACCGCTTATGGTAGGGTTCGTATCAATGGGACCAATAAGTGGTTGGTTATCAGACAGATACGGTGCGAAGCTGTTGGCTACACTTGGGATGGTTATTGTAGGTGTGGGGTTCCTAATGTTAACTACTCTTCCATATAACTTCAGTTATCCTGAGTTTGCAGCAATCATATTCTTCATGGGCTTAGGTAACGGAATGTTTGCCTCTCCAAATACAGCCTCAATAATGAACAGTGTACCGCCTAAATATAGGGGTGCAGCCTCAGGGATGAGGGCGACGATTCAAAATATAGGACAAACAGCAAGCATAACCATATTCTTCACCATAGTTATAATAGCGTTGAGTTCCAGCTTACCTTCAGCCCTAGCTAATGCTGTATCTCAAGCAGGGGCACCTCAATTATCTGGTTATGTGCAAAATATACCTGTGACTGGTGCACTATTTTCAGCGTTTCTGGGATATGATCCTGTCAAAACCATATTGTCGTCATTACCTGCTCAAATCTACTCAAGTATACCTCCTCAGGCTATGGCTATAATGGAACAACACACGTGGTTCCCAACGGCAATTGCTCCATCCTTCCTACTATCGTTGAGGGAAGCATTCTATATAAGTGCAATATTGTGCTTCTTAGCTGCAATAGCCTCGGCGTTGAGAGGGAAAACAACAATAGCTGAGATTGAAAGAGATGGTGGGAGAGTTGATAAGTGAAAAAATACCATGTGTAAATAAGTTAAAGATTATGAATGCTACAAGAAGTTATTCAAGTAAATTTGCCTTTTATCATACTCAAAATAATTTAAGGGGTGGTGGGTAGGAACATGGAGATTACAATGGATGAAAGGCTTCAGGTAATTGTCACCATCGCTAAGGTAAATAGGGCTTTTCAAAGAGAACTCAACAAAAAGTTAGCTAAGCTAAATATATCTTACCTTGATTACCTCGTTTTAAGAGGAATAAAGGATGGTCCGAAACCCATGGTTGAGCTGGCGAACAAGTACTTGGTTACCCAAGCTTCAATAACCTCTACAGTTGATAAACTGGAGGACATGGGTTTAGTGAGAAGGGAGAGGAGTCAAGATGATAGAAGGCTAGTGTTGATATATATAACAGAGAAAGGAAAAGGAGTTATGGAGGAGGGGTTTAGAATATATAGAGAATTATCAGAGGAAATTATGAAAGAGTTGAAAGATGATCAAGTGAAGTCCCTATTGGAGGGTCTTAATATCCTCCTCTCTAGACTAGAAAACATAAAAAGTTAGTACTTTTTATGAAGGACTTTACTAAAAGAGCATTTAACTTAAGATTATCTAGTTATAGGTTTATCGCCTTCTCTATTCTTAACAACAATATTTGCGTAAATACTATGAAAATATACAATGGAGAGAATGCTTAGAGCAGAACAAAGGAAATACTCAGAATTTGGAGACAATACTTGGAACATTGTATTACCCAGTGGAAAACCTATTAGACTCCCCAATGCAGTTGAAGACTGGGCGAAACCGAATCCACCACTCCTACTCCCGGGCGGTAAAGTCTTACTAAGTAATGTTAAGATAGAGTTTTGGGCTATACCATTTCCCATCGCCAATAGGACTAGGCTAACATAAGCTAGGATTTGGTTTGAGGGAAATGAGAGTAAGATATAGGCTATAAATGTTATTGAAAGTCCAATAGTAGTCGCTATCCTTTCCCCTGCCTTCCCTATTATCCTGTATACTAATAGAAATTGGGCTACAGCTTGGACTATTCCCACTAATCCTAATACTAATCCTATTTGAGAGGGACCCCAGTTGTAGAAATATCTTCCGTAAAAAGCAAGTGTCCCTTGAAGTACAGCAAAGCTTAATGCTATAATAAGTGTTAATGTAAAGAACGAGCTGGACATTCTGAAAATTTCCTTGAGTGAAGCTTGCCTCATGGCAATTTTCTTATTGTCGTTACTGACCAACAGGTATACTAAAATCAGGTTAAGAAAAGCAAGACCTGCAACTATCAGAAATGTGTTCCTATATCCAAGAGGAGACAGTACACCGCCAATTACAGGACCAGCGACAAAACCAACTCCAAATGTGCCAGATATTATCCCAATATTACGGGAGTTATCCTTACCTAGTTCAGTGGCATAGGAGAGTATAACTGGTAAATTACTTGTCAAGGCTCCTGTTATAAACCTTGCTAAAAGTAAGAGATAGAAGTATGGTGATAAGCCTATTATCAAGTAACCTACAACCTCAGAGCCTATTCCCAAAGTCAAAATGTTCTTCCTTCCTCTTATATCCGAGAGTCTACTGATATAGGGGGAGAAAACTAACTGGGCTATTGAGTACGTTACTGTTAATAAGCTATACTCGATTGGAGTAGCTCCCAGCTGTAGAGAGTAATATGGTAGGATTGGAATTATTATCCCGAATCCTACTGAATCTAAGAATGCCGTCAAGGCTAAGGTAATTAATGTAATTTTTCCATTCATAAAGTGACCTCTCCATGTGATCATATTAAGACTGTTTTAGCCAAAGCCTAATGGAGACCGTGGTTTTAATTTTATAGCTTTTAAGCTCTAAACCAAAAGTAATAGTGTGGATGAGACTGACAGGCTAATAATATTCAATCTGCTCAGGGATGGAAGAATATCCCAGAACAAACTAGCTAAGATTATAAACCTAGCTCCTCCCTCTCTGAACTCGAGGTTCAGAAGACTGATCGATGAAGGAGTAATAAGGGGCTTCAAGGTTTTCATAAACCCAAACCTAATAAACAAGTACTTCGCATATTACGCTTTTCCCAATCTAAGAGAGGCTTACTCAGATAAGATATTCGTGAAATTCAATTGCCTTGAGAACTTCAACGTTTATGGGTTTCAGGGCGAAAGTATTGAAGAGATAAAAGAGACTGTGGATGGAATTTCCTCAGAGTTAGGAAAACCCATAATGGAGTATATCCCTCCTCAGACTCCCATAAAGCCTAAAAAGCAATATCTACTACTGATAAAGACACTAGTTGAGAATCCTAGGGCTGAAATAAGTGAAATAGCAAACAAGCTCAACTTTAAGGTATCGAAGGTTAGGAGGTTGATTAGTGAACTTAAGGGATTTGCAGTAATACCAGAGGTTGACCTGATAAAAGCCGACTCAATGCTCCTGGCTGTCTTTACAAAGAAGCTTAATGACGTGATAACAGTCACCAACAGGTTCTCGGTCATAACAATACCCGGAGCGTTAGGAGGAATTGATGTGAGCTTTGTTGGTTCAATACGGAATGCGAAGGCAATGATCGATAATGTGAGGAGGATAGATCCAGACGCACAGGTGATGTTGGTTTATAATTACGAGATAAAGAACGACACAAGGAATTTGGAAATTGAATAATTTAGCTTACAGTAAGTTACCAAGACAAGTGTGGACTTATGTTGATTTTTTATGGATAATTAACGTATTTTTGATCAAGGAATTGTTGCACATAATGAGCCTAAAGCCTAATAAGCCATATGTTATTATACAAAATATATGAAGTATGCTAATTTTTGGATCAAATTCAAAAATTGGGCTATAAATGCTGAAGACAAGGACGTTCCGTTGAGACTGAGAGAGGTGGTCAGGGTTATAAAGGAAAATCCTGAAATTTCTGTAGTTAAGTTAGCTGCATACTTTGACAGTGATGCGTTATTTCTTGCGAGGTCTATCTATTTTAATTACAAGAAAATGGTTCAGAACGAGGTAGCTTAATTCTAGTTCTTTACCACGAGACCTTTACTTAAGGGATATTTCTCCTCAACGAACGTCTTATAATTTACACTATTACGTATATTTACTACTATATACTTAAAGGTGACTTAGTGTGAAAGAGAGTGTCAGAATTTGTTAGAGTTGTCTACGAAAACTTGCATCAATACTTTCCTAATGGCATTCCTTATATGTCTGTCCAGGGCTACCTTCGTCACCCCATACATTTTGGCTAACTCCTCGAGCTTAGTCTTCTTAGGATAATCAAAGAAACCCATCTTATACGCTGTGTATAGTATCTGTCTCTCTGTAGGTGTAAGCGATGAGAGGATCATCATCTCACTCTTAACCTCATCCATTTCTACCCTATCAAAATCAAGGTTTTCAACCTCTACATTGATCTTTTTTAGCTCTTCACTAATTTGGGTCTCCAATTGATCTCTCTTGTTGAATGTGTAGACTTGCCAGTCTTCGATACCATCACTCACAGTAAGATTCGCCACAATAGCGTTACTGTTCATCATAGCCTTTGTAATTGAGTTCTCAAAGTTCTTAAAGTAGTAAAGTAAGGCTGTCTTACTTGACTTATTCCTATCAACCCTTATGATCTTTATGTTATTCCTATACTTTCTACTTAACACGTCAATGAAGTCTGTTAGCTGAGTTTTTGTGTTTGAATATAACTCAACTATTTCAAAAACAGAGTTCTTTGCCACAAGAGGGAAGAGGTATTTTACATTTGCCGTAACATCATAACCTGATGTCTCCTGTGTCCAACAAGCATCATGTTTAACCCGCATCCTCACCTTGTAAATTTGCATCATAGTTGGTTTTATATAGGGCGAGTTATTATATATAGTTTATTATTTTCATTGATATTATTTATTTTTTATTTTCAAATAAATGATTATATCCTAAGCCTAGCTTTACATTATAACCTTTGTGTAACGTAGTACTCCTCGGTCTCACCTGAAAGAGGTTGCTGACGTCTTGTCATTGGCTTACTCCCCACCATAAGGGACGAGGCTTTCTCGACTTCGTAAAGTAATTGATGCGGTTTACTCAGTATTACTTTATTGAGGACTTTAATATCACTAGACTATAGGCGTATTACACTAGAATATGCTTCATAATTATTAATTTACCCCTGAATAATTTTCATATAGTATTTAAGTTTAAACTCTTTAAACGTAATGTTTATTAAATGACAACGAGAAAACCACTTTATGCCTAAGTATATAGGTAAACCGCTGAAAAGAATAATAGAAGATCCGCCTCTTGTGACTGGAAGGGCTACCTTTGTATATGACTTAGACCTAAGGGGTACATTATACGCATCCTTTGTAAGGAGTCAATACGCACATGCTAAAATAAAAAGTGTAAAATGTCCTGAGGGTTCAATGTGTTTTACATCCCATGATTTACCCAAGGCTATCACAGGAATAGCTAGGAACGAAGCTGTCTATCAAGGTCAACCTATAGCTGTAGTATTGACCAATGATGAGTATAAGGCAAGGGACTTAGCAGAAGAGGTTGAAGTTGAATATGAACCGTTACCTAGCGTAATAGACGTTGAGGAAGCCTTGAGTAATAAGGAGAGGGCGATGAGTGAATTAGAGTCCAACATCGTCTTACAGGATGAGGTTAATGTTGGGGATATTCAAAGTGACTTTAAAAGAGCTTATAAAATTATTGAGGGGGAGCTAATTAATCAAAGGGTTATCCCCTCTGCCATGGAACCCAGAGGAGCCTTTGCACAATTTGACGGTAAAAGGTTAACAGTGTGGAGTAGTACACAGACCCCATTTGACCTTAAGAAGTCCTTATCAGAAATCTTATCTGAATACGGCGTTAATGACATAAGAGTTATACAACCTTATGTCGGTGGTGCCTTCGGTAGCAAAATAATAAACTATGCTGAGGAGTTCGTTGTAGCCTATCTCTCAGTAGTAACAAAGAGACCCATAAAGTGGTTTAATTCAAGGACTGAGGACATGATGACAACAAACCACGGCAGGGATATGAGACTAAGGTTTAAGGCTGCGTTTGACTCGGAGGGAAAGCTGTTGGGAATAGAGGGTACACTTATACATGATTTAGGGGCACCCTTCGAAGACATAAACAGGGACTCCTTTTGGATGACAACTACAGCAGCGAGGCTGCTAATAGGTAGATATAAGGTCAATTCCCTCAAAATAAGGGTTCTGGGTGTTGCTACAAACAAAGCCTTTATCGGTGCTTACAGGGGTGCAGGGAGACCTGAGGCTACATATTTTATTGAAAGGATATTGACTTTAGGTGCTAGGGAACTGGGATTAGATCAATATGAGGTAAGAGAGAGAAATGTGATGGACGACGTTAATTTCACCAAATTACCCACAGGATTAACGTACGATAGTGGTAAGTACAAAGAGTTACTTAGAATAGCTAAACCGTACTACAATGACTTAATAAAGAGAAGGGACAGCTTGAGGAGTAAGGGCAAACTAGCTGGTGTCGGTGTCGCAATAGTAAGTGAGATAGCATCATTTGGTCCTTACTCTACAGCTAAGGTAAAAGTTCTCCCCAATGGTAGAATACAAGTTATAACTGGTACAACGCCCCATGGTCAAGGAGATGCAACAGCCTTCACACAGATAGCTGCTGAAGTATTTGATGTTGACCCTTCAAATGTAGATGTGCTTTGGGGAGATACTGACCTAATATCAGATGGAGACCTAACGGCAGGCAGTAGAACGATAACTGTTGGTGGATCTGCAGTATATGAAGCTGCAGTTAGGCTAAAGGAAAAACTGTTGAAAGTTGTGTCGGAGAAAATGGGTGTGAGAGCTGAAGAGATCGAGTACAGAGAGGGTAAGTTTATTCATGAAGACAAGACCATGAGTCTGTGGGAGGCTGCAAGGACTTCCATGTTTATGGGAGTATTACCTGAGCAGGACTACTCATATGTCATGAATCTCTATACATCCCCTTATGGTGTACATATGGTTCTGGTTGAGGTCGATAGGGACACAGGCTTTACTAGAGTACTGGATTATAAGGCATTTGATGACGTAGGTGTGGTTGTAAATCCATTATTGGCTGAGGGACAAACTCATGGAGGTGCACTTCAGGGTATAGGTCAAGCCCTGTACGAGGAGGCAGTTTACTCTCAAGATGGTAACTTGCTGACCTCTAATTTCTCAGATTACGTTCTACCTACTGCCGTTGAGTCATTTAATGTTGAGTGGAAGTCATTTGGATTAACAAAATCTGATACCCCAATTGGATCTAAAGGTATTGGCGAGTTACCTACCATAGCTGGAACACCTGCTGTGGTGAGTGCTATAGAGGATGCAATAGGTAAGAAGATATACACCATGCCCGTCAAACCAGAACTAGTGCTAAAGTTACTAGGAGAATAAATTCATGTTTTTTTGTTCACAACAAACATGTATACACATTTTATTTCTATGTTTCGGTTTGTTGGCTCTCCTTTCTTTACAGATCCTCATATTTACTTAAATATTCTATAAATATTCAAAGTTATTCCTCTTAAATTAGTTTCAGAGAGTGGCATGAATATTTATGTAAACAAAGGAATAAAATTTTAATTCTCTACCTTATAATAGAGTTAACTGACCATTATTGAAACCACTTAAAGCGTATACTTTTTTCGCAAACCTAGCTAGCAGTCTCACGAGTCCCTTCATATCGTTTTTCGTAGCCTCAAATGGAATTATAGGGAGTGTACTTGCTATAGCTACTTCAGCAGGAACTACTTTCCCCGGTATAGCCCAGTACTTTCTAATAAACCTCTCCATCAAGGCTAAGAAATTATTGTTTTGGGGAACCTTAGCTGAGGGGATAATCTGGCTATTAATAGGCTTGCTAGCACTAACAAATACTTTCTTTGTAGTTCTGTATGTGATAATAACCTTAATTATGGGAGTGACCAATTTTGGATGGCTTTTAATCCTTGATAAGATTAGCGGAACGAGTAGGGGTTTAGTCTTATCCCAATATAATCTATATGTATATTTGGCAGGTCTCTTGGCTACATTATTCACAGGTTTTGTAGCTAGTAGTGATATAAACGTGTTGAGATTCTTCTTTATAGCTTCAGGTTTACTGTATATTTATGGTGCTTACGTCAATTCAAAAATCGACATAGATGTTGAATTTAAGAGTAAGAGTGTATCCCCAATGAAGGTTTTCAAAAACAGTAAGTTAAGGAATTTTCTTTTGGCAAACTCTCTTTTTACATTTACGTGGGCAATGGCATGGCCATTATTCCCATTGGCTCAGGTTTATAAGTTTCACCTCGATAGTTTTGAGATAGCTATTATTAATGTGATAGGCAACCTGTCCACAGTAATTTTACAAAGAATTGTTGGTAGATTAATAGATAAACACAGAGTTGCCACCATGTTTTTCAGCAGATTTGCATTAGCTACATTCCCATTAGCCTATGCCTTTTCTACGACTCCCTATGAGATCTACGCATCAAGCTTAGTTTCAGGGTTTACCAATTCGGCATCAGTATCGCTTACTGCATACATATTGGATGTTTCAGACTATCAGCATAAAAGGACAATAATAGCGTTATACAACATGCTAGCAGGATTAGCTGCACTAGGAGGATCCCTATTTAGTAGCTTTATCTTTGGATTATTACTGAGTTACTTCTCAAATATGGTTACTACAATAGATGTGATGTTAGGCTCAATAGGTGGATTAAGGATTATTGCTTCTCTTCTCTTCTTGAGAGTAGAAGAGAAAATAGATAAATTGTAGCTTGATATAATAACTCAAAAACTTTGTTAAAAATTCTTGAAATAAGTGATAAAAGTAGAATAAGTTTTGATTATTACCTTTGTCTTAGCGTTCATCGAACTCTCCTCCCTTTAGGTACTTGAGTACCTTGATTCCGTAATTTTTGGCTAATCTTATCGGAATCTCTCCTTTTGCTCTAAGTCTAAATATAATTATTGGAATAATTTCCTTGTCTCTAAATACCTTCTTAACCATTTCAACCTTAGCATAAAATCTCTTTACGTCTCTTTCCCTTAAAGTTGCTTTCACTTCTCCGAGATAGACTTTGTTATTGTACTCTAGAAATACGTCAAACTCTAAATTCTTTTTTCCGAATTTTATAGTTTTTCCGCTTACTTTACTGACATCTATGCCTTGATTTTTAAGCCAAGCAGGGAAATCTCTCCTGATTATCTCCTCTGTCATTAGACCGAATGTATTTTCTAGTCCACTTACTCTCTCGTTTAATGCTGAAACAGACTTTACCAATTTATCAACGATTTTGGTTAGACGTATAATGGCTTTTGTGTTCTCCTCTGTCATTTTCCTTAATTCAGCTATAGCCTTTGTGTTCTCCTCTGTTTGCTTCCTAAGTTCAATAATGGCTTTTGTGTTCTCCTCTGTCATTTTCCTTAATTCAGCTATAGCCTTTGTGTTCTCCTCTGTTTGCTTCCTAAGTTCAATAATGGCTTTTGTGTTCTCCTCTGTCATTTTCCTTAATTCAGCTATAGCCTTTGTGTTCTCCTCTGTTTGCTTCCTAAGTTCAATAATGGCTTTTGTGTTCTCCTCTGTCATTTTCCTTAATTCAGCTATAGCCTTTGTGTTCTCCTCTGTTTGCTTCCTAAGTTCAATAATGGCTTTTGTGTTCTCCTCTGTCATTTTCCTTAATTCAGCTATAGCCTTTGTGTTCTCCTCTGTTTGCTTCCTAAGTTCAATAATGGCTTTTGTGTTCTCCTCTGTCATTTTCCTTAATTCAGCTATAGCCTTTGTGTTCTCCTCTGAACTCTTCACCAAGTTCCCTGTTATTTCCCTTAAGCCTGCCAGCTCCTTTCCAATTTCTTCAAACTTTTTATCATAATCCTTCTGCTGTTCTCTGAAATCTTGGCTAATTGAGTGTAACTCTTTTAGACTCTCAGCTAGTGACTTCACAAGGAAAGTTTCTAATTCCTCCCTAACTATCTCTCTTACCCTTTTCTCGTCAACTACCATTATGTTATTTACTCATTTCAAGATTATATATAATTTTTTGAGAGACTACGTCATTTTCCTTTGTTAAGGTAAAATTTAATCTTAATATTATGGTTTTTCGATATAATAAAAACGAATACTATTATTAATCTAACAGCGAAAACAGAAAACTTTCCACCTTACAATAATCTGAGTTCCAGATGGTGTCTTCATTTTACCGTTAAAAGATAGGAAAAATCAGATGTCCCAAGAATTTCTTAAACTCTACAAATTCCCATGGCAGACTTTTGAAATGTCTAATATACAAGTTAAGTTATCTTTTTTCTCCCAAATTAACTTTCCCTAGGGCAAAACTCGTCATAACCTCTGTTATCTCCTCCACATTAGTCTCCTCTTTCTTCTTATGAAATATTATTTTTCCTCTGTCAAGTACATAGATCCTATCAGCAACCTCATATCCCTGAATTATATTGTGGGTAATTATCAAGACGCCGAGCCCCTTCTTTTTTAGGTTTCGTGCTAACTCTAGTACTTTCCTAGCCTCTACGACACTTAATGCTGCAGTGGGCTCGTCCATCAAAATCATTTTAGCAGAGAAATAGACCGCCCTAGCAACAGCTACTGCCTGCCTTTGTCCACCTGACAAGTTCTCCACTTTCATATTTATATCAGGTATTCTTATCTGTAGGGAGTCGAGTAATTTTTTAGACTCCTCCATCATTTTTTTCTTATTGAGGAATATCTTATTTGTTACTTCCCTAGCCAAGAATATGTTGTAATAAATTGGTAAATCGGGGATTAGAGCTAAATCCTGATATATAGTCTCTATACCCAAACTTCTAGCATCATTCGGAGAGTTAAATATGACCTTCTTTCCCTCAAATACTAAGTCTCCGCGGTCAGGTTTGTGATAACCTGAAATTATTTTAATTAGCGTTGATTTTCCCGCTCCGTTATCGCCAAGTAAAGCAACCACTTCACCCTTATTTATCTCCATTGATACACCGTCCAACGCTTTAACAGCACCAAAACTCTTATGAACATCCCTTATCTCTAGTAGGTCACTCATTTTCCTCAACTCTCCTGTATATTTTTTGTATTTTAAATTTTAATATTTTTGTTATTCTATCTTTGCCTTCAGGGGATGAGGACGTAGCAGTAGCTATAGACTTCAGCTTATATGATGCTCTCTTCGCGTAATACGAAAGTACCATCACCACTACTATGGCTCCTCCCAAGATTGCGTCAAACTCGTAGGCATTTATGCCAAGTATGTTAAATCCATTCAGAAGCTCAGATATAAATACAGAACCTAAAAAGGCACCAACCAGGCTACCTTTTCCTCCCACTAATGATGTTCCGCCTATTACGGCAGCAGCTATACCCTCCAATACCACGTCTGCGGTGAAGTTTGTTGCACCAATAGTCAGGACTCTAGATCCCTGAATTATACCCACTAAGGCTCCGATGTTTGCCATTATTATGAAATTTATAATTTTCACCCTATCTACGGGTACACCTACCTCTGAGGCTCCTGTAGGATTACTCCCTGCTGCTATTGTCCAAACTCCTATCTTAGTATAGTGTAATAGTAGTATTAGAAAGACCAATGCCCCCAATGACCATATAAAAGGTACAGGGAGAATTGAAACAGTACCTCCAAGGAATCTGAAATACGGAAATGACTCAGGATATCCACCTGAGTAAATTAATGCTATACCATTGAAAAGGAAAAGTGTGCCTACAGTCGTTATTAATGAGTTCACTTTAGCCTTAGTTGTAATCAAACCGTTCATAAGACCTATTAATGACGCGAGACCTAGGCTTAGCAGTATTGAGACCACTATGGCAGGTGTGGGTGAAATTGCCTGATATATGGAGTTATATATGGTCAAGGTTATTAACGGTACGAAATTTGCCAGTGCGGGAGGTGATAGGTCGATCTCTCCGCACAGCATAAGCATAGCTTCACCTATAGCAATAATCCCAATTTCTGCAAGATACTGAAATATTGTGGTTATGTTGTTTGAGCTAAAATAGGCGGAATTCTCGAAGTAGAAAAACAGCGCAATAATTACATTTACTAAAAAAAGTTGGAATTCAAATCTTCTAACTACATTTAATATATTCATTGTAGGTTACCCACTTGAAGATGACGATGAGGTAGTTGATGTAGGTTTATAAGCTGTTGATGAACCCTCATATCTTGACGCCAGTAAATATGGCTGTATATTACTATTGGTTATGAACTTGGAGCCGGTGTCAATATTTAATGGATATACTAAAGTATCAGATATTAGGTAAAGATATATTGCCAAAGTTGGGAGGAAACCTTGTAGGTATGGCTGCTGATCTATTGTGAAGTCCAGGTAACCATCAACTATGTTTTGAATAGTTGCAGGTAATAGATCATATCCACCAGCAGCTATTGTACCACCATTTGATACAGTCTTTATCCCGTGTTCTCTCAACACATTACCTACACCCTGAGTGCTTCCTGCATCTACTGCAAACATTCCCTTTACATCAGGATGACTGTTAAAGTAACTCTCTATAGCAGACTGTTCATCACTTACTAAGGCGCCAGTTGCTACAACATCAATAGTGTAGTGTCCCTCAATAACACTTTGAATTCCGTCTATTCTTGGTTGTATATTAGCTGTACCAGGTGTAGCTATAAATAACGCAACTCTGGAACCTGAAGGAACTAAATTAAGTATTCTCTGCCCGAATAACTGACCTGATGCATATAACGACTGTCCAATGTAGCCTAGATAAGGTGGATTATGATACTGAGAGTAACTTGGATCATCTGTAGGTATATAAGCGTTATATGCAAACACAGGAATACCAGCATTTAATGCGTCTTGTGTAGGTTTATCAAAAGCATTAGGTGATATAACAGAAACTGCTATACCGTTTGCCCCTTGAGATATGGCAGCCTCCATATCATTTACCATGGTAGTGGTATCTGAGGTCTCTGAGCCAGTCCACTGATAGTTACAATCTAGTAATAGACAAGCATCTTGAATACCGTACTGTGTTGGGACGAAGAAGGGATTAGTAGTTACGTGATTGATAAAGACAATCTTCCACGTTGGATGCTCTGGAACTTGCCCATACATAAACCCTGGCTGTGGGGGAGCAACACCTGAAGATGAAGAGCCCTTTGGTGCAGTTACGTATCCTGACCCAAATCCTGCACCGAATGCTGCTAGGACTCCAGCAATAATACCGCCCTTTGCTAATGTAGACAGTGCTCTTCTTCTAGACAAGTCTGTTTTAGACACTTGATTAATTATAGCTTTTGCAATTTCCTCTTTTATCTCATCTTTAGATTTCGCCATGTTATGATAAGTAAGACGCTTATCAATTATTAGTATTTATTTTAACATGTTAAACGTTATAAACGCTGAGTAATAATTATAGATATAATATTGCAGTTAGTATTTATACTTTATTTAACTGTTTTTCACACCCATAACGTATGAGCACTTCACAGAGTAGAAGATATGTGATACCGTCTCCCAACTTGACTTACAATTCAGAAGTTTTATGTTAGCCTAGAACTTTTTACTTTATCATTGTTTTTCTCATATCATCGCCTTTCTCCCTTAACAACAAACAAGAAATAATTGACCTTCACAACCTCTATTTTCTCCTTCCCTTTAATCTAAACTGATTAATTTATTTACTTACCTACTAATATTATAGGAGTTTTCAACTTGTTTATAAAAAGTCTTTTTAAATAGAAATCTTCCAATCTTTATATGAAAAGAGAGTTAACAACAACTGATTTTCATGCAATGCTCAACACCGATTTAGGAAGGGACCTAAAATTAGAGCAAGAAACTGTCGAGATAACAGGGAATGAGGTCAGAGTCTACGACTCAAAACACAATGAGATACTTACTCTGAATGGGGTAATTAGACTTGATGTGGAGAGCGGAATAACTATAAGTAAGCTTGTAGGAACCACGGCAGATGGTAAGGTCGTTGAATTAGCTTACTTTACAAAGAGAAAAGAGGAGGTGTTTAAGAAGTTAGCAGAGGCATTCAACTCCGGAGAGCAAATAGAGATTAAAGACGAGGTAGATGACAAGAGCCACAAGCCTGGGGTAAATACACTCAGGTGGTTATTCTCCATATCATCTAGATATAGGAAAACCATGATATTAGGTGCAACACTATCATTGATCTCAACCGGATTAAACCTCGTACCCCCTTACCTGCTCAAGATACTGATTGACAACGTATTGATATCGAACAATCACTCTGCACAACTATTCCAATTGATAGTGCTCCTCCTTATCACCTCATACACTAGCCTAGCCTTGGTATCCTCATTGCAAACAAGGATATTAAACAATTTAGGTTCAAGAATTATAAACGATCTAAGGGAAATGCTGTATAATCATGTCATTAAGCATGACTACTCGTTCATAGAGAGAATTTCCCCCAGCAGAATATTATCCAGGCTCACCACAGACGCTGGGAACACAAACTGGTTACTAGTCTGGGGATTACCTACACTAGTAACTAACTTCTTCACTCTCCTAGGGATAGGAGTGATCCTCTTTACACTTAACCCATTACTGGCAACATTTATACTTATACCCATACCGCTAATATTGTTCATGGTAGTAAGATATAGGAAGAAGTCACATAGGTTATACCATAGAAACTGGAGGAGAAGTGCTGATATAACATCAAGGATAAATGACACAATCCCCAACTTCTTGGTTGTTAGATCATTCTCGAAAGAGGAATATGAGAGTAAAAGGCTCAGAAACATGTTAGATAAACTTTATGAGTCCAGTGTAACAATAAACAGGTTAAATTCTCTCTATTGGCCTGTGATAGGTTTAGTGGTTAACCTTTCCACAGTCATAATATGGTGGGTAGGTGGTCATGAAGTCATATCAGGAGTAATTGAACTAGGTGTTATAACAGCCTTCATTGCTTACCTATCACAGTTTTACAGCCCCATAAATAACCTCAGTAACGTCTTGCCCTTTATTCAGCAATCCCTCACATCGGCAGAGAGGATAAGAGAAGTGCTAGAGGTAAAACCACAAATTACGAATTCTGAAACCCCCAAAAGACCAGTTATGCCCTCAGAGATAGTGTTCGAGAACGTATTCTTCGGTTATGATCCACACTTCCCCGTTGTAAAGAACCTAAACATAAACATCAGACCAGGAGAAAAGGTTGCAATTGTGGGTAAGAGTGGGTCAGGTAAGAGCACCATTGCAAAATTGTTATTGCGGTTCTATGATGTCAATAAGGGGAAAATAACAATAGGAGGTGTTGACTTAAAGGAGATCGATATAGATTACTTAAGGAGGAAAGTTGCATATGTTCCTCAGGACGTTGTCCTGTTCGACACTACTGTTGGTTATAATGTTGCCTATGGTTCAGATAACGTGAATGAAGTAGATATAGTAAGGGCTTGTAAAACAGCTAAAATACATGATGAGATAGTGAGATTGCCTTTCGCATATGACACAATTCTAGGTGAGAGGGGGACATATCTCTCAGGAGGGCAAAGGCAAAGGCTGAGCATAGCTAGGGCAATTATAAAGAACCCTGATGTTTTAATTTTTGATGAGGCAACATCGAATTTAGACGTAGTTAGTGAAAGGGAAGTTTATGAGGCAATGATGGAGGTCTCAAGAAATAAGACTGTAATACTCATAACCCACAACATACATGAGGTAATGAACGCTGATAAGGTAATCGTCCTGGATAACGGCGAGGTAATGGAGAGGGGAAAACCAAAAGAGTTATTACGTAACGAAACATACTTCCATAAGATTTTCAAAGACCAAATAAACGAGGAGAACGTGTTCTCTAAGGACGGTAATGGGAAAGAGATACATGACATAAGGATACTAAATCCCCGGTCAACTAAGATAACTCCTGCAGAGAGGAGGAGCAGGGTTACTGTTGAAGCTGAAAACGAGATATATAGAGACCTCATTCCTAAGGCACTATTTCCCATAACAAACCCTAAGTTCATAGGATTTTACACTGATGACGGCAAGGAGTTATTTCTGCTTGAGGACTACAGTAAACTAGATAGCGAATCGTTGAAGGTACTAGAAAGTGCTCTGTTATACAACAACCTTGTATTTAAGGTTGTTAAGATAAATAATATCAACATAAAGGGAGATCAGTTAGAGTGGGATCTTGTAACAGATAAAGGAGTTTCAAAGACATTCACGTTGGGTAGGAGGAATGTAGTTGTCTTTGAGAAAAAGGTTGTACTAATAGACCGTAATGATAACTTGTATGAAATAAATATGGAAAGTATTGATAAGAGAAGCTTAAGATTATTACTGGAGACCATTTGAACGATATTTGCAGATACTCTTTTTTAAGCTCTTAAAATTCAAGCTGTAACGTTAATTTTCGGTATTTACTCGTGTTAGTCTCACTCATTTTACTCCATTTCAAGTACATACTCTCACCTAGTCAACGCATTATTTCTACACGTAGTCTTTAGGAAAGAGTAAAGAAAAAGAGAGGAAAGATGAATCTGAGGCAAATACGGTACTAAAAAAGAGGAGTCACTTAAGTTTAAAAAAGGTTTACCTTGATGTCGGCGTAGGTGTCACAGTTATCTTCTCTCTCTTTGTCCTCCTCTGCTTTATCATAGTTTTCTCGTATTTTTCGTAGCACATACTAGATAATGTCATTTTATTAAAATATAAGCTTTCTTTAATAAAAAATAAAGTCATACTAATACATTTGAAGGATTACTTATACCAAGAAAATAGTAAGAACCAAAACCTAAAGATCTTAAATTGACCTTTATACTTAATGATTTATTATTTCTATATTAATGCATTATAATCAAACTAATAAAAATTTTTATATAAACAAATTATATTAGTAAAAAATAGGTGGTACATTTGATTGTGATTGAGTATAAAAGTGGTAGAAGGGAGGAAATTCCCGTAATAGACTACCACGCACATATTTGGAAAGCTGGCGAAAGTAATTGGTTAAGACCAGAGCTAGCAAAGGGGTGGATAAGTTGTTTTTATGATTATCAGACCGCCTTAACCCCAGATGAATATAAGATGGACTTCGAGACCTTCAAGTACTATGGTCATGAGAAGTTCATTGAAGACGTAATGATAAATGGATATGTTGACGTGGCAATAACTCAACCTCAGTATCTACTCTACTTTTATAAAAAACCTTTCGGGAACACAGAGGAATTTGGTAAATTAGCAGTAGAGAATCCATATCGTTTTGTTATAGGCACCAGATTTGACCCAAGGGATGGGGAAGAAGGAAAGAGACAATTGGAGGAAGACGTTAGGAAGTACAGGGTCAAACCATGGCAAATGAGACATGTTAAGTTGTATACAGCTGAGTGGAAAGAGGTTGACGGAAAGTTATCAAGGGGATGGAGGTTAGACTCAAAGGAGGCTTATGAATTCCTTGAGTTCAGTAAATCATTAGGTATAAACATCTTTGTTGCCCATAAGGGTCCCACAGTTTGGCCCTTAGATAAAGACTCATTTGACGTAAAGGACGTAGACGCGGTAGCCTCATCGTTCCCCGAACTTAAGTTTGTTGTAACCCATGTTGGACTACCTAGACTAGATGACTTTTGCTGGATAGCAACACAAGAGAAGAACGTATATGGAGGATTAGCAGTAGCCTCAGCTTTCATAAGGAAAAGACCCAAATATTTCGCTAGTATTATTGGGGAGTTGCTGTTCTGGTTGGGAGAAGACAGGGTTTTATGGGGTAGTGACTATGCTATTTGGAACCCTAAATGGCTAATAGAGGACTTCATGAAATTTGAATTACCAGAGGAGATCAAGAGGGAGTATGGCGTCGAGTTAACATTAGACACTAAGAAGAAGCTACTATACCAGAATGCCTCAAAACTATGGGATATACCACTAGAGGAAGTAATGAGAAGGGAAGATGACATAACGAGGAGGAGGAACTTACTTCATGTAAAGATGGAGGGGTAAGATACGGACGTAGAGAAAATACTAGATAGTGTATTTGATCCAGAGACTAATTACTCCATGTATAAGATGAGATTCCTAAAGGGATATTATGAGGACGATAAAGGAAACTTACACCTGATAATCTCTCCTCCCACCTTTTGGTGCCCTCCTCTTTTCCTCTACATTATGCTAGAGGAGATTAGAAATAGACTGCCTGATGCTATCATTGAGGTTAAGGACCATCATGACTCTAAGAAACTCTCAGAATGTATTAACAACGGTCTCAAGTTTCATGAGTGTTACAGTAACGAATCATTGAATGGTGATGAATACGAGAAAGTTAAGAGGACATTTGAGGAGAAGAGGAGTAATAAATACGGTAAGTTGGTACAACTTTCTTTAAATATAAATGGAGAATTATGTAAACTAATAGCTGAGGCGAAGGAAAGATGAAAGCTGTGAGAATTCATGAGTATAACAAGCCATTAAAGTTAGATGATGTACCTGAACCCAAGATATCATCCCCTTATGATATTATAGTAAAGATTAAGGGAGCAGGAGTTTGCAGAACTGACCTACACATTCAAGAGGGAGTTTGGAAGGACATATTCAATCCAAAACTTCCTTTTACCATAGGTCATGAGAACGTGGGAGTTGTGGAGACTAAAGGAGATAATGTAGACTGGTTGAACGTTGGAGACCAGGTAATCCTACATCCATATATAACATGCAGGAGATGTAAAGCTTGCAGGTCTGGGAATGACATGCATTGCCCCAATGGAAAATTTCCTGGTCTAGACGGTACTGACGGTGGATATGCCGAATATTTGAGGACATCAGCCTACTCAGCAATTGTAGTACCTAAGGGTGTTGACCTAATATCAATGGCTCCACTTGCAGACGCAGGCTTGACAGCTTACCACGCAGTCAAGAAGGTGTCTAAGGAACTTACCCCAGGCACATTTTTAGTAATAATTGGCGTAGGTGGTCTGGGGCACATAGGAATTCAAGTTGCTAAAGCGATCACGTCAGCCAGAATTATAGCAGTAGATCTGGATGAGGATAAGCTCAAGATGGCTAAGGAGTTAGGAGCAGACTACATAGTTAATGGCAAGGAAGCTATTCATGAGGTAAGAAAGATCACCGATAACGTGGGAGCCGATGTGGTCATTGACTTTGTTGGAGAGCATAATACGCCCAAAGACGCTGTGTCAATGATTAAGAAGGGAGGTACTTATTCAATAGTGGGATATGGTGGTGAATTCAGAGATCCAACTGTAGACTTCATTAGTAGGGAAATAAGTGTGTTAGGGAATTTAGTGGGAACCTATAACGAGTTAAGTGAATTGGTCCAATTATACGTGGAAGGTAAAGTGAAAGTAAGAGTTAAAACTTTCTCCCTGGACGAAGCAAATAAAGCCTTGGAGGAGTTAAGTAAAGGTTTAATTCCAGGGAGAGGAGTCCTTAAGCCATAATAGTTTTTTACCTCTTCAACTGTAGTCGGTTATAATATGAAAATCTTGTGTGTATATTTTCAAATGACTAGCGTAAAAAGAGGAGAAGGCAACATATTCCCTTTTTCCCAAACGCTCTAGACTTTCACAGTTAATATGCGAGCTGAGACCTGAAAATATCACGCCCCAGACCTCTTATACATAAGATATAAAAGTTTGGTATCAATCAAATTCTGAGATGTCTAAAGAGGACAGACTTACAGCGACCCACATAAAACTGATCATATTTAACGTTATAAGTTACACATTTCTGGTATACAACGCAAGCAGTGTTATAGCATACACTTCCCAAAATCTCGCCCAAGAGATCTTTCATGGTCTCTATCCGTTTTCAGTCATAGGAATTTATACAAGCTTAGTCCTATCTTATGGCTTCAGAATTGCAGGAGCCAGTCTATTAGGACCGCTATCAGATAAGCTAGGAAGAAGAGTTGCAACAATCATAGGAGGAATTGGCTCCTCTACTGCAACAGCTCTAATTGGGTTTCTTCCTCCTTATACTTCCATAGGAATATTTTCAATCATTTTGTACTTCCTACTGGTCTCAATTCAAGGTTTATTCACAGGACCATTAAGTGCAGGAGTCCAGGTCATAGGTGTGGAAAACTTACCTGAGAGGCACAGAGGTTGGTTTAGTGGTATAGGAATTGCAGTTAGCGGTACTGCATATCTGGTCGCCGTAGGTCTCTCACTCATATCAGGGAGTAATTGGAGGTTTCTATTCTGGGGGTCCTTAATCATTGTCCCCATATCCCTTTTAGCTCCAGAGTCGTCTAGGTTCAGGAAATTAAAGGAAAAAGTGAAAAGCCCTAGGAAGATTATCCTGGAGAAATACGGTAATTATCTGAAGTTTGCGTTTCTACTAAGTCTTCTGTGGGCTAGTGTCAACTTTGTGATAGGCATAATACTCCCTACATTCTTGTCCTTCGTCAATAACTTTACAGAGAGTGAAATTAGAGAGGTCATACTAGTATATTCATTGGTTAGTATAGTATCTGCCTTTGTTGGAGGAGAACTAAGTGAAGTCTTTGGTAGAAAAAGACTATCGCTAGTAGGAGGAATCCTTGGAATCTTGGTTAGTCCGATCTACTTCATCATAGCCTCGTTAAATAGTTTGTATTATGTTATTTTATATATTAGTTTGTTAACATTTTTGGGATTTTTAGGGGCGGGAGGTATACTTGCACTTGTTAACGAGAGTTTTCCTACCAACGTAAGAGGGACAGGAGTATCCATGAGTTGGAATATGGGTTTCTTTGGTGCTACGCTAGTAGCGTTAACTGTTGTATCACCGTCTTCCTATTTTAATGTTTTACCGTCAGGAGAATTTCTCGCACTTCTAATTTTGGGCTCATCCATAATTGCGGTCAGTTTATTTGCAATGGAGACAAGGGGGATGATAGATAAGGAAAAATAAAAAATATTATAGTGACCTGATGGAGGAAAAAATACGAGTTTTAGGGACTAAGTCTCTATCGAGGAACTCTTTCAACGAGCAGAGTGCTTTCTACAACTAATGTAAAAAGAAAGACTGTGCAGGTCATAGTCCTATCTTTAAATATTCTGATCATAATAAATCACTGTGTCTTTTGTGTTAGCCTAATTTGAGATAAGTGTATTTACTATTCCCATCAAGCCTCGATTTGGAGAGGGATATAAAGTCTTTATATGACCTTTAAGCTCTAATTATCTTGTGGGTTTATGTCAAAGGAAATTAGTGTTGAGGGAATTCTTGTTGGCGGTTATACCGATGAAAGAGCTAAATCAGGTTTAACTGTCATAGTCACTGAAGGGGATAACGTAGCTGGCATCTCACAAAGAGGGGGCTCACCAGCTACTTTAAACACAGATCTTTTGAGACCAGGTCATAGACAAGATCAATCAGTTAATGCCATTGTCCTGACTGGAAGGAGTGTATTTGGATTTAGGGCTGTACAAGGTGTTGTTCAAGAGTTGTTCAATAAAAAAGTTGGGTTTAAGATAGCAAATCTACGAATTCCCATAGTGTCAGCAGCTGCAATATATGACCTATATGAAAATTCTATCCTTCCAACAGAGGAGTGGGGATTCAAGGCTCTCGAATCACTATCAACTGAGATTCCCATAGGAAGATATTGGGCAGGAAAGGGAGGTACGGTAGGTAAGGTAGGAGGTCTAAAATATGCCAAACCTGGAGGTCAGGGTTACTACGAGCTGAGAAAAGGGAATGTTAAAGTTGGAGTTATTGTTGTACTCAATAGTGTCGGCAATATATATGACGAGAGTGGAAAATTGATCGCAGGAAATGAATTCACATCTGTAGACGAAAATACTTTGGGGACAACTTTAGGAGTGGTAATTACAAATGCTAAACTATCGAACTCTGACGCCTGTAGATTAGCTAGTATAGTCGAGAATGGCTTCTCTTCGGTTATAAGACCATATAACCTCTCCTTGGATGGTGATACTGTTTTCGCCATAGCTACAAACAGAGTCGAAGTTAAATTCGATGAGCTGAACGCAATGGCTTATGAAGCAGCTAGGAAGGCTGTAGTATCTGTATACTCAGAGGGACAATGAGCGATACAGAACCATGTAAAACGTAACTGTGCTATTAGAAAGTTAAATACCCATTTTACCTAAAATGTATACATGCCTTTTTATGGCTTAACTAAGGAACAGTGGTTATCCGTACTGGGGGCGTGGGCAGGATGGCTTATGGATGGTTACACTAGCATAGCTTACGCATTGGCTGCTGTAACCCTATCTCACCTTTTCTTTCCTGTATCAAACCAAGTAATAAGCCTCATAGCCACGTTTGGAGGTTTAGCCACTGGTGCAATTGCAAGACCCATTGGCTCCCTAATATTTGGTAATTTCATCGGGGATAAACTAGGAAGAAGAAGTATGCTTACTGTTACCATATTAGGCTTCTCCATATTCGGAGCCTCTAAGGGGTTACTTCCTACTTACTCTCAAGTTGGTATTTTGGCTCCCATCCTAATCTACTTAGTCCTTTTTCTCGAGGGAATGTTCGCAGGAGCGGAATATGGGGGAGGTACGTCTCTAGCTCTAGAAAATGTTCCAATTGATAAAAGAGCTTTTATCGGTGCATTTATTCAGAGCGGATTTGGAACTGGATACTTCATAATCAGTCTTGTTTACTCTGGTATTTACAACCTGTTCTTGAACGATTTTCAAACGATAGGCTGGAGGATATTCTTCCTAACATGCCTTGTACCTGGTGTTCTGACTCTTGTGATTAGATTAATATCAAAAGAGACTCCAGTCTTTGAGGAAATGAGAAAGAGGGAGGAAATACTGAAGGTTCCTATAAAGACTCTGTTTAAGGACTCATATATTCAAATACTGATTGGTCTACTGATAACCAGCGGATTGCTTTACATTAATAATGCCACCTTCAACATATATCCAACAGTCATGACTCTCAATGATATTCAAGGAGGACTGGTAGGTATTGGAGTTGCTATAATAAACCTTGTCTCGCTTTTCGGTGTTTGGACTGGAGGACTTTTGGCTAACTTGATCTCTGGCAGAAAGAGACCAATGTTAATTTACGCTATATTGTTCACAGTGTCTATTTATCCAATTTTATACTTTGGTATTACTAACAACTTTACAACTGCAACTACGGTGTTTAGTATACAGGCTTTTCTAGAGGCAATGATATTCTCCACTCTACCCTCCTTCCTCAGTGAACAGTTCAGCAAAAAATATAGGACAACTGGTGTTGGTTTCACTTACAATGGAGGTGCTATAGTTGGAGGGTTTTCCATTAGTATAATATTCGCAATTTCTACCTACATAGGACTCCTCAACTCATGGTTCATTAACTTGACCATTGCATCAATAGCTATGATCATAGGTATTTTGATATCCAAAGAGACATATTATATTGGCAAGGAGGATCCAATAAGGAAGTAATGTATATCCCAAATGACTTAACAGTAGGATAAGAGCAAATGCACAACTAGGAGATGTTTGCTTCACTCAATAGTCTTAGTGTAAATATATTTTGGCTAACATAAATTATAAATTGAACAAAAATGGACATTGATAGGCTCTTTTCAGTAAAAGGCATGAATGCTGTTGTTTTAGGAGCATCCAGTGGTATAGGAAAAGCCATAGCTGAGATGTTCTCAGAAATGGGAGGTAAAGTCGTACTGAGCGATATTGATGAAGAAGGGTTAAAGAGGCTCTCTGACTCCCTGAGGTCGAGAGGTCATGAAGTAAACCACATGAAATGTGACATAACTGACCTCAATCAGGTAAAGAAATTAGTGAATTTCTCTTTGTCCGTTTACGGAAATGTAGATGCTCTGTATGTCACACCTTCAATTAATGTTAGAAAATCTATTGAGAATTACACTTATGAGGACTTTGAAAAGGTTATAAACGTTAACCTCAAGGGAAATTTCATGGTTGTAAAGGAATTTCTCTCCGTTATGAAAAATAATAAGGGAGGGGGTAGTGTGGTTCTATTCTCGTCCATTAGGGGAACCGTTGTTGAGCCTGGACAGAGTGTTTATGCCATGACCAAGGCAGGAATAATACAGTTAGCTAAAGTTGCAGCAGCTGAATACGGTAAGTACAACATTAGAGTAAATGTGATAGCTCCAGGTGTCGTAGATACACCACTGACCAGACAAATAAAGAGTGATCCAGAGTGGTTTAAGGCATATACCGAAAAGACCATATTGAAGAGATGGGCAACACCAGAAGAAATTGCTAATGTTGCACTTTTCCTAGCCATGCCTGCCTCCTCATACATTACAGGAACCGTAATATACGTGGATGGGGGATGGACTGCGATAGATGGTAGATATGACCCAAAGGTGTAGTTAGGGGTGTAGGTAATGGACTTGTTAGAGGATAAATTTGAGGAGATCAAGGAAGAGGCTTTAGATCGTTTAAAGGAGATTATTAAGATACCGACTGAGAACCCTCCGGGTTTAAACTACCAAAAGATTGTGGATAAGCTTGATGAGATCTTAAGAGATTTAGGCTATAAGACAGAGATCTTCAACCCATCTGAAGAGGAACTAAAGAGACTGGTTAGGTTTGGAGAAGGTGATCGACCAAACCTAGTCGGCTACATAGGTAATGGAGGGACTAAAATTGCGTTCAACGGTCATTATGACGTAGTTCCCGCAGGATCTGGTTGGAATGTAAGTCCTTATTCAGCTGTTGTAAAGGATGGTAAATTATATGGTAGAGGCTCAGCCGACATGAAGTCAGGGATCATTGCAGGGATATATGGCGTTGAGTTGTTAAAAAGGGCGAAATCATTTCCTTCCAATTTACAGGTAATACAGACATTTGTTCCAGATGAGGAGACTGTCGGAAACGTAAATGCTGGAGCCCATTACCTCGTAGAAAAAGGTGTTTTAAAGAGAGGTAAAGTGGACTACGTCATATTTACAGAGCCTACAGGTTCTGACAATATATGTTACGGTCACAGGGGAGCTATATGGGCAATTGTGAAAATATATGGAAAGAAAAGCCATGGGGGGCTTCCTCAGCTAGGAGTAGACGCTGTGAAAGTATCCATGAAAATAATACAAGAGTTATACAATTCCGTACCAGAGATAGTCTCTAAATACAATATCATACCTGAGGTCTCCAAGAGACCTTCAGTCTTGGTTGGAACTGTTAGATGTGGGAGTTGGATGAATACAGTAGCTGATTATTGTGAATTAAGTATAGTCAGGAGACTAATCCCAGAGGAAAACCTAGATGAAGTAAGAAGTAAAATTATTAACGTCATAGAAAAGGTTACAATGGACTTTAAGGCTAAATACGACTATGACGAGTTTTATTCAGTGGAGACAATCACATCAGATGTTAAAAATGAAATATATGAAGTAATGAGGAGGAAAATCAGAGAGGTCAGGCAAAGGGAACCAGGGCTGGTACTATCCCCTGGAACTTTTGATATGAGATTCACAGTTAAGGAGGGGATTCCATCAATAAACTATGGACCAGGGAGAATAGAACAGGCTCATGCCACGGATGAATATGTGGAAATAAAAGACTTCTTCGATAGCATCAAAGTGTTAAGCTTGACGCTATTAGAACTAAGTAAGACCATCAAGTAATTCTACAGTCTTCGCAAGTACTCTTAAACCGTTGACCATGTCCCTATCAGACGAATATTCCTCTTTGGAATGGCTTATACCAAGATGAGATGGTATGAATATCATTCCCACCCTTGAAACCCTTGTCATGTATTGAGCATCATGACCAGCCCAACTGTATAAGAACTTGTACTTTAACCCAAGTTGATTACAAGCCTTCTCAATAACGCTGACAACTTCCTTATCAAATTTTACCTGCTCAGCAGTCCACAAGTGTTTCTCCTCCACCTCTAGCTTCTCTTGATCTGCTATCTCTTCAGCTAGCCTCTTAGCCTCTCTTAGCGCTCTTTCTCTATCCTCCTTTTCTATACTTCTCAGGTCAAGAGTCAATGTCACTTCACCAGGTATGGCGTTATAAATATTGGGTTTCAGGTTCACTATACCTACAGTTGCTCTTAGATCACTGGTACGTCTGGCATAATCCCTTATATTGGTGATAAATTTTGAAGCACCTACTAGTGCGTCTCTTCTCCGATCCATTGGTGTCGGTCCCGCCTGACTAGATTGACCTTTAAACTTGAATTCACACACAGTTAACCCCACTATTCCTAAGGGAATCCCTATCTGGTATCCTTCCTCCTCTAGTACTGGTCCTTGTTCAATGTGTAACTCAAGGTAAAATTTCGGCTTATCGTGAATTATTCTGTTACTCTCATTACCTAAAAAACCCGATCTCTCTAGGGCTTTTTCAAACGTAATACCGTCTTTATCAACTATAGAGTATACGTACTCCCTGTTGAAGACCCCTGTTGTGAGACCTGAGCCCATAAGTGAGGGTTTGAACCTTGATCCCTCCTCATTTGTGAAATCAATAAGCGAAATGGTGTGATTAGTGCGAACTCCATGTTCTCGTAATCCTCTTAATATTTCTAAACCTGCCATTACTCCATAAAACCCATCATATTTTCCTCCGTAGGGGACAGAGTCCATATGTGAGCCTATCGCTATCTTGTCCTCTTTTTCACCTGCTATATTTGCTATTATATTTCCTGCGTCATCAACTTTAATTTCAGCCCCTAAAGAGGAAAGAATTTTGGTAAGTTCAATCCTTACTTGTATGTCATATTCATTCAGAGCTACCCTCATGGCTCCCTCTTCAGTCCATCCAATGTTACTCAGTTTATGGAATGTTTCCACGAAACGATTCTCGTCTATAAAGCTCATACTTATATCTATCTTTACATGAATTATTTAACCTTTTTAACCTTATTTAACAAATAACTTTTCAGGTCAGTCAGGAGAAAACAGAGGAGTGTTCAGTTGTATCAGTGATGTGTCGCATCTCCCTCCGAGTCTGAATTACTCAGTTAAAACAGACTCTCTCCCTTACTGTCCCATATCTTAGAGATTAAATTAGGAAGCCATCCTGTTACGCCTAAACATGACTGCCTTGATTTTGCTCTTTCTTTTAAACTTTCTTTAATTAAGGTGAAGAATACGAAACAGACAATACTCTTTCACTACTTTCATTCTTAACTGATTTCCTTTAGTTCTATAATGGTAGACTAAGACGCGTATAAGTCTAAAGCTTAAAATGTATGATTTTTAAAATGTATTTCATTATGCGTAAGAGCGTTGTTATAGGCTGGTTAGGGACTTTCATGCAACTTCTCATAAGACTTAGCTGGGGAGTTATCGCCCTACCTATATCTATTTTACTTAACTTGAATCCTGTGGAAGTAGGGTTCGTAGCCTCCTCTTTCTACATAGGATATATCTTGTTTTCCATTCCCTGGGGGCTAATAATTGACAAAATTGGTCCTAACAAGGCTATGGCTACATCATCTGCTATTTTAGTTCCACTTAACCTTATACTGTTCTTGTTTCTAAGATCATACGTGCTAATAGTGATAATTTACTTGATGGAAGGAATTATTGCGTCTTCAATATTTCCATCTGCAATGAAAATAATAGCCATTACCTATGCGGGAAGTTCCCATCTGACATTTTATGTTGCTATCCTAGAAAGTGCAGGACCGATTACTATCTTGCTTCTTGGAGCGGTCTCGTCGTTTATACTGGATTCATGGAAATTCTTGTTCTTATTCTTTGCCGTAGGTTTTAGTGTGTTGTGTCTTCTCAGTTTAAAGTTAAAGGTTAATTCGAAGTCCACCGAGGTCAAAAGATCTTTTAGTGTGCTCTTCAACAAGAAGATTATATTAGCCACCTTGATAAGACTTGGTGAACTGTGGGCTACATGGGGGACGACAACATGGATATTCTCTATGTTAGTGGTTTATAGAGACATTCCCGTAACTCTATCAGCGTCATTCCTTTTCCTCTTCGGATTAGGTCAACTGATAGGTATACTGAGCGTGGAAAGCTTGGTAGCAGTAATGGGAGATAAGAATGTCATACTGATTAATTTAATAGGGTTTATCTTAGTCACTTTACTCATTATAATAACATTTAACCCCTACCTAGTAGTAGCTGAGGCATTTCTTTTAGGAGTGTTTTCGTTCTCCTATAGACCCCCTACAGACTCCATCATAATGAAGATAGGGGGAGAAAGTAGGGCAGGTACTTCAATTGGGTTCGCTAATGCAGTGTCACAATTGGGAACTATGATAGCTCCTAGCTTAGTGGGATTCGTCCTGTTTTTAACTAAGAGTTTTGCATTCTCTATGTTTGCCTTAGACCTGGGCTGTGTAATTTCTATCATAAGCTTGTTTCTTCTCTCAAAACTTAAATGAAATCTCAGATCAATAGTCCATGAAGAGCACTTGTTTTTTAAAAGGTCGTCATAAATTGACCGTGAAACAATAATTAATTTTTATAATCAACGCTCCTATTATTTCATATGAGGCAGATCGATGCTCTTAAATCCCCAAGATTTACCCAAGTTTCCACTTTCGGAAGACTCCCAATGTGTCTACCACAGGAAGAGGTTAAAGCGGCTTTCCTTGGAATACCATTCGACGATGCCGTAACATATAGAACAGGGGCTAGATTTGGACCAATGGCTGTAAGACAAGGTTCAAGGTTATTAAGACCTTACAATCAGTTCTTAGATACATATCCGTTTGACAAACTGAATGCTTGTGACCTTGGAGATGTGAATATAATACCGGGGTATATTGAGGACACCATAAAGATAATAGAGAAAGATGTATACGACATTATATCATCTAAAAAGTTAGTTCCCTTTATAGCTGGAGGGGACCACTCCATAACACTTCCCATATTAAGAGCCATGCATAAGCAATATGGTAAGATCAACTTAATTCATTTAGACTCCCATTATGACTTCTGGGACACTTACTGGGGTAAAAAGTATACACATGGAAGTTGGTTGAGAAGAGCCCTAGAGGAGGGTCTACTCAAAGACGTTATTCAGGCTGGCATAAGGGCATCTACATTTTCAAAGGAGGACTTAAGTGATAAAGTTAAGCTAGGAATAAAGAGTTTCACTATCAGAGAATTAAAACTTAATCCTAAGGATATATTAAAGGAGATCGAATCACTTAAAGGACCCACTTACGTCTCACTCGATATAGATGTAGTTGATCCAGCATTTGCCCCTGGCACAGGGACTCCTGAAGTTGGAGGTCTATCGAGCTTTGAGATAATAGAGTTCATAAGGCAATGGAGATTTGACAAATTAGTTGGATTTGATGTGGTAGAGGTGTCTCCACCATACGATGTCAGTGAGATAACCTCAATGCTAGCAGCTAACATAATATATGAGGGACTAAGCATCTTATCATTGTCCCTTTAGATCCTCTTAGCTCAAGTTATTGCGTCAGTAGACTTTTTTATGAGATCTTCCTCGGAAGAACTAAAAAGTTAGTAAATTTTTGTCTAAGGTTCATAGATCATTAGTATGTGAATTCCTACTTAACATGAAATTAGATTTAAGAGCGAATTGGTGCAAAATGGAGAAAAGCTATTAGTCTAAAGTAGTAGGAAGAGTGATGACAGACACTTAATCTCTTTCGTTTAGTTCATAATTCATAATTTATATTATTTCCTCAAGTTTTGTCAAATCTCTACTTCCCGTAGTCAAATATACTTTGTTCTCCTTGCATAGGTCTAATAAGTCTTTAGTTACGCTTAGGGAGAATATTACCAAGATTACTTTCTTATCTTTAAATAATTCAGGTTTGACTGTCTTTAGTTTCTCTACCTTTCTCATTAGTTCCATGTATACTGACTTATTAGCCCTACTCTTAACTTCACCAATTAATAAATAATTTCCAAACTGTGAAAATATATCAATTTCCACTACATTGTCAATTTCTAACCTAGTTATCTCTGCCTTGTAACCTAACTTCTTCTCAATAAGCCATTGTAAATAATACTGGGCGTCGTCCTCTATACTTGTCGTTAAGTTCTCCACAAATCTGGCAATCTGTTTATAGTTATCATTCATCTCCTGCCTCAACTTGATAATTTCACTGTTAAAGTCCTTCCTCATATCATTCATCTCCTGCCTCAACTTGATAATTTCACTGTTAAAGTCCTTCCTCATATCATTCATCTCCTGCCTCAACTTGATAATTTCACTGTTAAAGTCCTTCCTCATATCATTCATCTCCTGCCTCAACTTCACTAGTTCCTCATGAATTTTGTTAAATTTTATGTCGTTTTCAGCGAGTTTCTCCCATATTAAGACTAAGTTATCGTTAATGAACCTGGACTGTCTTTCAAATTCGTCTAATTTCTTAACCACTACAGTCTCTAAGACTACCTCTGCGATTCTCTGTATGAACTCCCTATCACTCTTTAATTTTACGTAAATCTCCTCAGTACTCACAAGATAAAATCTCATCTACTGATAATAAGCTTACCTATAATTTTAGGTTGATTTTATGACTATATTTGCAGAGATATTCAGTAATTTATAACAATTAAATATACTTAAAACATAGATCTCCGAAGCTATATTTAACATGGTATAGTATAGTCTTACATGTATTTGTAGAAGGTTTCGCTTAGCGAAAGTAATTAATGTAACTTGACGAAGTTCTGATAAAATCAACATATAAAATATAAAGAGAATAAAAACTTGATTCCCTAAAAATTAGGAGAATAAGGTCTTAACTTTAATTGTATCATATCTCTCCTCTTCTTCCTAATTTTCGTCACCTTAATAAATTACTATATTTGGAGCCTCCTTTATCGTCTTTACCACAATTTGTGTACTAGTCCTCTCTATCTCGGGCATACTCATAAGCTTCTCAAGAAAATTTTTCATAAACTCCTCCCTGTTTTTATACCTAGCCATTACTACGAAATCTGTATCACCTAAAACGAAATAAACTCCCCAGACCCCCGGTATCTCGGCTAATTTTGAGCCTAAGTTCAGGTGGTAATCCTTTCCATACTTTGCCCTAACAAATGTTATTACTATGTAATCTTGATCTAGAGCATAGGGATCTATATGCGCATAATAACCCTTTATTATACCCTGAGATTCGAGCCTCTTAATCCTATATGCAATAGTTGACTTGGGAAGTTTGAGCATTTCACTCATGTCTTCTAAAGACTGTTTTGCGTTTTCCTGAAGTATCTTGAGAATTTTTATATCTATTTCGTCTAACTCCATTTGTATATAATACATTTTTTCCAATATATAAGCATAGATATAAAATTTTGTATAAATCTCTATCATCTCTTTTAAAATTGTACGCATAGTATAGTAAGGGAATGTTAGTTTGTATATAATACAAATCACTCTCAAAGAGGTTTATAATCTGTTTAAGAAGAATATTACTTATGGACGAAGATGTCTTAACTAAGAACTTAATAAAGCAACATACTTTTAGGACATGGGGAAAACAGAAAAACTGGGATCCTCTAGTAATCAAAGAGGGTAAGGGGGCGTATTTTTATGATTCCAAAGGTAATAAGTACCTGGACTTCTCCTCTCAGTTCATAAATGTCAATTTGGGCTATGGAAATGAGAACGTAATTAAGGCTATAGAAAAACAGTTGGAAACATTACAATACATAAATCCTTCATTAGGGGTCAGTATCAGGGCTGAGGCATCAAGGGCTTTATTAGAAGTGATGCCAAAAAACATAACTAAATTCTTCTTTTCGACCTCAGGCACAGAAGCCAATGAGGCTGCAATAAAGATCATAAGGCTGATCAAGAGACCCTCTTTCAAGATTCTATCTAGATACAGATCTTATCATGGCTCTACAGAGGGATCCATATCTTTGACCGGAGATTATAGGAGATGGTTTGTTGAGCCTAACATAATGCCAGGAGTTGTAAGATTTCCAGAGCCTTACTGCTTTAGATGTCCCTTGAAACTGAAATATCCAGATTGCGGTATAGCATGCGCAAACTACGTAGACTACATCATAAAACAGGAAAAGCACGTTGCAGGAATTATAGTTGAACCCATAACAGGTACAAATGGTGTAATCGTCCCGCCGAAGGAGTACATGCCCTTATTAAGGAAGATCGCCATGGAAAACGATGTATTATTTATTGCAGATGAAGTTATGACTGGATGGGGTAGAGTAGGAGAATGGTTTGCCGTAAATCTGTGGGGTGTTGAACCTGATATTTTAACCACCGCCAAGGGGGCTTCAGCATCATATGTTCCCATTGGTATTACAGGAGTTTCTAAAGAGATCGGAGATTTCTTTGAGGATAATGTTTTCGCCCATGGTCATACGTTTGAAGCTCACCCTGTCTCCCTAGCTGCTATTCCTGCTGTTATCAGTGAGTACAAAAGGGTCAACCTACTTCCGCACGTCAGAGAGATGGGAAAATATTTAGGGAAGAGATTAAATGAGCTCAAGGAAAGGCACATAAGCATAGGAGATGTAAGGGGAGTCGGTCTGTTCTGGGCTGTAGAGTTAGTGAAGGATGGTAAAAACACTCCCTTTGCTGACTACAATGATAAATATGAAGGTAAACCAATTTTACTTGATCTATTAGCCAAAAAAGCCTTAGAAAGTGGAGTATTTGTATACAATGGACCCTCTTGGTTCATAATAGCCCCACCCTTAGTTGTTGAAAAGGAAGATATTGATAAAGGCGTAGAGGCATTGGACAAAGTGATAAGAGAAGCAGATAATCAGTACAGAAATTGATTAGGTCTTGACCGAGAGAAGTTTAATCTAAACGTAGTTCAGTAGGGGTTAAAAGTTGAGGTTTTCCCTATTACACATTATTTTACTTTGACGAAATCTCTAATCCTCGATAATATTATGCCTATAAATATTATTGCTATTCCGGCTATTTGGATTAAGAACACGCTAGTATTAAATACGACAACCTGAATTATTGTTGTAAGGATAGGTATTGAGAAACTGAAAATTGTAACTCTTGGCACTCTCTCTATTTTGACCATCATGTTCCACAGGAAGAAAGATAGAGCCCCTCCCAGTGTTGCAGTATATGCAGTTCCTTCAATAAAGCTATCATTAATTGTTACGTCGTGGTCTATGGGTAATAATAAGGCAAGGATAACAGAACCGATGGAGAATTGACTGGCATTTACAACTATTGGGTCTTCATTCCTTAATTTCCTATAATATACTGAGAATAAAGCCCAAAATACAGCGTTTATAATGGTCAGAGTTGCCCCTAAGAGACTGAATCCATGAACTAGGGGTAGACCATAAAGTGTCACCCCTAAAAATCCTATACCCACACCTAAAGTCTCAATAACTGTGGGTCTCTCTGAGAGGATTAAAAAGGCTATGGGTATAGAAAATAGGGGCATAGTGTAGCTTAAGACAGCAGACTCAGAAGGTGAAACGTATTTTAATCCTAGACTCCACGTTAAGGAGCTCATTGTAGTATATAGTGCAAGAAGAAATACGTCCCTGTTAAACACTATTCTCCTACGGATAGATAAGAAAATCGCCGAAGATATTATATACCTCAATAGGTTGAAAACCACAGGGGAAGAATAAGTTATTGCATCCTTTGCAAAGTAGTATTGAAGAGAGCCCACTATGATGTACGGGATAAGGTATTTTAGTATTTTCACAAAACTATCGCAAACGCCGAAGAGACTTTAAATTTATCGCTATAGATAAGAGGTGCATGATGTGTTTTAAGAGAGACCAAATAATAAAAACTCATAACCAGAAATAGAGCAGAATTATATATTTGATAAATTTTTAGCCTTCACTTTCAAAAATTAATTAAATTACTGTATACTTAAAATTAGCTTTTAATATAACCAGTACAATGAAGCCATTGACCCTCCTCTTTTCTAATTGTGCTTAGTCTGTACCAGTATTGCAACCACAATATCCTTGTTCATCTACTTCCATTCCACAGAATGGACATACATGTCCAACGTATTTTACTTCGTGAGCCCTCTTACCATATAACAAGAGATGTGTATCGAAAACTAGCTCCTTTAAATCTGGCAGCTTTTTCTCCTCGTCTCTGTTTAATTTTACTTGAACAGCCTCCTTAATTCTGAACCTCAATGTCTTCTCCTCTAACGCTTTCTTAACTATCTGTTTAGTTGATACTTTACTTATGTGTTGCCCTTTAGGATCTACTAATAATATCTCGTCCTCTTCAAGGGTCAGACCAATTTTCTCTACCTCTTCGTTTTCATTAACAACTTTCATATATTATTTTAGACTATTAAACATCATTTAAACTTTTACCTAATGATAAATTTACAGTGTTAAATTTCAAGCGTGGATTAATAAAAAGTAAAATTATAAGAGACTTTATTCACGTTAAAAAATAGCCATCAAATACGTTATTAATTTATAATTACTAAAAACTGTTAAATTAATAAAAAGATCATTTAGTGAGACCAAATTAAAATTAAGTTAATTTGTAACTCTCCTATCGCGTCTATTTTTGTTGCCAACAATAGTCGACCAATGAGATTAAAGCTTAAGTAAGTGGTACACACATACGACAACTGTATATACATGGAAAAACGTGTAGAATTACAGAGATATTCTACTAAGGGATCTAATTTAGGAATAATGGAAATGATTGAAAACACATAAAATGATACTACCTTAAATGAAGACACTAACATCTTACTAAAAATTACATCATATGCGATTCCTCAATTTCTAATAAAAAGGTTTTTGTGAAGTTAATTAGCTCAGAGCAAAATTAAAGACTCTCACCGCAGATTAACAGGAATAGTTTAGCTAGCACATTAGACTAAAAAACTGAAAATCCTTGATCGAGATAAAAAAGAGATAATCTAAACTAACTAAATAGTCTAGCTGGATTCTTTACGAAGATTACATGCAACTGCTCATCAGTTACTCCTGCTCTCTTAATTGAGGGTATAACGTCTGTAAATATTAAACTCATACTCCATTTTGGAGCTAGTTTAGGTTTGTACTCCGGCTTTGCTATCCCCCAGTCAATTGTGCAACAGTAATCTTGTGACACCATAATCCTGTCCAAGTATCCATCTTTAATTAATTTCAACAACACCTCGTTCCTTTTATCTATAGGTAAGAATAGATCTAGACCGTATCTATCTAGACCTACAAACGAGCCTTTATCGGCTATCTTCTTTATGTAATCCACGTTATCAGTGTCCCCCAAGTGACCTATTAGCACTCTCCCTGGGTCTACACCCTCCTCCATTAGAATCCTTTGTTGCTCAAGACCTGTCCCGTTATGAGCATTTGAATGTGTTATTATGGGTACGTTAGTCTCCTTCTGAGCTATAGCAGCTGCCCTTATTGCCCTCTCTACATCCCTCGTTATACCTGGCTCATCTGCTGCAACCTTAATGAAGCCTGCTCTATTATTTGTCCCTTGTATTCCCTTTTTTATATCATGTATTAATAATTCTGCAATCTCTTCCAATGATCTTCCATTGAAGAAGAAAGGTAAATCAGTGTAAGTATACAACCCCGTTGCTGCAATCACATTTATACCTGTTTCTTTCACGACCTTCTCACTGAATCTAATGTCTCTCCCTAAACCCATGACAGTGGGATCCACGATGGTCTTAACACCATATGACATTATTGTCTTTACTTCATTTACTGCATTTTTTAACTCCTCATCTTCATTATAAAGATGTGGCCATTGATATCTAACTGGTTCACTGAAGACCCTTAAATGCTCATGTATTAAAGTAAAACCCATTTCTCCAGGTGATATTTCACCTTTTCCTACAAGAGGAATTTTTGTCATTTAAGTATATTATAATAATTTGATAGAATAAATTTTTGATATCTCAAATTGGGTTAGTAACATTTCGTACCATATGGTCACATCTAAACATTTAACAGAGAATCTGACAAAATCTTCTTATTTCATGTAGACTTATACGATATTCAATCTCTTGATCAGAACGTCAATATACCTCTGCAAATACTATATACAACGAAGCTGAAAGGGACAATTAATATCTTCTTTGTCCCAGTGAAAATCCTCTCCTTTTTCTTATCATGTAAAAATTGATAGAGATGCCGTCCAAATACATAATATAAAGATAATTTATTAGTTTATTTAATTAATAACCTAAAGGCTTATAATTTCACACTTAAAATCTAACTCATGTCACAATCCATAAAGGACAAGCTGAGAAGTTACAATGTGGAGATACTTAGGTTTACATGGGTCGGGTTGGATGGAGTTATCAGGTCCAAAGGAGCCCAAGTGAGCCATGTGGAAGAGCTAATAAGAACTGGTATTGGCGTCACCAAAGCCATGTTCAGCTTTACCCCGATGGACATAATATCTCCTTATGGTTCCTTTGGTCCCCAGGATGAGGATGTCTTCATAGTCCCAGACTTATCGACTTTGACTGTGTTTCCTCCCTCAGCTATTGTAATATGTGAAGTTAGAGATAAGGGCAAGCCTTGGGAATTTGATTTGAGAAGTAAGTTAAATGCGAGACTGGAGAAACTTAAGGAGGAAGAAGGTTACGACGTGAGATCATCATTTGAAATGGAATTCTACCTTGTGAAGGATAGGAAACCATATGACGACGCAAGATGCTTCGACTCCTCTGCTTTTTACAATAATCCAATAATAAGTGAAATGATAAAGGTACTCACAAACTCAGGGATAGATATTATAAGGGTTATCAAGGAGTACGGACCTGGTCAATACGAGTTTGATATAGTTCACAAGAACTCATTGAGGAGTGCTGATGAGGTGGTAATATTCAAGGAGATAACAAAACAGATTGCCCTCTCAAAAGGTATTGAAGTTAACTTCATGCCAAAACCTTTCAACAAACTACCAGGGTCAGGTATGCATTTGAACATAAGCCTTTGGAGAGAAGGGAAAAACGTATTTTATGACCCTAAGGACAAATATGGACTTAGTGAACTAGGATATAATTTCATTGCCGGACTGTTGGAACACGCAAAGGCTCTCACTGCATTAGTTGCACCTACAGTTAATTCATATAAGCGATTAGTACCAGGCTCATGGGCACCCACTAAGATATCTTATGGGTATAACAACAAATCTACCATGATAAGAATACCAACCCCTTATCCCACAATGGAATCACATGACAGGAGAGTTGAGTACAGGGTTCCTGACGCTTCTTCTAATCCTTACCTAGTTATATTAGCTGTTTTGGAAGCTGGACTCGATGGTATTGAGAGGGGATTGAAACCCGGTAATCCTGTGAACGAAAATGCTTACCTTAGAAAAGACATAGAGGATATTCCAAGAAATCTAAGGGAGGCTTTACGTGAGCTAGATAGAGACAACAGATTGAAGGAGAGAATAGGGGAACAGGTTGTGAGGGAGTTCATTAACATCAAAAGTGCTGAGGTTGAAGAGTTCGAATCTATTGTAACGGACTGGGAGTACGAGGTTTACAGGAAGATCTAGCATGATAATAGATTCTCATTGCCATTGGTTTTCTGTTAAAGTTATGGATGAAAAGGAGTTTATGATGGCATCAGCTGAGTCGTGGGGAGAGAAGGAGATAAATGCGGACGTAATTGAAATGAACAAGTGGAGACCATTTTACCTCATGTTAAAGAAAGAGATGAAGAGACTTTTAGGAGACGATTTCATCAAAGAGAGGAATAGGTTAATAAGAGATGACCCTGTGAGTTACATGAAATTCCTAATTGATGATGCTAAGATTAAAGCTTTTGTTATTGATGAGGGATTTGGAAGTAAAGAGATGGAAATACCTGCACCGTATAAGCGTCTCTTCAGGATAGAGAGCATAATTAATTCCAGTCTCTTCTCCTTGCCCTTCGATAAGGCAATAGAGTTCTTTGAGGAAACATTGAGGAATAAAGTAAGGGAAGGATATGTGGGGTTCAAGAGTATAATAGCTTACAGGACTGGTCTAAATATAACCTGCAATGAGTTGAAAGCGTTAGAGGACTTCTTGTCAAGGGATGAGGATTGGTACGGGGAGAAGAAGAAGGGCTTTAGGGACTACCTGTTATGCAAGACTATGGAGATAGCTAAAGAGTTAGATGTACCACTGCAGGTTCATACGGGTGCTGGTGACAGGGATATAAAGCTTGAACTGTCGAGACCAGCTTACTTAACTAATGTTGTGAGAAGGTATGAAGGAAAAATAGTGTTTGTTCATTCAGGTTACCCTTACCACAGGGAAACTGCATGGATGAGTTATATATTTCCTTCAGTATACTTGGACTTATCTCAGGTCTGTCCATTTGCGCCTTTAGGGGCTTTAAATGCTTTAGAGGAGATAATGGAGGTTGCGCCTTTTAACAAAATAATGTATGGGAGTGATGGGTTTAATATACCTGAAATAGCTTGGATTTCAGCTAAGATATTTCCAAGATATTTAGACATGGTTCTGAACAAAATGGTCTCATTAGGGATAATTGAAGAGGAGGAAGAAATAAGGCAAATGATATTATCTCGGAATGCCTCACGTCTATACAAGCTTGATTGACTAATGCAAAGTAAGTCCACGTTCAGGAGATTGAACTAAATCTTAAGTTGTATTGTAATTCTTTACACGCCAATATTCCTATGGGAGAGCGCTTTATTACATAACTTAAAAAGCCTGCAGAATTATTTAACTTGTAAGAAGCTTAATAGAGTGTCAACACCAATTTGTTGCCTATATGTGATATTATTATTCAAGTGATATGAAATTATACTAAAGTTTAAAAACTTTAAACATTATTATACAGTATGGTAATTAGAACAGGAGATCAATACGTTTCGTCTATAAGTAAGCGCTCTAAGGTGGAAATATACGTTCTGGGAAAAGAGGTCAAGGATGTAACGAAACACCCATTCCTTAAGCCATCTGTGATGTCCTTTAAGGCAACATTTGATGCTGCATGGGATGAGGACACAAAGGAGCTAGGAAGAGCCTGGAGTCCATATCTTGAGGAAGAGATAAACAGGTTTAATCACATTCATAGATCCCCAGAGGACTTAGCTGCTAAGGTTAAACTACTGAGAAAACTTAGTCATAAGACTGGAGCATGTTTTCAGAGATGTGTTGGTTGGGACTCTCTAAATACATTGAACATAGTGACCAAGATTATGGCAAATAAAGGTAGGACTGAGCCTAGAGACAGGTTTGTGGAATATCTAAAATACGTGCAGAAGAACGATCTAGCCCTTGCAGGAGCCATGACAGATGTGAAGGGTATTAGAACACTGAAGCCAAGCCAACAGCCAAATAAGAATGCTTACCTTAGGGTCACTGAAGTAACAAAGGACGGAATTTATGTGTCCGGAGCAAAGGCAAACATAACAGGAGTTGCTGCGACTGAGGAGATGGTCGTCTTACCTACTAGGGCTATGGGACCAGAGGACAAGGATTACGCTGTAGCCTTTGCAATACCTACGGACACTGAGGGTATTAAGATTGTGGTCGGGAGGCAAATTAACGATGCAAGGAGAATGGAAGAGGGTGAAATAGACGGTTTACCATATTTCTACAACCATGAAGGATTAGTAATATTCGACAACGTATTTGTCCCTATGAACAGAGTTTTTCTTGCCGGAGAATGGGAGTACACTGGTACACTAGTGGAGATATTTGCTGCTTATCACAGGCAGGGTTATGGGGGGTGTAAGGCAGGCTTAGGAGATGTGATAATAGGGGCAAGTGCTGATTTAGCCAGGCAGATTGGTGTTGAAAAAGCTCCCCATGTACAGGACAAGTTAACCGAAATGATATTCCTGACTGAAACCATGTACTCTGCAGGGATTGCGGCAAGTCTCAATGCGGTTAAAATATGTGATAATTGTTGGTGGGTTAATCCAATGCACGCTAATGTGACTAAGCATTTAGTTGCCAGATTTCCTGCACAGATCAGCCAGTTAGCTATAGATATAGCAGGTGGAATGGTAGGCACTGCGCCAAGTGAATGGGATTTGAAAAATCCCAAACTGAAAGAATATATAATGAGATATTTACAGGGAGTTGAGGACTTCACTGCAGAGGACAGGCTTAGAATGGTTAGGTTGATAGAGAATGTAAGCATGGGAGTTGCATTCCAGATCGAATCTATTCACGGCGCTGGAAGTCCTGCTGCCCAGAGAATAATGTTTTCAAGACTTTATGATCTTGATCTAGCTAGAGAAATATCGAAGAAATTGGCTGGTAGAAAGGCTGATTTAAAGATGACGACCAAGCCAGAGCCATGGAGAGAGACACAGTCAGAACAAGAAGCAAAGGAACATGATAAGTAGTAAAAAATTTTCTGGGATTTCTAGCTTTAAATAAGAAACCTATTATTTTAATCTTAATCTAAATGTTTTCCCGTTTAATCTAAAAGAGCATAAAAACAGATACCAGAGAATATAATTTAATGAGTTATTATACACCCCTAATTATATTACTCCAAACCTACAAATTACATGAAAACTGGTAGTTAGATCACTTATTGGAATCCATTTCTAATCTGAATCAACTTCTGGACTTCATTATCTCTGAACTATGTCCGCCAAATATGGACACATTTGGATCTATATACTTCTTCGCCATACTTGTAGCTATAGCAGCTTCACTAAAACCTATAGCTATTAAAGCCATCTTTGGCACCCCTTCTTGGCTTGCGATATCACCGGCAGCATATACACCAGGCAAATTTGTTTCCATCTTGGCATTGACTAAAATATCCCTTCCCTTCATGTTTAAACCCCATCTGGGAACATTTCCTAGATCTCCCTTATGTCCAATACTTATTATTACAGCGTCAACATCTAACGTTTTCTCCTCCTTTGTCCTGTTATCAAATATTACAGCCTGGGTAACCTTGCTTCCATCCCCCTTTACTTCCTTTAACTCATGCCAAGTGTGAACTGAAGCGATGTTATACAACTGTTTTACACTGCTCTCATGTGCTCTAAACTGATCTCTCCTGTGAATTAGTGTGATTGACTTTGCAACTGGAGCCAAGTTAATAGCCCAATCTACAGCTGAATCTCCTCCTCCAACGATCAAAATTCTCTTTTCCTCAAAGTCCTTCTTCCTTTTAACTGTGTAGTATACTCCCCTATTTTCATACTCAATCTCTCCTCCTGCACCTAGCCTTGATGGAGTGATCCTCCCTATACCTAATGCTAGTAATATTGTTTTAGCTTTAAACTCGTTTCCCTTATCAGTCTTTATCACCCAAAGATTATCCTGTGTTCTCGTTATCCAATCTACCCACTCCTTAAGTCTTATATCAGGGGAAAACATCTTTGCTTGTTCTATGAGGTTCTGGGCTAGGTCATATGCCAAAATACCAGGATATCCTCCAACATCATAAACCATTTTCTCAGGATATATTGTGACCAGCTGTCCACCTAGCTCGTCTTGTGCATCAATTAGTAAAGCACTCATATCTCTTAGACCGGAATAAAACGTTGCAAATAATCCTATAGGTCCGCCACCGACGATTATAATATCATATTCCTTCAATATAGGTACCCAATAATTGATTATGTTTATATTATTTAAATTTTTTGATTAAAGAGCAATAGATCACTATGAATTAATGATAATATAAACTTTTTAAGTAGTTTAAACTTCTACTATATTATGCTAGCAGGAGTGCTTCATAACTATAAGGAACCTATAACTGTGGAGGAAGTGGAAATAGAGGAGCCTAAGGAAAATGAGGTAATGATCGAGGTTAAGGCTACTGGAATGTGCCACTCTGATGTAAATGTTTTTTTAGGGTCAACTCCCGTCCCTACGCCTGTAATAGCAGGACATGAAATAGCAGGCAGAGTTGTGAAGGTGGGGCATAATGTAAGTAGGGTAAAAGAAGGCGATAGGGTTATATCAACTTTCATTCAACCCTGCGGAAAGTGTAAGAATTGTATATCTGGTATGGAAAATCTTTGTGAGACTTTTGCATCGGTCAGACTGAAAGGTACAATGTTTGACGGTACAACTAGAGTTAAATATAAGGACGGAAGGTCTATAAGGACATTTTTAGGTGGAGGGTTTGCGGAATATTCTATAGTGCACGAAAATGCCTTAACTAGAATGGAAGACAGCAACGTGAATATAGAGGAACTAGCTGTGTTAGGATGTTCTGGTATAACTGCTTATGGTGCAATTAGCTCTGCCAACGTAAGACCTGGGGATAGTGTAGCTGTAGTAGGAGTAGGTGGTGTTGGGCTATCAGTTATACAAATGCTGAGAGCAGTGGGGGCAGGGAGAATAATTGCTCTAGGAACAAAGAAGTGGAAATTGGAAAAAGCTCTAGAGCTTGGGGCAACAGATTTTATAAACACCAAGGAATCTGAGCCAGTAAAAACCCTGAAGGAAATGACTAATGGAGGTCCAGATATAATAATTGAGGCTGGGGGAACCCAAGAGACTATACAAATGGCTTTAGAAGGGGTTAGAATTGGAGGGAAAGTGGTTTTGATAGGCTTACCACCTACATCAGCTCTCATTCCAGTTAGAGTCTCAATGATAGTGAGAAATGGAATCACTATAATAGGTAATTATGGCAGTAAACCTAGGGTAGATATGCCGAAACTAGTAGAGTTAGTTAGGACAAAGAGATACGACCCACAGAAACTCATTACAGGAAAATTCAAGTTAGAGGAAATCAACGAGGCTGTGAAATTGTTAGAGGAGGGGCTCGCAATAAGGAGTTTAATTATTCCTCACTAGCCTCTCCACGAAAACTTAGTACTTACTTTAGATGAATAGTGACATGATATTCCCTTGATAACTGAAATATCTTGCCCAGTTTTCATCACAGAATAACAGGTCACGTTTACATTTGTCAATACGAGATCTTTTAAATACATTTATAATACGTTTCCTATAATTTATCATGAGAAACACAAAGTTTTTTAAACTTCTTATACAACTTAAATAAGATGAACGCAGATAGTTTACATGAATATGAACGAATCCACAAAGAACTTGTAGAAGAAGGATTCATAAGAAGAGATTTTCCCCCAAATCCCTCCATCAAACTATGGAATGAAAGAGTAATGAAGATGCCTAGAGACGAGTTAGATAAGTTAAAGACAGTAAGGCTAAAGAGACTGGTTAAATGGGCATGGGAGAATGTCGAATTTTACAAGAGGTTTTGGAAGAACAGGGGATTCTATCCTGAGTACATCAAGGACTGGAGAGATATTGTGAAAATTCCTGTACTTAGGAAGGAGGATATAAGAACTGACTTACAGACACACCCACCTTTCGGAACCATATTTCATCCAGACTTAGCCAAAAGGATAAGGTTTGTTGGTGCAACTTCAGGTTCCACAGGAATGCCCACATTTCAAGGATGGGGGAAACTGGAATTAGACTATTTTCAGGAAGCTCAGGCTAGGTATCTATGGAGTTTCGCTGGAGTAAGACCAGGTATAACATACGCCAACTACTTAAACATGAGCGGGTTTTACAGTTGGGGTCCTCCGGTAGTTGAGACGGCGATGTGGAGATGTGGAGCTACTACAATTGCTGGGGGAGGAGAGACGTTTTTCTCCTGGAAGCAGAGACATCTGTTAATATTCAAACTGTGGAAGATAGACGTCTTTGCAACTACACCTTGGTTACACAGACTAATAGGAGAAATGGCAATAGAGGAAGGATGGGAAACTCCCTTCAAGGTTCTGTTATTACATGGGGGTGCAGCTGCTGAAAATACGAAGAAGAGACTGTTTAAGGTACATCCTAATGCTGAGATGGCAATAAACGTCTGGGGAACTACAGATGGACATATGGCTGTAGAATTACCCAACTCAAGAGGAGAGCTTGTGATATGGGAGGATATGGAGATCTTTGATGTAATAGACCCAAAGACCAATGAACCAGTCTCTGAGGGCGAGAGGGGTGAATTAATAGCAACTTTACTTAATCACTTTACCATGCCACTGATTAGGTACAGTTTAGGTGATTACGTTAAAAATGAGTTTATAACTGAACCAGACCCTATCTTCGGTATAACTCATGCCAGATTTGTAGAGCCTATACCAGGGAGAGTCGAGTGGATGTTCAGAGTAAAGGGAAAATTGCTGTTGCCAATATATATTGAAGACGCAATAAATGAAATACCTGATACGACTGGAATGTTCAACATAATGGTTTATGCGGAGGAGATGGAGAAGCTGAGGATAAAGATAGAGAGTAAGAGAGACAGAGTAGATGAGGCTTACGATAAGTCAGCTAAAGCTTTGCTAGCCAATAAGATAGGATTAGACGAAAATGACGTTGAGATAGAATGGATTAGACCAGGAGAAGCTGTCTGGACTGGTTATAAATTACAGGTCTTTGTGGATCAAAGAAAGAAGAGGTAGCATTAAAGGGGTGTTGAAAACCTACACTAAATGAGGTCATGTACCCAAACATTTATTTTAAAAAGTGTTCAGATCAGCAAAATAGATAATGGATCACCCAATCCTAGCTCTATAAAATGCGTCTAAGTGTTCTAACTCTCATTTTCCCATTTTATCCCCTTACGTGGAGTTTAAGCCACAAAGTCAGCTAGTTATTAAGAGTTAAGCTGATTTCCTCTCTATCACAAAGGGCGAAGCTCTCATCGTCACGTAAAATTTATCATTGTATTATTAACAATAATCATTCATAAAACTGTTATACTTATATTATTCAAAAAGTTTATATCCAAGTTCACCAACATGTATAGTGAAAAGTATGAGAAGAGTATACAAGGCGGCAATACTAGGGTCCACAGGATTAGTAGGAATAGAATATGTAAGAATGTTAGCAAACCATCCTTACATAAAGCCCACTTACCTTGCTGGAAGAGGCTCTGTGGGGAAACCATATGGTGAAGTTGTAAGATGGCAAACCATAGGGCAAATACCAAAAGAGATAGCAAATCAAGAGATAAGACCAACAGATCCAAAACAAATGGATGACGTAGATCTAGTGTTCTCTCCATTACCTGCTGGATCTGCAGCGCAGGTAGAGGACGAATTTGCAAAATTAGGTTTCAAGGTCATAAGTAACTCTCCAGATCACAGATTAGAACCTGACATACCATTAATTATACCTGAGGTTAACCCCCATTCCTTAAACCTTATCGAAGAGCAAAAGAAGAGAAGGGATTGGGAGGGTTTCATAGTCACTACCCCATTATGTACAGCCCAGGGGGTACTAATTCCCTTAGTTCCTATTTACCAGAACTTCAGAGTTCAAAGTGTATTCATAACCACCATGCAAGCCCTATCCGGTGCAGGTTATCCAGGGGTAGCTTCCTTAGACGTGATTGACAACATATTGCCCTTAGGCAACGAATATGATGCCAAAATGGTCAAAGAGATGACAAAAGTGTTGAATTCCACGAAGAGAAATGTTTCAGACGAATCCAACATTAATATCTCCACTACAACTCATAGAGTCCCAACGATTCACGGACATTATGCAGTCGTCTATGTAACATTTAAGGAAAATGTAGACTTAGGAAAAATCAGAGAGTCCTTAGTTAATTTTTCTGGTGAACCACAAGCCTTAAAATTGCCCACTGCGCCTGAAAAGGTCATAGTACTAACTGAACAAGATAACAGACCACAAGTGTATTTTGACAGATGGTTAGGAGATCCTCCTGGGATGTCTGTAATAGTTGGAAGATTAACTCAGGTAGATAATAACGCCATAAGATTCGTGTCCTTAATACACAATAGTGTCAGGGGAGCAGCAGGCGGAGGTATACTAACGGCTGAACTACTTATAAATCGTAAATATATCTAGTTGAAGAAGGACCAATCTACATGTATTTTACACAAGGAAGATATATACTCCTTCCTTTTTAATCACTTTATAGTAGAGTGAGGATGTGTTTTCTAAATGTTTTTTAATTTTTTACTTGATCGATATATTTATTATTTATTATTGCTTAAATTTATTTTGATATGAAAGAAGATAGACCTTGGTTTAAATATTGGCCTCCCAAACTACCAAAGACTTTGGATTACCCTAAGGCTCCTCTGTTCAATATATTGGAGGTCTCAGCTAACAGATACCCTGATAAGGATGCAATAATTTACTATGGGACAAGGATAAAGTATGAAAAATTATTGAGTAATACACTGAAATTTTCCTCCTTCTTGTATAATGAGCTTGGCATAAAGAAGGGAGATAGAGTGGCAATATTTATGCCTAACTCTGTTCAGTGGATAATAGCTTACTTTGGAATACTCAGGGCTAATGCTGTAGTAGTTCCAATAAATCCATTGATAGCTGAAGACGAGCTCAACTATATCCTTAAGGATTCGGGTTCAGTGGCTGTCGTGACTCTCTCATCTCAGTTGCCTAAAGTTATGAAGGCTATCCAAGGAACTGAAGTGAGGAACGTTATTTCCGGAATGTTCAGAGATTATCTATCCTCCTCCCCGGAAATTAAGGTTCATCCCCTAATGCTAAAGGAACCTGAGATTCAAGGTGATGTAATAAAGTGGAAGGAGTCAATAAGTAGTAATAAACCATTACCAGAAGTAAGTGTAACTAGCGAGGACATAGCCCTTATCCCCTATACCTCTGGCACAACAGGGTTTCCTAAGGGATGTATTCACACCCACTCCACAATATGGCCAACAGTTATTGGCTCAGCTTTCTGGAACATGGTTACACCCTCTGCAATTGGTCTAGCATCATTGCCTCTTTTCCATGTTACGGGGTTTGTCCACAGTCTCAATACTCCAATGTACGTGGGGGGAACTATAGTTTTAATGTCCATATGGGACAGGGAAGCTGCCCTTGATGCCATAGAGAAATATAAGGTAACCCATTGGACTAACATATCCACTATGGTAGTAGATCTACTTTCAACCCCCGGAATTGAGAAGAGGGATCTAAGTTCATTGGTAATGGTAGGAGGAGGTGGAGCTGCTATGCCTGAGGCTGTTGCCAAGAAATTAAGGGAACTAACTGGACTCGATTATGTAGAGGGTTATGGATTGACAGAGACTATGTCTCAAACACATGTGAATCCACCACATAGACCAAAACTTCAATGTCTAGGAATTCCCCACTTCGGTGTAGATGCCCTAGTTGTGGATGCCTCAACTGGAGAAGTCCTTCCACCAAATAAGGAAGGAGAAATTGTGGTCAAATGTCCTAGTCTCTTTAAAGGTTATTGGAGAAAAGAAGAAGAGACTAGAAAATCCTTTATCACAATAAATGGTACTGAATATTTTAGAACTGGAGACCTAGGCTACATGGACGACGAGGGTTATTTCTTTATTGTTGATAGAGTGAAAAGAATGATAAATAGAGCAGGTTTTAAGGTGTGGCCTACAAAGGTAGAGAACAAATTATACCAACACCCAGCCATATTGGAGGCATGCGTAGTTTCGACACCTGACCCTAGAGTAGGTGAGGAAGTAAAGGCTTATGTAGTGTTGAGACCTGAGTTTAGAGGTAAAGTTACCGAGGAGGATATTATAAAGTGGAGTAAGGAGCACATGAGTGCTTATGAGTACCCTAGAGTTGTAGAGTTTGTGGACTCACTGCCTAAAAGCGGTTCTGGAAAAATATTATGGAGGGTCCTGCAGGATAAGGAGAAGAATAAGTCCCATTGAGGAGTGGTCTTATTTAGCCTAAAAATAATCTTATCATGACATATGTCCCGTTCTTGCCACTGTATTAGATGCCACTGCACCTATAAGAGTCGTAAAGAGTGACATGAAAACAATAACCCTGAAATTCCACCTGATTTAATGCGTTAAGAGATAGTTCAATGGTAGCCACAACAAGCCCTGTTTCTCTCCTGTGGATCATTCCCAGTGCAACAGCGTTAGCAGTCTTCAAGTTCTCAGTGAAAAAGGTAAGCAAAAGGAAATACACCTAAGTACTTGAATAGTGATGCGATTCCAGTGAGCTCTAATAGAAGTAACAGGATATTCATATTAAATATCCTCAAATCCACTTGCGCCCCGGTAACTACAAAGAAAAGAGATCCGAAGATACATTATAATACATTAGTTTCCTCCTTTACCTTTATTGTATGTAATTTATTGCAGGGATATTCTCTTGGATAGTGTATATTGAGACAACAAGTGAGATAATGCTAGTTAATTTTTCTAATGTGAGCTCTTTTTCCTTTTTCCTTGTTCTCTCGACAGGTATCCTGACTAATGAAAAGCTATCTGAAACTGAAATTAAGAGATAGCTTAGTAATGTAAGACCGTCTAGGAGTAGGAAAGTTGAATATGTCCCGAAAAAGTGTATGGAGACGATAACGAGAATAAAGCAAATTGTAGCAAAGAGACTTCAGCGTTAGATGGTCTGTTGTCACGACTTTTGAATAGGAAACTAGGCATAAAATTGTTTTGAGACATGGAGAACATAATTCTTGACACTGTTATTATATATGCAATACCACCTAAAACACCTCCGTTAAGTGCCGAAAAAATAAGGTAAATAAATTGAATGGCAAGGAGTCCCTTATCAATTGAAGACCAATATAAAACTATCTAATAATAATATCTTTATTTGAACCGTGTAATTCTATTTCTCACGACATTTGGGCTAGAGTAAAAGAGCGAAAATATAACATCACTTAACTACTCTGTTAACTAATATTCCTATTTTTTCTATATAAAGTTCGACTAAACTTCCTGGTCTCAACAGTCTTCCATTGTCAAGCCCACAACAACCAGATATAGTCCCAGACCCAAATATATCTCCTGGTCTAATGTACTCGTCTTGAGATACGTATGAAATCATGTCCTCAAAGCTCCATTGCATATCCTCAGCCTTAGTATCACACCACTTCTCCCCATCCACACTAGCATATGCCCTAAGCCCCTTAATCTCGCCCACTTCATCTTTAGTCACGATCCATGGTCCCAGACCGTTTGCAAAATCCTTCCCCTTTGCAGGACCTAACAAACAGGTCATTTCCCTCATCTGAATATCTCTAGCACTGAAGTCATTAAAGATAGTATAACCTAAAATATAGTCTCTTGCCTTCCTCTTCTCTATATTTACTCCTTTCCTGTAGACTATAGCTCCAATCTCTAGCTCAAAATCCAGTGCATTTGAGTAAGAGGGCCAAGGCACATTCTCCATATGACCATAAAATGCAGCAGGATCGCCTTTATAATATATTGGAATCTTGAACCACTCTTCAGGAATTTGTTGCCCTCTCCTCTTATAACTTGCCTCAACATGACCCCTAAAAGCTAAGAAATCTCTAACCGTATTAGCCCTTTGTAATGGTGCCTTAAGTTTAACTTCATCGATCTTTAACAGGAGCTCCTCTCTATTCCTAACCCAGCCGATCAAGTTACTAATCAATTCCATTGCCCTTTCTCCAGCTTGAATTACACCCAACATATCAGATGGGACTAACGCATTGCAGAATCTCTCTACAAAAATTTCATCTTCTCCTCTTTCTAAGTAGAACTCATAGCATGAATTATTGAGATCGGCAATGTATTTATCGTCAACAATTACACCGCTCCTTACCCTACCTTGACTCAAATAACTAACGAGTTTCATAGTAAATTAATAAGTCTAAATAAATAATAAATATTGTCATTTTATACTATAAATTATGATTGAATATAAGTTAGAAAGAGTGAGCGATAATGCTTATGCATTTATACAAGGTAATGGTGACTGGTTTTTGAGTAATACAGGATTTATTGTGGGTAAGGACTTCGTAGTAGTTATTGACTCCTTGACAAGTGAAAAACCGACCAAGGTATTTAAGGAAGAGATGAGGAAAATAATAGGAGATAAACCTGTAAAGTATCTAATAAACACACATGAACACGGAGACCACATCTGGACTAACCATCTGTTTAATGCCACAACAATATCTCATAAAAATTGTAGACGGACCACTATAGAAGGTATGAAAAGTGGAGTAAATCCCTATGAACACATATTTAAGGAAGTAGATTTCACGGGTTGGAAATATACTCCCCAAGACGTAACGGTTGAAAGTGAAATGAGTCTATGGGTAGACAAGGACAAGGAGATCAAGATAATTCATCCTGGATTTGCCCACACAAGAAGCGATCTATTCATCTACTTTCCTGACGAAAAGGTAGTATTCACGGGAGATCTTCTGTTTTCTCCTCCATGTACACCTTTCGCCTTAATGGGCTACTTACAGGGTTACATTAAAACTCTTGAAGATTTGGCTAGTTTAGATGCTGACGTTTACATACCTGGACATGGAGGAATAGCGTATGACAGGAAACCCCTTTACGAGGCTAGAGATTACCTAATATTTGTGAGAGATGAGGCTAGAAAACTCATGAAACGAGGTATTGAGGATCCAGTAGTAGCGTCAAAGGAGGTTAGCCTTGGGAAATATGACTCTTGGCTGTCAAAAGAGAGGATAGTCGGAAATATGGCTAGAGCCTATAGTGAGCTAAAGGGTGGATTACCGGCATCCCCACTCAAGGACATGGAGAGGATAATCATGGAGATGATGAAGCTTAGACAGGGTAAAACCTCTTGACAACAGAAGGAGAAGATAGAATATATTAACTATATGTACCCTGATTCTGACACAATTGTTGGTTGTAGTCTGTGTAAACACGTGATTTTAGAATAAGAATTTAGCCCTACTATATCTAAGCTGAAAGGAACGTTATCTATAACTATCGCTAACGTAATTTAGTTACACTTGAATTCCTCACAGTTTATCTAATTGAAAATTACTCAAATAGTTTAGCATGGATTCCTCCTTTTACAGGCTAAGATCAGTGGCTTTTAAAAACTTTCGAAAGATGTATTTTTTGCATTTATATTGATAATTTAAATGGAATGACTAGCCATAACTTTACCGGAAATAGAAATGGTGGCAAATTTAGACGCTTTATTTCTCGGAATAGTATTCTTGATTGCTTCTATACCTGTTGGAGGTATAGGATATGGGTTCTCTGCGGTATCCACGCCAATTCTCTTGATCGATTACTCACCTAAACAAATTTCCCCTATACTTAACTTTATCGAGCTCTTTCAGAATTCTTCAAATGTTATAATAAACTCTGGGAAATATACACTTAAGAGAGAAATAATACTTTTTGTAGTGTTCGCAAGTCCTGGTCTGGCTATAGGATCGATTCTGGGTTCCTATTTACTTAAAACCTTAGGAGGAACAAGTCCTCAGCTAAAAATATTAATATACGTAATCTTAATTCCCTTAATTTTACTACAGGCTTATGGTTTTAGAAGGTCTTTTACATTAAAATCGTGGAAATATTTAGGCTCCATCATCACACTACTGATCGGATGCCTCTATGGAGTAACCACAATAAGTGGTCCACCTTTGGCATTAATAGTTAACAATCAGGGTTTAAGTAAGGAAGAATATAGATTTGCTATCTCGTTACTTAGAGTGGTAGAGAGTTATACAACGTTCACCTCATATCTTACCTTAGGAATATTCTCTCCAGCAGTGATTTATTATTCCATCCTGACTTCTCCAGCAATCATAGGAGGGATGGCTATTGGATACTTTCTGAGCTCAAGAGTCAGAGTAAAGGAGGACTTCAGGAGAGTGGCTATGAGTTTTGACGCGTATGTAACGGGCTTTGGTCTATCTAATAACTTAGTTGGAATACTCTCTAACAGTCTCGTTGTATGCTATATACCTTTCTTCGTAACGGTTTTGATAGACTTAATATTATTACGCAGGTATGTGAAAGTTCAAAGACCTAAGTACAAAACTCAGAATTCATAAGAATAAAACCACCTCTAAGTGAACTTCAATTTTATAGTATATAGCAACATACACGTTCTCCACCTCTTTATATACACATACCGATAAAACCTGTTACATCATTTAGGGAAGGAAATTATCGAAATAATGAATTTATTAATGTTATTAATAAAAGTATATAGGTACTATGCAGTACACAATACATGCGATAACTCACAACAAGTGGGATAACTCATTACAACCAGTTCTTAAGGTCTCTGATGGAGATGTGATCACGTTAGAGACTAAAGAGGCATCTGACGGACAGGTGACTCCATCCTCTAGTGTTCAGGACTTACTGAAATTAGATTTTTCTAGGATACACCCCCTCACTGGACCTATAGAGGTCATAGGAGCTGAGCCTGGGGACGCATTAGAGGTAGAGTTTCTGGACTTCCGAAATAAGGGATGGGGGTGGACGGGAGTACTTCCTGGATTTGGGTTTTTGGCTGACGAACAGTACACGTCTCCCATAGATGTTTTAGGTCCTGCTCTTAAGATATGGAAAGCAGATGATAAGTACGCTTATGCAAAATTTGGTGATTTAGAGGTTTCAGTCCCATTACACCCATTCCCTGGAGTAATAGGTGTAGCTTTACCTCAAAGGGGAAGATTCAGTACTATCCCGCCAAGGGAAAATGGAGGAAACATGGACATTAAGCACCTAACGATTGGCACAAAACTCTACCTTCCGGTATTCGTTAATGGGGCGTTGCTCTCGGTGGGTGATACTCATTTAGCTCAAGGAGACGGAGAGGTATGTGGAACAGCTATTGAAGGTCCAATGGAGGTTACAATTAAGATCAGACTACTGAAAAACGTGGGTCTCAGTCAACCTGTGTTTATCACAAAAAGGGTAAAGGAAATGGAGTTTAATGAATATATAGCATTTCCGGGTATAGATAGAGATCTGTGGATTGCATCAAAAAAGGCAGTGAGGGGGATTATATCCATACTATCTAAATATATGACACCTGTAGAGGCGTATATGTTAGCTAGTACGGTTGTCAATTTAAGGGTGAGCGAAGTAGTTGATGTTCCCAATTGGATAGTAACAGCTTACCTACCCAAAGACGTACTAGGGAGGGATATACAGTTAGTTTAAAATTACGTTATTAAGCAAAGATCTAGTGCAGTGATCCTATCGAAAAGAAATTTCTGAACAGGATAATGATAAACTAAAAATTTTTTCTCTTGGCTTTCCCAAATCTCTCCAACTTATTTCTAATATATTCTTTTTACGTATTTAGAATGAATTTCTCTGAATCCCATTTTCTTGTAGAAAGATGAGGCGATTACGTTTCTTGAAGGGAAATTAGCTGATAGTAATTGAATTCCCCTCTTCTCTAACTCCTCTTCAATAAAACTAATTATATCCTTTCCCACTCCTTGCCTCCTGTATGCAGGATGAACGTAAAACTCCTCTATTATTGCCTCCCTATCAGGGAAGTAGAAGATCCTCTCATGCACCACAACCCTTGCAGTACCGACAATTTTACCATTGTCCTCGGCTACTACAATAATTTCGTCTGGATTTTCAAGGCTCTTGTCCACGCTCTTTGACACTCTCTCCTCCAGATTCTCCGGATTACTCAACAGGGGGTCAAATTCACTATTCAACCTATACATCCTGCTGAAGAAGTCCACAATGGTTTTTGTATCTTCTTTTTTAGCCAGTCTTATGCTGACCATGTTGTTACCACCAAACCCATTATTTTCCTAGCCCTTAATATTCTCTGCTTCGCTATTTCCCTAAATTCTTCCCTACTCTTGTTATTTCTCGCTAAGCCTAACTCCACTGCTTTACTTGCTATTGCAGAGGCTACCTCATAATAAGCCTCCCATTCGTCCATCCTTGGAATAATGTAGTTTTCATTAATACCTTTTCTCCTTGCAAACTCAGCCAAAGCCTCTGATGCTGAAATTACCATCTTATCCGTCACACTTTTAGCCCTACTGTCTAAGACTCCCCTAAACACAGCTGGAAATATTAATGAGTTATTCACCTGGTTAGGGAAATCACTCCTACCTGTGGCTACTATTTTCGCTCCTGCCTCTTTAGCGTCTTGAGGTAATATCTCAGGTATTGGGTTTGCCAGAGCAAAGACTATCGCGTTCTTATTCATCACGCTTACCCATTCTTTCTTTATAACGTTTGGACCTGGAGTTGAAGCCGAAATAACTACATCAGCCCCACTGAATGCGTCCTTAATCTCCTTGACCTCATAGCCATTTGTCTTTACAGCTAACTCGTATTTCCATCTATGATGTAACATTAAGTGGTCAATGTCTTCCCTTGTCGAGTATAATGGTCCCTTACTGTCTATCATTATCATATTCTCTAGTTTAAAACCGTACTCAGCCAATATTCTAGCCGTAGCTATATTTGAAGCCCCTGCGCCGTATAATACAACTTTGCTTTCCTTTGGATCTTTATTTGTCAGTATCATCGCGTTTATTAGCCCGGCTAAGATTGCACCGGCTGTGCCCTGTTGGTCATCATGCCAAACAGGTATTTCCAACATTGATTGCAACTTCTCAAGGATGTAGAAACACTTTGGAGACTCTATATCCTCTAGGTTTATACCCCCAAATGAGGTTTCTAGTGCTTTAACCACTGAAATGAATTCATCAGCACTCTTTACGTTTATTGGCAATGGTATTGCATCAACTCCGCCCAAATATTTGAACAGTAGTGATTTTCCTTCCATAACAGGCATTGCCGCTGTGGGACCGATCCTACCCAAGCCCAATACCCTTGTACCATCTGTAACTACTGCAATTGTATTCCATCTGCTTGTCAGCTCAAAGCTCTTCTCAGGATCTTTATATATAGCCTTAGATACCTCAGCTACGCCAGGAGTGTAAATAAGGGAAAAGTCATCATACGAAGTTATCGGAATCTTTGGATATATTTCAATTTTTCCCTCGTACTTTTTTGATAATTCTACAGGATCTTTCATGTTGTAGATTATTGCTAAAGGATTATAAATAGATTGTTCTTAACATTTTAGACATTAGGAAATTTAACATGTTTGAAACTTTAATTACCTCTCGTTCCTTACTCTGTATACTTTTAAACCCACCATACCATCAAAATTAGAACAGAAAAGCCCAGTAGAGTACATAATGGACGTCAACTGACTATTTTTCAATTCAATCAGGTCTGCCCAAAACCTTAGTGTATTCCCTGTATAATGTGTTGTTAAGTCTTAAAACACACACTAAAGAAATCCAATCGTCTAGTTCTCAAGACCTCTCCTTCATAGCCTGTATGTCTGAGACATGAATATTTAGATTAATATGTGACTATTTTGGAATGGAATTAATTTTTATATATTTATTTTAACATTAATTAAAACATGAATTACACAGAAATTATAAAAGGATTAGAGAGACTGGTAAAGATACCCGAATACCATGTGCTAGGAAAACTCAGGGATAATTTAGTCTTCTTCTCCACGGCTCAAGGTGTAACTAATATCTCTGCACTAATCAACACAAGAGTTGTTAGACTCACAAAGGAGCCCATAAGCTTTCCGTCTACTCCGAAGTCACATCTCGATTTCTTAGTTTTTGCCAGAGATATTGAGAGAGGGAAGGAAAAACATGCAGTCTATGCCTGTAATTTAAAGGGAGAGGAGTATGAAATAGCATCTCCAAGAGTAAGGATAATGAGTGTTGCTTATGATGATAAAAATGTTGCTTTTGTGGGCTCAAGTGAAGACGGGACATATCTGTATGTAATTGAGGGAGGAAAACTAAAGAAACTAAATGACGTTCCACCGTTTTCGTTTGTGACAGACATTGAAGCTAATCATATCACAGGAGTATCAGTAGTTAGCCCAAGATCTCAAGATTTCTTCATTGCTGATCTAAGTGGAGAGCTGAAGATCTTAACACCTAAGCAGGGTAGTGTGAATCAACCGTATAGGATAAAAGGGAATAAAGTTTACTTAGCGAGCGACTATGAGAACATTGGTGAGAGTTACTGGATATATACGTATGATTTAGCTTCCAACACTTATGAGAGAGTGGATTTTCCAGAAAGAGATATCTATCAATATAAGCCTGTGGAGATATTTTATGACCCTGAGGATAAGTTAATAATTAGTAAGAGGGATGGAAGAGAAAATTTGTTTTTGAACGGTAAACTGATTAATACTGTTCCTGGAACCCTAACTGGAGCTACAGTAATTGATAATTACATTTACTTTTCACACTCCTCATTGGTTTCACCACATAAAATATACAGGGTAGATAAGGAGGGTGGTAAGGTTGATGTTGTGGTTGATAATGAAGAGCATGTAGATCTGGGACAAGTGGAATATGTGAAAATACAGAGTTATGATAAAGTAGAAGTCCCTACATGGATTATAAAGTCTAAAGCGGGAAAAGTTCCTAGCACAGCAGTAGTGTATGTGCATGGTGGACCATGGGGAGAAATTGATGATAGGTGGAATTCAATAATTTCCTCATTACTTCTATTTGGATATCATGTTGTAACACCTAACTTCAGGGGGTCAACCGGATATGGGAGTAAGTTTTACTTAATGGATATTGGAGATCCTGGAGGTGGTGATTTGATGGATGTGGTTAAGGTAAGGGATTACATCGTAGGAAAAAAGATAGCCGAAAAAGTGGGAGTTATGGGTTATAGTTACGGCGGTTATATGACATTATTGGCACTGGGAAGAGAACCTGATAAATGGGATTTTGGTATGGCAGGAGCCTCAGTAGCGGACTGGATTGAGATGTATGAATTATCTGACTCTACATTTAAGGGGTTCATAGAGCTACTCTTCAATGGAAAGAATTTAGACTTAATGAAAGAGAGATCTCCTATCACTTACGTTAACAACGTTAAGGCTCCTGTATGTATTATACATTCACAAAACGATAGTAGAACCTTTCTCAGCCCTGTAATAAGGTATGTCCAAGAGCTACATAAAGCTGGGAAGAGTTTTGAGTTTCACGTTGTCCCTGATGCAGGTCATGCAGACTACACTGTGGACGATCTCATAAATTTTACACTGCCTGCAATTATGTTCCTAGAGAAGTTGCGTAAAAAGTGGGAGGAAAACTAGTAATGAAGGGAACTGCATACTGAAGGAGAGAAGCTTTTATATTTTATAATGATCATACCTTAATAATAATTTAGATCGTATTACTTTTTAAATATTATACAAAAAGTTTAAAAGAATAATTTCGATTACCTCTCTAAAATCTTATTTGGTTAGTACTAGAGATTATCATATGGGTAGAACGCAACCGTCATTTACCAGAGCAGTTGACGCCGAGTTAGCCAAGCTCCTTAGACTTAGTGAGAGAATTGGTTATCCGTGTTTCAGAGAGGTGATAGTAGAGGCTACAAAGAGGGTCAGAGATTTTCAGAGTGCTTTATACGATGAAGTGACAGACCCACAGGAGATAGTCTTTCTTGCGGTAATTTCTGTGTTAGCTGAAGGTGCTTGTAATGGAAGGCTATCTCGTTGATGCTTTACCGTCTTACAACAGTGTAGTCCTAGTCTTAGATGGATTCAGAAAGGTGAAAGTGAGGACAACATTTCCCATTTACGTTATCACTGATAGACCTGAAATGATAGCTCAACACCCCTCAGTAGTGAATTATAACGAGGAAGTATGGAGGGACTTAGAGGGCAGACAGATAAGGCTATACAAATTTGAGCTAACTGACATAAATGCGTATTATTACATAAAGAAGAGAGTTAAGACTGTAAATGAGTTACCCACTGTTATGTCGCAAGTCTTACATAGGCTAAATGCATTACCATTTAGAAAGATCACTATAGAGGAGAGTGGAAAAGAAAAGAGTAGTAGTGCAGAGAGGGTGGGTAACACTAGTACTAGGATAGAGCTCCACCCAGAGGAGTTTCCAAAAGTATCATTTGCAACAGTTACAAGTGTTGACTGGTATGGACCATCGCCTTACGGTAAGAGATATGTCGCAAACATTAATGGAGAGGAGGAAGAACAGGAGGGGAGGATAGACGATTTAGACCTGAAAGTTGATGTGGCTGAATGTTTCGGTATTGCCTGTGACAAGGTTAAAGCCTCGGTGAAGATAAGGAGTAAGAAGGCACCAGTATCTATTAAGGGATTAATAGAGTGGTCTCTACTAAGTAAGACTTTGATAAGGGAGTTAGAGAATTCGACAATAGGTAAAGCCTTAACCACGAATGAGGCGTGGATTGCCTTCCAGAGAAAGGTTATTATACCAAATGTGGTTCCAAGGGTAGAAAAAATGAGAACACTGGATCAATTAAAGGCTGTGGATAAGGGTGGGTTAGTTATCTTTCCTAAAGTAGGTTGTTACAATAATGTATACCAAGTTGATTTCTCCTCCATGTATCCGTCATTAATAGTTAAATACAATATATCTGCTGAGACAGTGGATAAGTGTAATGATGTGGAGACTGAAATAGGTCATACGATTTGCCTAAAGGAGAAGGGAATAGTGCCAGAAGCATTGGAGTGGTTAGTTAATAGAAAAGAGGAGTTGAAGAAATTCGATAAGGAGAGAGCAGAGGCGATAAAGTGGATTCTCGTTGCCTCATTCGGTTACCTAGGGTATAGGAACTCTAAATTCGGTAAAATAGAGGCTTATGAGTTAGTTACGTATTTTGCACGGAAGACATTAAGGAGAACAATAGACTTAGCTAGAGAACATGGGCTGGAGGTTTTACACGGAATTATAGACTCATTAATAGTTAGAGGAGATAAGATTAGGGAGTTTATTGATCACACACAGCAGGTTACAGGGCTAAAACTGAAAGAAGAGAAGATGAAATGGGTAATGCTATTTAACGCTAAAGACGGAACCCCATATCCAATGAGGTATTTAGGAAAATTAGAGAACGGAGAGATGAAGGTTAAGGGGTTAGTTAGGAAAAACATGCCAAACATCGTTAAGGAATTTCTCGAGGACGTGGTTGAGGTAATGGGTAGAGCCGATACGTGTGAGCAGATCGATATAGGTGAGATTGACGTTATTTACAGGAGATATAGACAACGGGTTGCTCATGCAGAACCAAAGGACTATGTATTATGGGTCAAGGGAAAACCTTATGTCAGGGGAGTGAGGGGATTTTATGACGCCAGGAAGGGTTATAAAGGAAGAGATATTTTCTATTATCTACATTATTTAGAGAGAAGTTACGAGGTGATACTCTCTGCTCTCAACGGGATTCTCGACCTTAGATAGGATAATACAAAGAGATGAGATAGTTGAGTTCTACTCTACAGACTACAATTTACTCTATGAGTTCTACCATAGGGTAATAGTCGTCTCCTCTCCCGTGAAAGTGATTATAGTAGGTGAAAGAGGAGGGCTAAATCCCTTACTAATAGAGAGATTTAAGAGAATATTTCAGAGAGACGGAGATATTTATATCAGAAGAGCATTTAAGATAGAGGATGTCAAACCAACCATTGAGGAGATGGGAGACGAGTTTATACTGATTAACCCTTATCATCACGGTAAGAACTACACAGAGATTGTGGCAGCGATAAGAAAGACTAAGGGCAGAAAATTCTTGTTCAGCAATATGGATAGAGAGGTTAATGGATCATTATTTGGCTCCCATTCCGTACACTCTATGATTAGACTTGAAAGAGGCGAAAGAGGATTTAAGGCTATAGTGGTCAAGAGTCTTATACTAGAAGAAGTGGAAATACCCTTCGGATACTGGGAAATTTTCGGCAAAGATCAGGGAGAAGGCTTAATGAAGTGGATTCTGACTTCCTCCCCGCCTTGAAAGGCTAGGTGCTCCTCAAATTGCAACTTGATTTAAAATTGGAAAGGAAAAGTGACCTTTAAGTGAGGATACTTGATAACTAGAGATCAATTGAACGTTTAGCTAAATGTTTTTAGAGAAAACCTTATCTCATGTATAATACAGACTCCAGTTTAGGTTAGAGTCTTCTCGGTGAACATCGACTTAGTAATTCGACTTGTAGTCCCTGGATCTCCAGTCTTTTTACTTTAGACAAACAAGTTTTTATCCGTTTTACTTGTCATACAGTTATACTAAATAAAGAGAAGTCCTTCCGGCTAAGACATATAAAAGCCAGTAAGGGAAAATTACTTTATAGTGATCTGGTGAAACCTGACTATAGTCGAGTATTACATTAAAACCTCATCTTCCAAAGACCCTTGTAAATACATGCTTTACGCTCTTAAGAATTTTACATAAGTCGACATAATCAGTTATCCAGGGCTCAATCATCAATCTTGCCCTGCCCAGTGAAAATCATCATCAGTCTTGATTATACTTATGTCTCTATTATAAGTCTTGACCTAATCAAATTATGTTGAAATTTCTCATTTCCTCCCGCCTGAAGTGCAGTGCTCTCTTCAATTCATAATTCTTCAGATCGAAATTTATGTAGACTTTAGCGATAAAGATCTCATTAGTACTGAGAACATAAGAGAGGACTGTTTGAAATAACAATTATTAAAGATCAGGTTTCATCATGCAGTATATGACTTATTCATCATCTATTTTAAGGCTATACATTTATACTGATTATTAACAGTTAAGCACTGACTCTTTGTTAAATTATAAGCAAAGTAGATAAATATAGAGAACTTTTATGATATTTGTTTGATAAAAATAGAGCACATATATAAGTTTAAATAACTTTGACGTGAATTTAACTTTATGAGTAGCGACGTTGATATCATAGTAGAAAAGATAATCAATAATCCTAGATTAATGGACGCACTTTTTAACAGATTCTATGAGAGAGTTAAAGAAGAATTAATAGTTAAGAAGATTGAAGAACTAGAGAAGAAAATGAGTGAACTTATAACTAATAGTAATAGAATATGGGAAAGCATACAAGCAACACAAAACGAGATAAAAGCTATACAAGAAGACAACAAGAAAATATGGGAAAGCATAGAAAAACAAAGAGAAGAAACTAAAAGAATATGGGAAAGCATACAAGCAACACAAAACGAGATAAAGGGGATTAGAGAGGAAAATGCCAAAATATGGAAGGCAATTGAGAGAATTAATATTTCCTTCTCCACATTCACCTCTAGAAGTGGTCATTATATTGAGAGAACTATTATGAATTTATATAAAGAAGCCTTAGAATTACATGGAATTGACTCTTCTAAAGTAACTCATGGTGTTATTGAGGATACTGAAGGGATAGTTCATAAAGGGAGGAAGTATGAAATAGACTTCTATGAAACTAACGGCGTTATTTACCTCTTTGAAATAAAGAATCACGCAGATGAAGGAGCAATAGAACAATTGGAAATTAGGGAAAAAATATTAAGCTCTCTACATAAAAAACCAATAAAGAAATTTCTTGTAGCTAACTCCATAGAAAAAAGGATAAAGAGAAGAGCTGAGAGGAGAGGGATAACCGTAATCGCCGGTATAGTGATTGAATAAAATGCATTAGGCACTTTCGTAATTCTACCCTACGAGTACGTACTCTTCATTTATGAATTTCAGGTTTTTTAGTGGGTAAAAATTATATAAACACGTTTAAGGTAATCTTCGTCACAATCAAATACCACATTTAACGCATAGAAAACCTGAAATTAAAGCTTAAAGGTGTAGAGACTTGTCAATGTATTTCATTTACCTTTAATCCTGATTATCTATAAAACACAAATCAAAGCCTAGATAAATACTCTGAACTGTATCTAGAGAAATAAGGAAAATAGGAAAGACGGACTAATATAATGGTTATTCACAAGCTCGTCAAAATTAATTTATTAGACCTGACTTTACAAATTCTATATGAGCCTGAAACTGTGGCGATTATACGAGTGAAACCTTACACAATAGAGTAATTCATAAAACATTAAGCCGAACCTGAATGCTCCAAAATTGACTTCATTGAAGTATTTTAGTAACAATGTTGAGCTCGCATTTCTTTATGACTAAGGTGTAGAAAGAATAATATAAATTACCTTTTAGTTTCATATGTTAATATGACGATTGTGAACTTGGCTCAATCTAATCGGGAGATAGTTGAGCTATTAGTGCCAATTATAGTCGGCTACATGTCGTTATTCATTTCGTCTATTTTTGTCTACAGAATTGGTAAGATTATTTTGAGGAGAGATTCAATTTCACTTATTTCAGCAATTATTTTCCTACTTAATCCCTCGACTATATTCTGTCTACTTTACTCACCCAAAAATTATGGCTTTGCTTCTGTAGGATACTATTTTGTACCCCTGTTATACTTAATGTCGTATTATTACTATCTAAAGAAAGATTGGAAGAAATTTACAGCCTTCACGGTAGCTCTAACTCTTACCTCTCCACTTTCCTATTTAATTGCGATAACATTCATAGTATATCTTTTAATCAGAAACAGAATTGACGAGAAAAGCTTATCATGGTCTCTATTGAGAGAAAATAAAATATCCTTAGTATTAATTCTAGTTTCATTAATTATTGGCGTTCTCGTAATACCACAGACCTTACAACATTTTTCATCTCTCCTAATAGCCTCTATATACCCTCAGTATACGTCCTTAAATTACATTTATGACAATGTGTACTTCAAACTAACATATTGGTTCATATTATTTGGAGTATTTTCTTTTCTGCCCATATTCTCACCCCTTGAACTAATTCCAGCTTTACCTTACCTACTTGTTGGACTCTTTTCCTCCTATATACCATATTACTCCTATGGATATTATCCGTATTATTTTCTAGCTCTTCCTATGCTGATTATGGGATTCATAAGGACAATTAACTTAATTAAAGATGATAAGAGGACAATGTTAATTTCGTATGTGTTCATATTCCTGTTTAATGTTGCGTTATTATATGTGATACTTGAATAATGAATACGGAAGTAAATTTCAATGAAACATAAATACCTTTAATGTAGCTAGATCCTCGCAATACAAATTAAGGGCTCACCTGAGTTACATTAACTCCTCCAAAGTAAATTGTGGAATTAATTGATAATGATATTCCGATGAACGCTATAGTTGAATAATAGTCTTTTATAGAGAAAGGAAGGCTAATAATTGACCAGCCATACCCCAGCTGACTACTGTCTATTATCGAGTAGTTCAAAACTTTGTTTAGAGTGCTGTCAAATACTTCTACTTTTAGAGTTGTGTTGGAATTGTTACCTAGCTTCAAGTAAAACTGAGCAACGTAATTACCCATGGCAAAATTATAATAAGGTCCATTCCATAATGTTTTGTTATAAGAAGTATTGTAGATTTTTAAAATTTCAACCTGCCTATTACTCGAAATTTCATATCTACCAATATTATTTGTAGTATTTACTCCTGTTAGAAGGTAATTAGGTCCGAAAAACTTCGAAAATGGCTTAAAGTAGACTACCTTACCTGTGTAATTCAACTTTAGCAATATTAGATTATCACCCTCAGCAATAATACTATAGTTTCCCTTCAACATAGTAAGTTCATTTGATTGACCACTAAGTAATACGTACTGAGGAGTATTGGGTAAGTAAGTTATCATATAGCTCGTATTGAAATAGCCATATATTGGATAAGCGTTAACGTCATTTGCAACAAATGGGAAAAGATTACTACTGGCTATAACTACAGCGTTGTGAGGTATTAAGGATGTCATAATACTTATTACTTCATAGTTTGCTAGAGCAGTAGATAATGATAATTTCGGATTATAGCCACCACTGAAAATCCTTGATGAGTTGGATGGCTGGAAATTATCATAAAGATAGGGATTTAAGGCTACAGAAAGCATAAACATTACAAATATACTTACAATTATTATTCTATAGTTTTTTATTAATCTACTTATTGCGTAAACCATGGCAACTACAAACATGCCTGCGCCTATTAGAGGATATTGCCAACCTATTTCAAAGTAGGGTACATGGTTGGAAAAAAGGATCAACAGAATGTAAGGTGCTCCAGGCAAAAGTTCAGTGGGCGCAAATATCGGAAGAAAACCGAAGGAGGCTAGGAGGATTACTAAGAAATTAATCTTATCATACCAAAATAAAGAGATTCCAGAGAGATACAAACTAGAAATTCTCGATGAGTAATAAGAGGAATATCCTGTTGGAGGCGATACTGAAAAAATCGTGCTAAAATATTTTGGTATTGTTAAGCCCACTGCTAAGGTTACTATGATTATGATTATGAAAAGTTTATTCTTTCGTATGAAAGTAGCTAGATCATAAGAAAATCCTTCCTTAACATTCTCCTCTTTGGTTCTCCTATTTCTCATAATCAGATAAATCATAAAGAAAATCACGATCGGATAGGCAGCTTCCATTGTTAGAATTAAAAAGACTATAAAAAGCGTAAATTTTTTCCATTCTTTCCTTAGATAATAGTAAAAAGCTCCCATATAGAATAACGGAAAAAGAGCTTCAGCGTGAAAGTCAAAGAGCAAACCTGAAATTATCAAGGGGTTGAATAAATATAAAATGGTTAAAATTAAAGGAAGCCTCAAATTCCGATTATTTCCGAGAACAATATTAGCTATTCTGTAAAGATATATGGAAGAGATTGATATTACCACAGTTTGAATTATTGATAGAGTTAACCATGAAGGAAATAAGTAGTAGATTGGAATAACTAAGAAGAGTATTAAATAAGGATGAATGGCTAAACCACTTAAAGCACCAAAAGACAAGAAGTTTGCTGCATCATAGAATATTTTTCCACCATAAATTGTAGAGTAAAACTCCTGCATAAATAACCCTAGGTCAAAGGCACCAGATAATAGGTCGTAAAGCCTAATAAAGAATAGAAAGTTGACTATTACATTAAAGAATATAATTGCTAAGAGTAGGATCAGCGTTTCGCCCTTTAATGAAAATTTTAACTTCATTCTCTAAGATAGGTTATATGGAGTTATTTAATAGTTTATCCTGATCAACTAGCCATGATAAGCGACCTGAGAAATTCTTCGACAGTAGTCAATATATTTATTGCCAAGGAGTAAAACCGATATATATGTGCAAAAATAATCATTACTTACATGTGATATGAAGTTTATTTTTATACGTGTATGTTGAGATATTAAGTGGCGAAATTGATTGAAAAATTGTCAAAAATGTGGTTACTCTAACCCTGATGACGCAAAGTATTGTGTAGCGTGTGGATATCCTTTTCCTGAGTCAACTTCTGAACAACAAACACCTTCACAACCTCAACCTGCACCAGAATCTCCTAAGAGACCATTTCCACTGTTTAGGGTTATTGCAGCAGTCGTGGCTATAGTGATTGTAATTGGTGTAGTAGCTATATTATTAAACACTAATTCTGTATTCAAATCCACTCCTAATTTCAGTGCCGCGGCAGATAACTCCTTTGGAGGAAATTGGATGACACAAAAGAATGAGTCTGGTGTAGCCCAAAGATCTAACAACTCAATAGTCATTACCTACTTAAATGGCTCTACGACTTCTATACCCCTTTCTCAAATCTTGAACACTCCAGGTAACGGTATTCTATTTACTGCATCTAGTAAACTAGAGGTATATGATTTAGTTAATGGGACTAATCAGATTGTCTTGGAGATATTTACATATAATTCAACTACATCAATGTCCATGATAAATCCTCTTCTAACAAACGCCGAGGCTTATTATACTGCCTACAATTACTCTAAGGGCACATTTTATTTGACTCAAGGTGAGGCATTTACCACATATGGTCTGAAACTATTTATTGTAGACTTTTACAATTTTATGCCTACAGTACAGAATGTTACAACTTTTCTAAATCAAATTGTAAGTTAAAACCCTTTTACTCTTTTTCTTCATAATCAACAGCAACTATCTCGTTATCTACTATTTTTACCTCCTCTGAGTCAATCTTACTTCTACATTAGTCCTTTAATATAAACTAAATGTATTTCGTTTCCGCACTGACATATCTTAGCATCTACTAATCTTAACCTAGGTGACTCATCTCCCTGAAAACCTTCTCCCTGAGCTAAACTTACTCCATTACCAAATATCCTGGGTGAGACTGTGACCCTAATTTCGTCATACAGTTTCTCGTGAATCACACTCCAAATTAAATTTCCTCCCCCTTCAATCATTAATCTCCTGACGTTAAAGCTTTCATAGAGGTCAGAGAATACATCACTTAACTCATTGAATCTCCTTACTACTACACCCCTTTTTTCAAGCTCATATTGCTTACTCCTATTCTCGCTTTTAGTATAAACCACTGTCAAAGGTGGAATTGAAAATATCTTGGACGATACGTCTAAATTTAAACTTTTACTTACTATGACCCTTATAGGATCCTTGTCTTTTTTCTTGGCGTATTTCACTGTCAAAGAAGGGTTATCTATCCTAACTGTATTTCCACCTACCATAATTGCATCAACCTCGGCTCTGAGCTGGTGCTGTCTTTGTTTATCTATAGGACAGCTTAGCTCACTATAACCTGTCTTAGTCGCAAGTCTTCCATCGATGCTTATTGTGGAAAAGATAATAGTGTAGGGTCTACTTTTCATTTTGTATTCACTTAGGTGATTTGATTACAGGTAAAACGAATCATTACTATATGCTCTTCTTTCTTCGTTTAAAAACTTCTATCATCTTCCTTGGGTTGTCCGTAGTTAGAGCGTCAATTCCAGATCTTTCTAGCTGTTCAGCCTGATCTAAATCATTAACTGTCCATGCGTCCAGTTTTAAACCACTCTGATGAGCAATTTTTACGTCCTCTTCAGTTGCAAGTTCATGATAAAATGCTAACCAGTCAGCCTTAACTTTCTTAGCAATTTCCAAAAACCAATTTATTCTACCCACAAAGATTATCCCTGTCGAGATTTTTTCCTCTATTTCCTTTATTCTCTTTATAGAGTCAAAATCAAATGATATTACGTTTACATTATCGACTAGTTCTCTCTCCTTTATTGCCTTTGCAACTCTTTCTTCAATTGATGGGTAAAAGGCACTTGACTTTTTGATTTCCACAACGTAATTAAAATTACCTACTGTTTCTAATACCTCTTCAAGGGTGGGGACCTCAATCCCCGTAACTTTTCTCAATCTGTCCAATGTTAACTCACTAACTTTAACCATCTTACTGTTTATTAGAACGGAATCGTCATGGAAAACAATCACTTTCTTATCACTGGATAAATGAACGTCCAGCTCTACTGCATCTACACCTAGATTTTTAGCTGTTAAAAAAGACTGTATAGTGTTCTCCTTTGCCTCTAATGGGGCACCCCTATGACCTATTATGAGCATAAAAATTATTGGTAAATGACATAAAAAAGTGTTTAGAATATACTAAGTGTTAACTTAGCTAGTCTTGAGTGACGTTAAATGCAATAAAGTTCAGAGTTGATTTGGTTGTAGAACAATATCTTTAATAAGGCACATACGCAAATTATTTAATCTTTCCTATTTATGTACGCTTTTTAATTTTGGAAGATTTTTAAATTTATATTTAAACTTCTTTATCTATTTTCCAACCCTAACTGTTAAGGTGCTGAACTTATTTCCAGTGACGTTCCCCCTGCATTATGATAAAAATAAAAAACGTTTATGACAAACCAGAGATTAACGACGGGATTAGAATATTGGTCGAGAGGACATGGCCAGCCTCTGTAACTAGAGGCTCTATCGATATGTGGCTTAGGGATCTTGCCCCTTCTGAAGAATTAATAACATGGTATAATTATGAACCGCAAAAATGGGAGGAATTTAAGAGAAGATATCTAGAAGAGTTGAGGTACAATCCAAAAGTTAAACCTTTATTGATGATAGTTAAGATGACTAAGATCGTAACATTTCTATACTCAGGAGACCCCACATACAATAACGCAGTTGTGCTCAAAGAATACATAGAAAGTTTAATAAATAAGGAAAGTTAATATTAGAAGATATGGGTGCTGGTGATGTAAAGAAACCTATAAATGTTACACTTATTCTACAGAATCACCCCTGCTTAGTTATGAAATTATTTGAAGAGATGAATGTAAAGGCGGAAATTAACAATGTGAAGATGAGGGAAAGTGTTACTGACCACATTGCAACCTTAAAGTTAACTGAAAAGTTGCTTAAGGAGTTGAAAGAAAGAAGGTCAAAAACCTTGAGGATAAGTGAAAATAGCGTCTGGATCAGGACTGAAGGTTGCCAGGTATGTAAAATCCTTTATGTAAGTGACGCTGTAGTTGAGAAAGTGAAAGTTGTAGGAAGTGATGCAGTTATGTATAAACTAATTGTTCCAAATCTACTCTCTCTGAAGAGTCTTATAGATGAGCTCAACAAGATAGGTGTAAAGGCTATGGTAGGTAGCATATCTGAGCTAGATGAAGAGCAACTGACAGAAAGGCAATTGGAGATATTGAAATTATCATATAAGATGGGTTTCTTTGATGTAGACAGAAGAATAACCATGACGGAATTAGCTGAAAAACTTGGGATCAAGGCTCCTACTTTGGAAGAGATACTGAGAAGGGCTCTACGAAAGGCAGTTAAGTATTATCTAGATAAAAAAGGATAAAATTGTTAAAAGTCTTACTTCTCTGATTTGTATACTAATAGTATAATAGCAGGAAACAAGTTACTGTTACTTCACCTTCTTCCCTTGCATACCACAGGGTAATTTTAAACCTGTGGTCTCATCTTATGCCAAGAGAAGTTCCTCTCGTAATATAAAGATAGTTTTAATACACCGAAGTCATCATATGGCTTTCCAATTATCTGCATACCAACTGGTAAATTGTTCACAAGACCAACTGGAATACTTGAGGCTGGTTGACCAGTAAGGTTAAATGGAAATGAAAAAGGTGACCATTCTCCAAAGCCAACCTTCTGTCCATTGATCTCGCTAGGACCAATACCTTCTTCAATTTTGAATGCGACAACAGATACAGTTGGAGTAATTAGATAATCGTATTTTTGGAATACATTGGACAACTTAGACCATAGCTTATCTACCTCATTATCAACTTTTACGTAATCATGATAGGTGAGCTTTTCAAAGTAAGGTAATAGGAAATTGAGATAAGGCTTATACGTAACTTTCTTCCACTCCTCTAACTTATCATATATGAAGGTCGCAAATTCCACCGTAATTTTAGTCATTAAAGCTTTGTATAAGTTGGGAAGTTCAGGGTTAATCTCGTCTATCGTTTCCACCCCTAATTCTCTAAATCTATAAACTGCATCCTCCACTGTCTTTTCCACTTTGCTGTCTACTACTCCATACCCCAAGTTCCTTGAATACGCAATCCTAATTCTCTTCACCTCATTTTTATCTAGCTCTTCACTAAAGTTTATTTTAGGCACAGTTAGCGACCTCCTATCCCTTAGGTCAGGTCCAGATAGTATTCTCATGGTAAGTATAGCATCACTCACATATCTCGTAATTGGTCCATCCACACTTATACCTCGGAATGTATTTGGTGGTGGATACTTAGGAATTACGTGTGGTGAAGGTTTAAAACCAAATACTCCACAGAAGCTTGAGGGTATTCTTATTGATCCTCCTCCGTCATTGCCTATAGAGATTGGAGAGAAACCCAAGGCTATTGATACTGCAGAACCTCCACTTGATCCTCCAGGAGTTCTTGTTAAATCCCATGGATTTTTAGTTACTCCAAAGAGTGGGTTATCTGTTATTCCCACAAGACCAAACTCAGGCATATTTGTTTTTCCCAAAATTAAAGCTCCAGCCTCTTTTAATCTCTCGGATATGATGGAATCCTCATCTGGTACGAAGTCCTTGAACAGTACACTTCCAAATGTAGTCCTGATCCCCTTAGTCAAGATATTGTCCTTGATCGTGACAGGAATACCGTGGAGAGGTTTACATATCCCTTTTTTGGCTAAGGAGTCCATTTCTTTAGCTTCTGCCATTACCTTATCGTTGAGGGTAACTATTGCATTCACTTTTGGGTTTAGTTCATTTACTCTTTCTAAAAATCTAGTGACTAATTCCTCAGAAGAAATTTCACCATTGCAGACCTTTTCCCTCAAGGCAATTTGCACTTTCCCAAAAAAGATCTTGCATAATTTCTAAAAGTTACTAAAATAAATAAACCTTATTTAGTATAATGGGTTAGGTTGTACTCAAAACCCTATAATTGTATTACATGTTTTAAAGGCTGTAAAATCTCACTTGATACAATCTCGGTATTCTTCTTTCACAAAAGTGAGTGTTACTTATCAAAATTGAAAGAAAAAATTTAATATCAATCCTTTACCTCATTTATAATGGATATGAAAATAGACGAGATAAAATTAAAGACTAAAAGAGGTATGTCAGACTCTATTATAGCCCTAATATTGACAATAATAGGTCTTATAGCAGTTATAGCTGTAGTACTGTTCACTTATGGTCTAGCTGGTACGATTCCCAGACAAGAACCTGTGGAAGTTATAGGTGGTGGGACACTGACAGGCAGTGGTAGTGTTTATAATTTGACAGTCACATTAAGGAATTCAGGGACTAGCGACGTAAATATTACCAGTGTCTGGATAGCAAACATGAAGTTTGTACCCGTTAATCCACAAAGTTCAGTTTTGAAAGCAGGACAAACGCAAACCATGACATTCGAAATAAAGGCTAATTCAAATATAACATTTACTAAACAGTCTGAGTACAGTGCAACTATATACTTCAACACCGGTTTAGGGGTGCCTGTAGTAGTTACCTATAACTGATGGACTTTCGAGTTTTAAGTAAGAATGGAAAATTGTGTAAAGATTATTGAAAGGTAATCTTGACTTTCCGTCCTATAATAGTACACCTTTTAATTAGATGGTTTTCTGATTACCAAATATATTGTTAGGAGGGTTATAATCCCTATAGACACAATTAATATATTTACGTAGTTGAGGCGAATAATCAACCTTTCGCTTATGGGTTGGGTTACTGTGATCGTATCGCCAGGTAGTAGGTTATATGTCCCTTCATATACCATGGTGTATAGTAGTGGTTTGTAATTAGGTATAGTTATTTCTGATCCATTGTTCTCCCACGTCAATATTCCACTAATATTGACTAAATACTGCAGTTGAGCCTTCACAGTTAAGTTCAAAGGTCTATTAACAACAATACTAGTTGAGGGTTCTACCCTAGTAATCACATACCTAGTGTTATTTGATAAGTAGTAATTTGTGGTTAGCACTATGATCCTGGTATTACCCGCATACCAGCCGGATTTAAGGGTTGTATTAACTCCGTTAATGAGTGCCCTGGCTGGGATTGAAGAAATTACGTTCAATCTATAGTAAAATGTATAGTTAGGAGTGAATTGTAAGGAATCAAACCATGTTGATGAATTTATTACCAATCTTACAGTTTTCTGATTTGAACTGTAATTAAGTAATGCAAAAGAATTATTACTTAAGGAGTAATTTGAGTAAAAGTAAACCGATATGGGAGAGTTTATATATCCTGTGAAATTATATAACTGATTTCCATTAATAATAAATGGTACTTTACTAGAGATGTTAATGAATGTAAAATAGGGTTTTGGCGGGTTAAAGTCACTCGTTAATTCTCCCTTGTATAGATTACCTGTTATAACATGAGCAAAACCCTGTTTATCCACATATACAGTTAGGTTATTTGCAGACTCAGCAGTATCAAAACCATAGTTATAGATCTCGTTAAATGATAACCATTGCCCATTTCGTAAATAGTATATAGCTAGAAGGCTCGACATCTCTTTAAATGTAGTATGTTCTCCATTACTAAGTCCTCCCCAAACCAATTCTACGTCCTTCTTTAGACCATAATATGAATACAAACCCTGGTTGTATACGTACGTGTAGGAATTTTGCACTACAATTTGAGCAGAGATGGCTCCCTGAACTGGAATTATTGCATTATCATAAACCTGGACCTTAGGCGATGTTATTTTTCCGTTCTGGAGTATAACATATCCAAATGTAACTAGGGGTCCTCTTACAGTGGGGGTTACGTTTATGAACATATAAAAAGACAGCGGAAAGTGATAGTATATAGTCTGCTGGGAGGAGGCACCGTAAAACGTCTGAGGAGCCTGGCATGAGTCGCACGTTGAAATATTTCCATCGCCTATGACCTCTGTTATGTTTGAGTCCATTCCAGTTGCGTTCCATATGTTGTCATTGAAGAATAGTGTATTATTACTTGTTATAAACCCTGCCACGTTTTGAACCCAGAAGTAATATGTATTACTGGGAGTGTCGACCTCAAGTATTGCATTTAGTTGAAGAGATGCACCATATGGCTGAAAGAAAGTTGAATTATAGGCTAATAATGATGAGATGTTAGCATATCCTAATATCGATGTAGTCGTGACAGTAGGACTATAACTTGATATACCCACAGGAGCTGTTACCGCAAAACCTATCACTGGTAATAATGTTAACAGAAGGAATGATAGGACTGCAATTCTAACTTTTAGCATCAACTGTATGCATACATATACTACATTTTAAAGGATTCTCCGTAGAAGTTTTGACATAATTATTATAGTGAAATCAAAACTAACTAATTAAATCTGACATCCTCCCGGCCATAAATGGCGAGGCTTTCCTCGTATCATAAATTTACGTATGATTAACGTTATTTGGGAGAAGTTTAAGTTAATTTTTCACTTATTCTTCTACATAAATTATTCAGATAAGACTCTCCTGATTATTTGACGAATATTTAGATATAAAATACTTGATGATAAACTTGAAATCAATTTATTTTATGTATCAGTAAAACTAAATTTTATTCAACATAAGCTATAACTCGCTATTTCAATAATAAACTTTTTATTAGTTTTTGGTGTTAAGAAGAATTATGGCATCAGAGTCAATTACTATTGCAGTTAAGAACAATTATGCCGTGATACAATGGGTTAAAAATTTGGATAATGTCCTTCCCCTTATACCTAATATCGTTGAGTCAAATGGTACTACAGTGAAAATGAAATTCTCACGGCTTATGCTTAACTTTGAGTCTGAATTTCTCATCGAACCATCTTTGATCTCAGATGATGTTGTAGAGTATAATTTCAGAGATAATAAAGGAAATAACTTTAGAGTTACTTTTGTAGCTGAGGGGAAGAGCACAATAAGAGTAGTTATAACCTACTTTGGGGAAAGAGAATGGGTAGTGGAAGGAGAATTTGACAGTATTTTAGAGGAAATAAGAGCAGGGATATTGAGAGATGTACCAGATATACCTGAAATACGTCCCCAATTAGGAAATAATAATGAAACTTCTACTATTCCAAATGACTATTCTAAAAACCTTTCAAGACTGTCGTATCTTTCAAAGCTCACAGTGAAGAGTAAGTTCACTAAGACTCAGACTGTTGCAATCAATGTAGGAGGATTGGTAGACTATTTACAAGACATAGTAAAACAATACTCAGAGTACCCTGTTATATATATATCTGGAAGCGGGGGAGCCGCGTTCAGGATTTTATTTATAGATAATGAGGTTAAGGGTATTTATGTCCTAAAGGAAGGAAAAGAGTACTTTGGTAATGAAGATATTTTAAACACCTTATCTGGAGCTTTTAAGGTTCAGATTTACGCTATACCCTCGCCAAAAATATTAGAGGAAATTAAAGAATAAGTAGTTGCCTTGAAGAAGAATGAACTTCCTTCGAGAGAGAATGATCTCTGGGTATTGAGGATAAACTTTATCCATATATAACCCAAGAGCAGGAAAGATCACACAGTAATGAATACCCAATTTAGCCTGTTGAGCTCAATATACCAAAAATTTTCAGGTATAAAATAACGGATATCTTGCTCTTTCTCTCTACCGCTTATTTCAATAAAAGTAAATTACGTTTATGGAAAAATCTCTTTCGACGTCCTCCGTAACGAGTCGTGTCCTTATCTCTATAACCTGTTACTTCTTCCATTCCAAGTCTCGATAAAATGTATCCTATAAAAGGAATAAAGTGCGTAACAGGCATAGCTATAAGGGCTCCCCCTACCTTTAATAAACCGCTTCTGTAGAGTCTCCCTAGTCTATAGATGCCTATGCCAAGAAGCAATTGACCTATCGTGTAAAGTAAGGTAATTAATAAAAATGAGTATGCAAAGAGGGAAAAGTCGACTGGGGGAACAATGTAATTCAGGGAGAGTACTAGATATCCAAAGGATATCATATAGAGGAGAATACAAACCAATATTAAGCTTGCACCGAGTCTCCCAATTCTGACTTCTTTAGGATAGTTACTGAATCCTCTCCTAATTTTAACAATTCCGGGTACTACGTAAAACGCTAACACTAGATAGGTTATAAGAACTATGCTACTAAAGTAGAGCCCATATGGGTTTCCGTTTTTATCTGGTATGGTTGCAACAAAGAGCAATGATGTTTCCATACCTATTATTCCACCTGTCTCAAAGCATACCAGAATCGTGACTGATAGGGGGTTTGACAGGGAACTTAATAATATGTACTGATATCCGCCCTGAACTATTAAATAAGTATAATAAATCGAAAATATTATGAAGAAAACATAAAAGAGTCCTACTCTAAATAACCCTGTTTGTATTTCCTTAGGTCCATAAAATCTTCCTCTAGGCATTATTTAAAATAATTAGTACCCAGAATAAAAGAATTTTGATCCATACTCCTAAACATATGGAATAAACATAATTGATTTATAAATTGAAAGAACATTTCTTGATCATAATAAGTAAAAACTTTTATGTACTCCATAAGAAGTGTATAGAGGACTCACCATAATGTATAGGTCCTCGATCATTAATCCCTTAGCAAGGTATTCACATTATTACATAAGCTAATACTTCACTTCGGATAGAATAAAATACGTAGAACTTTAAGTCTATCTCTTAGATGTAGCTATATCTACGACTACATCCTCCTTGATTCTATGTTTTGTAAAATCTTAGTATCCTTCGAGTTTTTATTATATACTTAAAGAATTCACTTATGGACGAGTATGAATATCTAGAGGACTTGAGTGATGAACGGAGTAAAAAGTTCATCGACGAGATGAACTCATTAACAAGGGAGAAACTGGAAAGGAAAGCTAAAGAATTATATCCAATTATTTTACAAAAACTAAAAGAACCTCAGATTGTAGGTCTTGTTGCATATGATACAACAAATCCTACTATTCTAACCTTAGATGGACAGAGCAAGGTAAGGATAGGTGATAAGACTGTTTTTGTCGCACCCCAAGGGTATGTAATATACCAGATGTGGAAAATTTACAATTCAGAGGAACAAATTGGAATTAGTATGGGAAGGAAGGGAAGCGATAAGACCACGACCTTGATTATTTCACAAGGGGAAGCTAAGAAAATTGGAGAGAACATTCAAAACCCATTCTATTACTTAGGTCAACTATGTTACGTTAAGGTCTATAGGGATTCTGCTCCTCCTGATGGTGGTGATTACCCAACTCAAAGAGTTATCTGCAACGACACTATGGTTTGGGGGAAAGACCTTAAACCAGGTGAATTCATTCAGGTCAATGTGTTTGAAGACCTGTTAGCAATTGTTAAACACAGAGGCTGGAGTTATGGAGAACTGTTTATAGGGGAGTCCTTTGAAGGCTTAAGAAAAATAGATGAAGGTGAGGTTATTGATGTCTTGGGAGTAGTTAAAGGTGAGTTGGTATACCAAAAAAAAATGAAACTATAATATTACCAGATAGTATGATAAGGTCGGACTTACCTATAATTAAAGCTAGTCTGGGTATTGACTTTTTGAGTGTGGAAGTAATAAGAGATTATAGAACACCAGTAATCTTTTATGATCTAAAGGGAAGAAAAATACATGAAAAAACTCTGGAGAACGTCATTTTAATGGACTCTAAAGACAATGTATTATATATAGCTGAGACGTCATTTAACACAAGGTATAAGATCATAAGAGAAGTTTATGATCCATCAATCGGTTTTAGCACAAATATCATAGAGGAGATAAAAGAAGACAAGGAGGATCAAGTTAAAGTAAAAGATGTTTATATCAAAGGCGAAGACAACGTAACTTTACATGCTTTCCTCCTGACAAAGAGTGACAGACCTAAGGCTGTAGTCGTTTACGGTTATGGTGGATTCAGAATTCCCATACTTCCAGGACACAATATAATTCATAGACTTCCTCTTTCACGATTAGGATTCTCGATACTTGTAACAAATTTAAGAGGAGGTAATGAGAACGGTGAGGAATGGCATAGACAGGGAATGTTGCTCAATAAGAAAAATGTATTTAAGGACTTTGAGGAGTTTGTAAGGTTTGTTAAGGGATTTGGAGGTAAAGTTATAACAATGGGTTCAAGCAACGGTGGGCTATTGGTGGGTGCCACAATAAACGATATCCCTAACCTAGTAGACTGTGCAGTGATTGGACATCCCGTGTTAGATATGTTAAGATATCATAAGCTATATGTAGGTAAATATTGGATTTCGGAGTATGGAGATCCTGATAAACCCGAATTTAGAGATTACTTGGCATCTTATAGTCCTTATCACAACATAAAACCCGGCTTGCCCAATACATTCGTTTACACTGGAATTAGTGATGATAGGGTACATCCTGGTCACGCATTAAAGTATGTCGCTAAATCCAGGAGTATGGGAAACAATGTTCTGTTATTTGTAAATGATACTGGTCATGCTGTTGCTGACCCTGAATCCTTGGCATTGGAATACAGTTACCTTTTAGCCTTCATGGAAGAATGTGTAAAGGAGAGATGAAAAATGAAGACGAGCCTAGCCTCTCAAGGCGGGAGTATATCAGGTTCTATTCTATGCAAGGAAAATATCAAACACATTCATTTTCAAGTTTTCTTAGTTAGTGTTGAAAGGATAAAACTTCTCGAGCTTACAAAAGCATCTTATTCTCTGTTCCTCCCCTTTAAAAATGATAGTTTTAGTTGTGGACTCCTATAGATCAGAGTTTTCAGTGCCGCTTTCATATGAGTAGCCTTTATATTACTTAAATATATTGAAAAAAATTTATATAAAACACTTGGAAATCTGAAAATATTTTAGCCGTTCACGTATATATACAAAATTTTATCTTTCAAACTTTGGGAGAAAACATTAAAATTTTTCATTTTTAACATATAGCACAAAATTAAATAGAAATTTTCTATCTATCCTTTTCAAATTACCTAAATTTGCTTTTCAAGTATTTAATATTATACCCTAATATTTTAGGTGCAGATTTTAAATATCCATCTGTTGTATACTCAAAGGAATTTAATGAATGGTCAGCTTTCATATATAGAAACCTACAACATATACGCCTATAATAGTGACGAAATAATAATTATCAATTATCCATTCAATTCTTTCCTTTACGTAATCAGGGAATTCCCATATGAGTTCTTAGTCTTCTCGTTTTCCCTAATATTTACTGGTCTAGTATTATATTTTGACAGTGGAGTTAGGAGAGGTATATCAGAAGTTTTCAAAGGAAAGTTCACGTTCAGTAGAATCTTATGGCTGATTATTATAGGTGGTAACTTAATAGATGCTGTAGTCTCAAGTATCGCATGGATTAATTTCGATGCGTCTGAGTATAATGTGTTCCTTCAACCATATGATAACATTAATGGATATTCTGTTGGTATAATGATGTTATTTACAATAAAGATACTTAGTATATTGGTTATTTACGTCATAACTACACTTGCAGGAAGGATATGCGTTAAATGTAAAAATGCTATCTTGGCTTGGACAAGCGGAGTGGTGATATTCTTAGCCTCATACATATTATATTCCTTAACGACATACTTAATATATTTCAGAATTCTATAAAAGTGCACCAACTTAATAGAGGTTTTGTGAGCTTTAATAATCTATTTAAGGTCTTTAAAGGAAAGAGAATGAGGAAAAATTGGCATACATGGGAAACTGAATATCAGACGTTAATGAAAATTAAGAGTAGTTACAGTACTTCATGCCATTTATGCAGTTAACATATAATATGTTAGTTTGTGAAGAATGATAGTTAATATGAGTACATCTTTACTTTATTATTCTTCTCTGATTTAAGACAAGACGTGTCAAATGGTTATCAAAAATTTGACCCAGTTGAGTATTACCTTCCTACCACAGTAATACTATTACAATTTTAATTATATTACATTCTCAACATATTTAGAAAATTACTCATGTTCAATTATATATGTTATGAAGTATTTGTAATGTCCGGTGAATATTTACTGCTATAATCAATATAAAAATGTGTTCGAAAAAATCAAACTATTTCTCGATATCTACCTTCTCCTTAAACAGCCATGTATATTTAAAGCAGTTCGGGACATTATTTTAACACATAAAGGTTTATCTTTGCTATATGAATCCATTACTTTTATTTTAAATTTACGTAAGTAATTCAAAAACTTACTGTCCGACTTTAAGTGATAAACTATGATTTAGATAATTCATATTAATCTTTCAGACTTCTGGAAAACAATTAGGATTTTATTCCAAGAACGAAAGTATTGTATATTTTCGACCTAGGATTTCTCTATTCTCATAGGTAGAGAAAAGGACATTATGTTTCTTTTTCAAGAAATTAATTAAATTTTACCTAACGCGATTCTTTTATCCTTCTTAATTCTTATCAAGATATATCTAAAACTTTTCATAACATGAGTATAAATATCCTTATATACCATCAAATATAGTTTTCTCTACATGAGGTCAGAGTCAGTAGTAATTGGCGTGAATAATATAAATTACGCTTTGGATTGGGCAAAAAATCCTGATAACGTTCTAGGTGTCATTCCTAGTGTTGTTGGTGTTGAGGATGGATACATGGTATTGAGGTTTAGAATACTGTGGTTCTTCAGATTAACCTCTAGATTTAAGATTCAAAGTCCGAAGATCTCATCAGACTCAGTGGAATGGTCTGCAGTAGATGACAAGGGAAACACTTTTGGGATAGGATTTTATCATGAGACAGAGGACATGTTAAGAGTTACATTAACTTATAAAGGGGAAAAGGAATGGATTGTAGGAAGGAACCTGAATAAGGTATTAGAAGAGATAAGAAAGGGTATGCTGAATGACTTAGATAAGACTGAGATATATGAGGTAGATGAAAATGGTGAAAATGCAGCTGATTACTCACAAAACCTCTCAAAGCTATCTTATCTATCTAAACTAGTAATGAAATCTAAGATGGTGAGAACTCAGAACGTGGCTCTAAATGTAGGTGGTGTTGTAGACTACTTGCAAGAGGTGGTATCACAGTTATCAGAATATCCTGTAGTATATATCTCAGGAAGTGGACCGTCAGCCTTTAGGGTATTATACATAAACGGAGAGGTTAAAGGAGTGTATGTAATGAAAGACGGAAAGGAGTACTTTGGAAAGGAAGACGTTTTAAACACTCTCTCGGGTAATTATAAGACCCAGGTGTACGTAATGGTTTCACCGAAACTTCTGGAGGGAATAAGAGAATGAAGATCCACAAGCCATATGTCATTCATGAGGATAGAGACCATAAATTTGTTTGGTTGGGACTTGACGAGTCTGACTATGAAAGGGGTGTTCTGACAAACCAGTATTTGATAGTCGATGGAGATAAAGGTATTCTATTGGATCCAGGTGGGTATTTTGTATTTGAAAGAGTGTTCAAAAACTTGAAGGATTTTGTGAAGCCTGAAAACATTGTGGGGTTATTTTACTCTCACCAAGATCCGGATGTGATAGGCGCAATGAACCTCTGGCTAGATACCTGCCCTAACGCTAAGGTGTACATATCAGAGATATGGGAAAGATTTATACCTCATCTAGGTATGTCAGATCCTAGTAGTTCAGAAAGAATAGTTAAAATACCTGATAGAGGAATGGAGTTTAAAATAGAGAAAAACCAAGTGAGAGCTGTCCCTGCACACTTCCTCCATTCTGAAGGAAACTTCCATCTTTACGACGTTAAATCTAAGGTTTATTTCTCAGGAGATATAGGAGCAGCGATATTCCCTAAAGGGAAATGGAGTCTATATGTCCAGAACTTCGATGAACATGTAAAATACATGGAGTGGTTCCATAGGAGATACTTACCTACAAGAAAGGCTTTAGATGTTTGGCTCAAAAGGGTGAAAGAGTTGGACATAAAGATTATTGCACCGCAACACGGTTCCATATTTGAAGGAGATAATGTAAAGAAGTTCATTAACTGGCTAGATAAGCTAGATAAGGTAGGAATAGATCTCATGGAATGAAACACAAGGAGAGGAGAAAATTACAATATTTTTTAATCTTTCCGCAAGTATTGGTTTCTCTCCCAGTCTAAATTCAACTTTACATTAACATAAACTCTTTATCATTCCTTTAGGCAATGAGTTTTAACTCATATTCAACCTTCGAGAATAAACAATATCCTCAACCGCGTAGAATAGACATCATGGTCTCTGTTTTTTCTCTAAATTACAGGAAGCAACGAAATCTAACTGAACGGATGATGATTCTAAATATTTAAGTGATAATGGCAGGAAACCTTAAAATATATAGTACTCTAGTTTCTAATTAGAAAAAGCCTATATAAGAATTTTACATTATTAATTATATGGACAAGACTTATATTCAAAAATCTACACCTAAAAGATCTACATATACTGTCCTATCTGCTATGGGTTATTTCTTAGACGGATATGACCTCAGTGTAATATCGGTGTTCACATTCATCTTACAGACCTACAAGATATTTCCTTATGACTCATTTACCCTAGGTTGGGTCAGCGGATCGGCGCTTTTAGGTGCTATGGTAGGAGCAATTTTATTTGGGCATTACTCTGACAGAATTGGCAGAAGGTATCTCTACGTTTTCGATCTGATATTTTTTGTAGTCTTTGCTGTGTTATCTGCCCTCTCTACTAACCTTATCCAAATGATAATTTTCAGGTTCTTCATAGGATGGGGCGTTGGTGCTGATTATGCACTAAGTCCAGTATACGCTTCGGAAATGTACCCAAATATGGAGAGAGGCAAGGGATATGGATGGGTATGGTCGTTCTGGAGTATTGGAGCAGCAGTTGCGTTTTCAGTTGGATACCTGTTTTACTTAATCGACCCCATAACCGCCTGGAGGTGGGCACTAGGTCTAGGTGCTATTCCTGCAATAATAACTATACTTCTGAGGACTAATCTCCCTGAGTCTACAAGGTGGAATATTGCTCAAAAAGGAGAGAAAGCTATCGAAGAAGCTAGGTTATTAAGGAGAGAGACTGGTATGACTGATGAGGATATCAATAATCTTATTAAGGAGAAGCAAAAGTACGAGAAAATAAGTGCGGGCTCAATAACAGCCCTATTTAAAGGTGAGTGGGCTAAGAGGACCGCAGTTGTATGGACCCAATGGATTCTCTATGATATCGGTGCCTATGGATTTGGTCTCTATTCACCTAGTATTTTGAGTTTATTAGGTATTAAGGGTGCTTTAGCCATATTGTTCTCCGCATTATTGTATGTACCAGGGTTTTTAGGTGCACTGGGTGCAGCATATCTTAATGATACTGTGGGAAGGCGAATTCTACAGTTATTAGGCTTTGGTTTTGCAACACTTGGTATGATCTTTGTAGCATTAGGAGCCACAATAGGTGGACTATTTGCTATCGCCTTGGGTATAATAGGGTTAATATTTTAGTATGGAATGGGAAACCTTGGACCTGGAAACACTATGGGTCTTTATGCTATAGAATTATTCCCTACTAAGTTAAGGTCTGTGTCTATGGGTTCAGCCACTGCTATTACTAGGTTTGTGTCATTTTTAAGTGCCTTCGAGTTTCCCTTCATCGTGTCTTCCTTCGGAAAATTACCATTCTTTGAACTTCTGGTAATAGTTAGTGCTGCAGCATTTGTGTTTACCCTGATATTCACCCCTGAAACAAAAGGACTCTCGTTAGAGCAAATATCCACATATAAATATAGAAGAGGAAAGCTTATCCCTGATGATAGAAAAGAGTAAAGATAAGGAATAAATTAAAACTATTTTTATTGTAATTTATTTTATACAAGGATAAACTATATATTTAAACAATATCTATATCATGTACTGCTAAAATTGGACCTTATCTAGTAAATAATCTTAATTTTATGAATTCAATTTTAATATCTTTTGTATTCTTATCTTAAAGGATAAATAGAAGCCAAAACAATTATTCTGTTATGGAAAAACGAAAGGACTATGAGAGCAGCGACCTGAGTGTAGTTAAGACCATTAGGATACCTAAGAAGATGGAGGAATTTTTAGATAAAGTTTCACTAGAGGAAGATACAAAATTTAACAGTATTATAACGAGGGAACTAGAAAAATACATGTTATTTACATACAAAATCCGCAAATTCGATAAAGAGAAAGAAATTACAATATCTAGTAGATTTTTTGAGCTCGTACTAAATTGTATGACCGATGATTTACACTTGATAGAGGAGAATGCCTATCAGGCAGGGAAAAAATGGGGTAAAGAGTACCTGTTCATTTGGAGTAAAGAATTACACAGTAAAAAATATGCGAAATATGGAAAGTTGATGACTTTCATTGGATTCTTAGATATTATTTCGAAGTATTCCAACTTGTTTAAATATGATATCGTAGAGGATAAAGAGAGTATTACAATTATATTATCTCACAATTATAACTACAAATATTCTGTATTAATAGCGAATTATTATAAAGGGTTGATGGAAAATATCCACGAGTTAGCTGATAAAAAATGTAAGATAGAACCGATGGAAAAAAGTATAGTCTTTACCTTTAATAGAGATTAGCTAAAAGATGTCAAATGTTTCTCGAACTAATCTGATTGGTTCGCTAAGTTTTCATCTTTTAAGTTGTCTTGCTATTGCCAAGTAAATTGCTCCTCCTACGACCCACAATACTAAAGTTAACACGCCGATGAGAACTGGTATATTTATTGCACTAGTGATTATTTGACTGTAAAACACGAAGCCTATTATAGTCTCAATTATGGCTACAAGTAATATATTACCTATGGTCAATGCGTTATTTCTCTTTACAACAATTAACATGCTTATATTTACTGTAAATATAGCTATTAGGAAACCAAACGTGGTAGTGACACCAGTAGCAATGAATATATTTGCCGGAGTAAAAATAAGAGACATTATAACGAAATAGACAGCTGTAAATATGAATGTGAATAATGCAGCAATATGGGGAGTTCTTCTCCTCTTATGTATATCCCCAATTCTGGACGGCAATAATCCGTCTCTACTCATTGCGTACATAACCCTGGTCACTGCATTTGTAAATCCACATGCACAAGCTATATTACTGTTGATAAGAAGGGCTGTTAAAATTATGGCTAATATGGGACCACCAAAATTATATGCTTCTATTAGACCTGGGGCAAGATAGTTGAAATAAGAGCTCATGTTATTGACACCCCATCCTACAGTGAATGCCTCAGAGCCTATCAGATATACAATACCCACTATCAATGCAGCTGTAAACACGCCCTTAGTTATCGTATTTTTTGGATCTTGAGCTTCTTCTCCGAGCACAGAGACAGTTTCATATCCAGTGAAAGCCAAAATACCGAACGAAACACCAAGACCAAGATTAAGTATTTGAGGTTGTGGCACATACGCAAGAGTAAATGTTTGTGGGTCAGGAGGCACTTTGGAAAATATCAGGAGCGAAGTCGCAATTAAAACAGTAATTTCCGCTAAGCTCATAGTCAGTGTGAATTTTAGAGACGGTCTTATTCCCATATATGATATAAAAACCGCAATGGCTGCATTTGCAAGACCAAATGGAATCCATATCCAATCTGGCAAACTTAATCCTAACTCTTGAAGTCCTGTAGGAACCATTAGCCCCATTATTAGATAGACAAATATTATAACTGCAAATATGTAAACGATGTAAGACATACTGGCTATGAAGGCTACTTTTTTCCCTAACCCCCTCTCTATAAATGTATATATTCCACCTGCACTTTGAATGTATCTAGATATTATACTTATCCTTGTAGCATCAAGCAGTATAGCAACTAAGGCTATTAATACAGCTAATGGTAAGCCTCCATATACGAAAGCAGCTGCACCGGTTAATGTCCCTATTGTAGCAGCTGCAGGAGCTGCGGAAGCTATACCTTGTGCTAAAACCTCTCTATATCGGGCTACACCTTTAGCTAAACCCTCTCCTTGTTCAGTTTGCTCTTCCTTTTTGCCCTTAGTTTCATCCATTTTAGTTCGAAACTACTATTATGTAGAACTAATATTTAATCATATTTTGTAAGATAATGTATTATAATGTATTACTTTATAATACAAAATATATATTTATAGTTATATTTTCTTATGTAATATTGATCATATAAGCTTAGGTGAGAAGGAGTGGTTGAAGAAAGTAAAGTAAATTCTAGGTTAGTCAAGTCTCCACTAGATCCACTTGACGAGAACGAAATAGAGATAGCAGCTCAGGTAATAAGGGAAAAAATAGTCCTAGAGAAGGGAGAGAGCATAAAATTCATTGCCATAATGCTAAATGAGCCAGAGAAAGATGATTATCTGAAATGGAAAAGAGGAGAGAAAAGTGTAGAGAGACAAGCATTAGTCAAGTTTTATAATCCTGCAGAAGAGGGGAAAGTATATGAAGCAATAGTTTCCATTGAGTCTCGTTCAATTGTTTCAGTTCATGAAATAAAGAATGTCCACGCACCTATAACCTTGGACGAATTTGGAGAATGTGAAAAAGCTGTAAGAAATGATAAGCGCGTTCAAGAGGCTCTACAAAAACGTGGTATACTTCCTAATGATCTCAATCTTTTGATAGTTGACTGTTGGTCCCCAGGGTATGTAAATGAGGCTGAACGTAATAAAAGGTTAGCTATAGGATACATGTGGATTAAAAAAGACCTAAAAGACAATAATTATGCTCGTCCAGTACACGGACTTATGCCATGGGTTGACCTAAATAAAATGGAGGTAGTTAGAATTGACGATTTCGGTGAGGCGCCTCTTCCTGAACTTAGCAGTGATTACACACCTGAGAGAAGGAAAGACATACAAGTAGACAGCCTTAAACCCATCGAAATACTTCAACCTCAAGGGAGCAGTGTAGAGGTTAATGGTTACGAAATAAAATGGTATAGATGGAGGTTGAGGATTGGTTATACACCGAGGGAGGGGCTCGTAATATATGACGTAAGATATAACTATAAAGGAAGAGAGAGACAAATTATTTACAGAGCATCAGTTGTAGATTTAATGGTTCCTTACGGAGATCCATCTCCGTTTCATTACAGAAAAATGGTTCTTGACGCAGGAGATTACGGTCTAGGAAACTTTATAGTTCCACTGAAACATGGTAATGGTGAACTCTACGATTGTGATTGTTTGGGTGAAGGTATTTACCATTTCGATGTAGTTAGGGCAAGTTCCGATGGTAAACCTGTGAAGGTGAAAAAGGCTATATGTGTACATGAAGAGGATTTTAATGTAATATGGAGACACACTGATTTGAGAAGCGGAGATTCTGAGGTAAGGCGAAATAGGAGGCTTGTAGTATCATTTTGGGCAACGTTGGCTAATTATGACTATGGATTCTTCTGGCATTTTTACCAAGACGGTAGCATTGAACTGATGGTTAAATTAACTGGTATAATAAATGACGACGCCGCACCTAAAGGACAAAAGAGAAAGTATGGTACACTTGTTACCCCAGAGGTTTATGGACCTATTCACATACACTGGTTTAACATTAGATTGGATTTAGATATCGACGGACAAATAAATAGGGTATATGAAGTCAATCTAAAACCAGAGAGTATAGGTCCTGAAAACCCGTTAGGTAACGCCTTCTATGCAGAGGAAACTCTATTAAAAAATGAACTAGAGGCTAGAAGACACGTAAATCCGCAAAGTGGTAGATACTGGAAAATAGTTAATCTGAAAAAGTCGAATTATCTAGGTGAACCTGTTGCATATAGATTTATTCCTAGAGAAAATGTAGCATGTCCATTACCAGACGAGTCCTTTGTAAGGAAGAGAGGGGGCTATATAAATTATCATTTATGGGTGACTCCATATGACCCAAATGAAAGATATGCTACTGGAGATTATCCCTATGAAAGGATTGGCGAAGGATTACCTAAGTATGTGGAAAAGAACAGGAGCATAGTGGATAAGGATATCGTATTGTGGTACACATTGGGAGTTGAGCATGTAGTGAGAGTTGAAGACTGGCCAGTAATGCCCGTAGAAATGGCTGGATTTATGTTAAGACCCGACGGATTCTTTGACGAAAATCCATGCATAGATTTGCCAAGAGAGTTACCATCTAATAACGAGAATAAATATAGAATGAAACATACTCACGGAAGCCATTGAGGGATTACTGGTGCCCTCCCATGAGAGTGTAAAGAGGTATAAGAGAATTCTCCTTTTTTATCATATTATACTGATGATAATATCTTCTGCGATAATAATTCTATTCTTGTTTAATCGTTTGTAAAGTTTTTTGAATTTAATTAGGTTTGTGTAGAGGATAATCAGTTTAGCCCTAGCTCTAAAGCGTTTTTCCTCCACAACATAATTTAGCTCTTTCTGTCCAAATAATATTTTACAGCCTTTTTTAGAGCCCTCCTCAGTATCTCCTCTAGCGTAGATGCCTTTATCCCCAATTTATTGGCTAATTCCTTCATCGAGATTTTCCTATCGACATCAAAATAGCCTGATTTGTAAGCCAATCTCAGGATTTCCAATTGTCTATCTGTTAACTCGCTCTCGTCAATTTCTGATACATTGGCAACTGTAGCCTCTACTCTTATGCTGTTCAGTTCTTCTAAAAACTGTTTCAATGCAGAAAGATTTGGTAATAGAAGTTTATACATAACAGTAGCTTTACTTAACACCTTTACCTTTTCCACAATTAGGTCAGAGTGATAGAGTAGTTTACAAACGCCGCAACCGTTTGTCCTTATCCAAATGGTATTTTCATTTATCCTTAAAGTTTTAAGAGACCTTCTCTTTAATTCCTTGAGTATATCATCGTTTATCTTAAGGAATGCAATATGGTCAGTAACCTGATCCCTTAGCTTAACATTAGTTATCTGAGCCTTAATTTCATATTTTCTAAATATGTCTAAGACTTCGCATGGGTGTTTATCCACTAGGAGTGTAACTTCAATGGGTCTCTTTGAGGCAAAGACCATATGTAACAACTCTTTCTAAAAAAGATTATTTTGTTAACAAACTTTCAATATACTCCTTTAAAACTACCGCATTATTGTAAGGCGATTTAGTGGCATATAGGAATGTAACATTTTCGCTTCTCCTTATTACCTCGATTAAGACTTTGACCTTAGGGTTACTTCTAAGCTCCTCCATATACTTGTGCTTAAACTCTTCCCACTTTTCAGGTTCATGATTAAACCATTTCCTTAACTCATCTGATGGAGCAATATCTTTCATCCAAATATCCACTAGATCTTTCTTTACTCCTCTAGGCCATAATCGGTCAATCAATATTCTGACCCCATCATCAGATTCAGGTGCGTCATAAACTCGCTTGACCTTAATCATCATATTTCCTATTAGAAAACAAAATTAATAAACAATTACCCTGAGTGTTTAGGTCTTCCCACTTGAAGTTTAGTCTCCATGTTCGTTTAAGGACGTTAAAACTCGACTCAGAACATGGTTTTTGTAGAGCCTACAAATATCTTATAAGCAATGGAGGTACGCACTATTCAATCTTAAACAAGCAGTAGGTCTAGCTGATTTATCGTTAACATGACACAATCGTGACAACTACTTCAATGCAAAATAAAGTAGTATTAAATTAACACAGGAAAATAATAAATTAGAAAATTAAAGAGAATAAGAACATGATTTTAAAAAAGGGACGTGCTGAGGCTGAGATTCTAAATAAGGGAGCCTACCTTTACTCATTTAAAATCAATGGGAAAGATCTAGTTCTCCAGGGAAATACTGATAGAGTTACAAGAGGTGGCATGGCAGTCCTAATACCCTTTGCTAACAGGATAAAGGGTGGAGAGTACATATTCGATGGGATTAAGTATGAGTTACCCAAGAACAAAGAAGGAAATGCCATTCATGGACTGGTCTTAGATAAAGAGTTTTCAGTTATACATAAGGAAAGGGACTTCGTGATCCTAAACTATCTCTTGGAGGATAAGGGTTATCCTACAAAGTTGAATTGCCTAGTCCTGTATAAGCTGTTCCAGAATGGTTTTATGAATAAGATAGTAGTTCAGAATGTTGGAGACAAAAGAGCACCCTTAACAGTGGGAACACATCCATATTTTGTGGTTTCCAGTGACTGGGAAATAATTACACAGAGAGAAGTAAGGAAACTAGAGAGTATTGACAATATACCAACAGGGGAAATAAAACAGGTTAAGCTAAGTCACGGGGAATACGATGACTGTTTTATCGTGAGAGGAGATATAATTTTGAAATCGTCTTATTCCACAGTGAAAATAACTAGGAGGAAAAACCTAAATTACATTCAAATATATACTGGCGTTAAAGGAGCTGTTGCCATTGAGCCAATGAGTGGAGCTCCAGACGCTTTCCATAATAAGATGGGTATTAAGGTAATTAAACCAGCACAAAAACACGAATTCTCTTATGAAGTGAGATTTTATCCTTAATAAACATCTAAGTAGTAAATTGTAAATTTTTATTTCATGGAAGTTTCTCTCTTGTCATATAGGAAATTAATATCAAGAAACATATGAATTATAGCTCACTAGTATAAAAGAATGAATTACATAAAGTTGAAAATATAAAAAATGGAGGCGAGAAGATCGCTTCACCTTCTTGTCCCTATAAATAGCCTCACCCTAAAAATACTTTATTTAATGTAAAGAAAATTCAATTTATATCAAAATAATCAAATTATTGTTCACACATAAGCTTATTTAATATGCATTTGTAATACGTATATTGTGAATAAAAACGAGATATGGAATAGAAGAATAATACCTATTATAGAAATTTTCGCTTCGCCTTACTCAGTTATTAGAAAAATATACTTACAATTATTAATGCTAAGTATTGTAGTATATATTATAGCCTTAATATTTGTTTATTATCAGCATTTAGATTGGATATCTGCAATTTATGCCGCAGTTAATGTTATAACAACTGTCGGACTTTACGCTCCGAATATCTACTCTATGCCGTCCCAAGAGAAGCTATTCCTAACTTTGAGCATTATCTTCAGTGTAGGACTATTTGCGAGTATTGCACAAACTTTAATTCTAACAATTGTGAATAGAAATACTTGGATTGACGCTAGGGCTAGATGGAGAGGTAAACATATGAGAGGTCATGTTATAGTACTAGGGAATTCAAGAAGTGTATTGTCTGCTGTGAAGAAGCTAGAGGAATTAGACAAGGACTATGTTGTAGTCACAAATAGTCAAGAAATTTACAAATTATTAAAGGGAGATAAGGTAATCTTGGGAGATCCTAAAAATGAGGATAATTTACTAAGTGTAGGCATCAATAATGCTGAGTCAGCTATAATAGCTATGGATGATGACTCAGAGACCCTTCTACTAACCTTGAAAGTACAGAAAATGAATCCACCACTAACAATAGTTACAGTCGTTAAGGACTCCTCAATGATGGATATCATGAGGACAGCCGGAGCTGATATTATCATTCCGTTTGAGGAAGTTTTAGGGAGGATGATGGCTTCAGCCTCGGTATCTAAGCAATTCGCTGGTATGATTTATCCTACAAATGGCAGGGAATTTGCAATAGGAGTTTTTGAAGTTAAAAGAATTATAAAACTTAAAGATTTACCTAACGATGTTATACCAATAGCGATATTAAAGGATGGTAAACTGGATCCTTATTTTGAAAAAGATACTGAAGTTAAAGAGGGACAAGTTCTATTTGTTTTAGGTGACCCGTCCAAATTCAAGGAAGTTAACAAGCTAATTCAGTGATACGTAAATAAAAATACATGACTAGTATTAAAAAAGCTTGAATCCCAGATTAGCAAATGTGACCTCACCTCTTATGAAGCAAGAAAGACAGTAACAAGATTACTAAAAAGCTTCTTTGTATTATATAAAAAATATAATTTATTCAAAATGTATGAGTATAAGTGAAAACTAAATTGAATTTTATGAATGAAATTATGATTCACATGTATTAGAAATGTACTTTAACTCATGCCTTATAAAGCCAATCACTCTTATGACTTTCTTCCAGTTTAACAAATAAAGACAATTACTATCTTAGGATAACTGGAACGGATTTCCCCTAATGAGCAATTTATACTACCTTTACATAACCTGTTTAAACAAGGCTAGACCTTAAGTTTAGCCTGGCGCTTTATTTTTAAAAGTGTCCTCACGTTTTCTTATACCTTAAGTATGAGATGCCATAAAAACCTCATTAAGTCAAATACTAGATAGTTAACTTATTCGGACCTTAAATTATTGTGCTTTAAAAAGGTAATTACGACAATTGTTAATGAACTTAAGAGAGTGAAACACCAAAGATAACAGTTAAGCCCGTCTAACATATGTTAAATGCTGAGGATTTTGACCGCATTACTTAGTATTTCCTTATCCATAATCTCTTGAAAGGGGACATAAGGATAATGGCTCCCAAATATCAATTTTTCTCTAGGAAATGTTTTAATTACATTCTGTGGAACAGAGGAGATGTCACCGTACACATTATTCAGTTTAAGGAGTTCTCTTGCCTCATTAACATAATTTGGATAACCTAGACTTATCAAGACTACTTTTAACCTGAAATTCTTGAGAACTTCAGTTAGTTTAGAGGGATCTCCCTTACCTCTACCTGTGTAAATAAATAGGGGTAGATCGTGGTCTTCAGCGAACTGATAAACGTCATCAGCTTTATCAAGATCAAAGTCATGATTGATTGGATTTAAGACAATTCCCACTATTCCCTTATCTAGTTGTCTCCCAAGTTCAACCCCTGCAGGAACTCTGCACTTTAAATTATATATTCCTAGTTGAAGGTAATCTCTACCTTTATTCCAGAGGTATTGCTGATAGAAACCGTCAACACAGCAATTACATGAGTACTTATATGATGGGTTTAAAACAACGTAATCGAAGTTGTCCCTAATCTCTTTAGCATTTACACCGTATATACCGAGATGCTGATGTGTATCAATTTTCATAGTGACTATATCCTAATCTAACTAATAAAAATCATTTTACATTGAAGTAATTAATACTCGTAAGGGATAGATATACTTTAATAGTCATCTAGATAAAAGATAATATATATAGCCATTATTATCTTACACGATTGGCTAGTGCAGGAATAACATTAGGTGAATTTATCCACACTCTCATGGGTTAATACTCTATTATTCAATAGATTTACACAAAGACAACAACCTGCTTCCATTCTGAATTACCGTCGTTATGATCCAAATTATAAGTAATGCAGACTCTTATTAAAAAATCCTGAGATCTAAGATCAACGCAAACTTATCCTGAGGAAAATAAAAGGAGGAGGAAATGAACGAGATAAAAAGGAATGGACTAAAGCAGACAATAGCTCTTACTGAAAACCTCATGTTTAAAGGAACAGAGATATTTTACTTATTACAATATTTATTTTAACATTACCTTATGATAGTAGCTGATCATATATAATTTTGCACGTAGCCGTCTGTATTAATGATTATATAATTTTTTTATATAAAAATAACTAAATACTTAAGGTTTTAATATTTTAGGTTTTTAAATAATATAATGAGAGGGTTTGAAGGAAAAATTACTTGAATTCAGAAGTGAAGGAGTAATCCATAAGAAGTTCAAGGCAACCTCAGTAGGATATGACTGGAACACATTCCCCATGAAACTTTACCAAATAGGCAAGAGGCTATTCTGGGATCCAGCAAAGATAGATTTCTCAAAAGACAAGGAGGACTGGAAAAAACTAAGTAAAGATGAGAAGAATTACCTTCTGAACATAGTCTCACTCTTCATGGCAGGGGAAGAAGCAGTGGCAGTTGATATTACTCCCTTAATATCAACGATGATTAATGAGGGAAGGGTCGAAGATGTAATATATCTAGAACAGTTTGCCTTTGAGGAGGCTAAGCATGCAGAGGCATTTAGAAGATTTTGTGATTCATTAGAGATAAATGACGACTTGACAATCTTTACCACAGAGTACAATCCGTGGTATCAGAAAATTTTCTATGAGGAACTACCAAGCGTAATGTGGAAATTAAGAGTAGATCCATCCCCTGAGAATTTAGCAGTAGCAGTTACAACTTATAACCTTTATGTTGAAGGAGTGGCCGCTGAAAGTGGGTATAAGACCTTTAAGCACATATTTAATAGCCTAAATATAATGCCTGGGCTATCAAAGACCGTAAATCTAATTGCCACAGACGAATCTAGGCATATAGCTTACGGAACTTATTTGATAACCAGGCTTATAGTGGAGAACGGTGAGAGTATCTACAGAAAGGCAATAGAGCAATTCAACAAACTTGTTGGGATAGTTCAATCTCTAACCAGACCACTAGCTAAATTACCTTTTGGATTGACCCCTGATTTCACCATAGAAAATAGGAAACAATTAGTGAACGCAAGGTTAACGGTAATTGAGAGAGCTCTTAAGATGACTCCTGAGCAGGTCAAAAGTTTTTCGCCAAAAGACTTAGGGGTCATAGAGGAGATTAAGCTGGACAAATAAGAAATGATAAAGACAAAAGATTTTTTCCTTATCTTCAGTTATTTTTGATGAAAACGTTTTTACATCAGTCCTGTTGTGCCTGTTCTCTCACTATATTTTCAATTTCCTCAGTCCTGAAGCCACTGTAAACTGCTAAGTAATGGAACACTAGACCTATAATAACCACTAGTATGGTATCATAGGGGAAAGGTACTATAGGGCTACTAAGTAGTCCAAAATTGCCAATGAAACTCATCACATATGTTGCCAGAATCAAGCCTATAAGCCAAAGACCACTCTTTATGTACTTTCTGCCCGTCTCGTTAACAGCCAAATATCCAATCAGGCTAGGAATTATTGACATTCCAAGAAAGCCTAAGAAATACATTATAAAGCTCCCAATCAAATTATAAGAGGAATTCAAAATATTTACGTATGCAAAATAAGCTAAGAGTATGTTGGATAAGAGTTGAAGCAATCCTAAAGTTACTCCAAGTGCTCTATTCATATTTAATTCCTTAACTGCGTAATATATCCAGAATATTGGCACTAGAATGAACAGGGATGTCAGCACATAAAATATGGTCGTAAAACCTGACCAGTATGCTACCAGCATTGCCGACACAGTAGCTATGGGTGCAATAACCTTACTTCCTGCTAGCTTCACTGGTCTCCTAAGATCAGGAGCAGTTCTTCTCAATGTCTGTAGACCTATGCCACCCATTACGTAAGTGAAAACTGTAGCCAATGAACTAAAATTCACAAATAAATACCAACTAGGGAATGGTAGTAAGAACAGTATTCCTACGACGAGTGTTGCAATGAGGGAGAAGATTGGTATTTTGTATTTATTAAGTCTCAGGAAGAACTCAGGAAAGTACCTATCTGCGGCTATTCCGTAGAAAGTCCTTGTGGTGGTACCAATGTACACTAGACCAGTACCACTGGGAGAAATTACCGCGTCTACGAGTAAAGCATAACCCCAATATACTAATAACGCTAAACCTAAAGCTTTTCCACTATTCTCTAGTTCGTTATAGAAGGGTCCACTTGCCCATGAGCTAGAAGTAAGAGCGGTCCAGTTACCAGGTGTTGAAATACCTGCTGAGGTCCAGTCTAACGCTCCAATAAAAGCTATTTGAAGTAGTGTATAAATTATGATGGCTATTGCTAGTGAGATAACTATTGCCCTTCCGATGTCCCTTTGAGGATTTTTTGCCTCTCCGGCATACTCCACTGGTTGCCTAAATCCTAGATAAGCATATACTATACCACTAGCAGGTATTGCATAAAATACATCTATTAAGCCATTTGAATTACCGGTTGGTAGGAAACCATAAGATGTGAAATTCTTTGAATTAAACGCAAAAAATAGTAATATAAAAGTTACAGTTGGAACTACTAACTTCCATATTGTTATACCAGTGTTAGTTTTACCAAGTGCTTTTATCCCAAAATAGTTAACAAGAAAGAAGACCACCATTAGACAAATAGCCAAAAGAATTCCATATACTGTGAGTACATTCACACCGTTAACAGATGTGGTTAGAAAGTTAAGTGGGCTAATTGAGGCTAGATATTCAACAACGGCTTCAGCCTCTATTGAAGGAGTAGTCACTGCAGATATCAGGTACAGTACAGCTAACATATAACCAGCGTAACTTCCATGGCTATAATGAGGATATCTTACAATTCCTCCACTTCTCGGAACAGCAGTACCTAATTCAGCATAAGCCAGACCAATGAATATTATTAGTATACCGCCAATTACCCAGGAAAGTACAGCTGAAGGTCCAGCGATAGACGCTGCACTTAACGCTGAAAATAACCAAGCAGATCCTATGATCCCTCCTAACGCCAATGATACTAGATCAATTAAGGTTAGCTCTCTTCTAAGTTGTTTATCTGTATTAAGGGTCTTCTCCTCTCCCATAAGTTTTTAACATGGTAAAAATTTTTTTAAAATTATCTGAAATCAAGTGGTTCGATTCTTATCATAACGCCCTAAAACCGGTTAAATATTCAATCCTCTACATCTGTTTTTTATGACAATATTCAGACAATGAAATTGGTATCGATTCTGTACTATTTCAATTAACTCAAGAGTATAGTTTAAATCTATTTCTCTAAAAAATTTCTACATTCATGTTTCTTCGGGTCATTTCACAATTTATCCTGTTATGTGTAAGAATTCAGTAGATTCGTCTTATACACTTAACAGGAAATATCAGTATCTTAAGATATATCGTTATTAATTTAAAAACACTAAAATATTCTAACCCCATAAGATAAAGAGTAAAACAATAAATGTATATGTGAGATTAAAACTGTATTGTAAAGTTTTAAAAACATGGAATAAAATATAAACTTGGTGTATAGTTTTGCCCTCCAAATTAAAAATTCCAGATGAAATATATCATAACTACAAAGACCTCTTCGGTGAAAAAGTTATAAATGACAGAATTGTAAGCGTTGAAGGACTAATAGAGGAACTTTCTGTAGAGTTTTCCGACGAGATAAAGAGAGTAATTAGTAAGAGGAGGAAATGGTTAGAGTCAAAGGATTCAGTATCATCAAAGGGGTCATTTCCCTCATGGGACGAAGTTTTTGTGGACGCAGATGGTAATAGGAGGACTTTTAGAGAGATAGTCCAAGGAATGATAGACAATTTCCTCCAGAGACAATCTAGTTTAAGCTGGAGGTTAAATGATCATGTGCCTATACCAAATGATGCCCATCCGATCAAGAACCCTGGACTAGAAATCACTGGACCTTGGTATCCTTTAAGTAGGGCTTACAACCAGGTAAACACTGATGTAACATCAGCAATGGAAGATGAAGAGGACGCCTCACCCGCCTGGTACACTCCCTATGGATCAGGAAAGAGTATCGCTGATGTTTGGGACGCCAGAAAGAACGTTAAACTTTTCCTTTCAGGGAAGGCACCAAATCCTTATTACGAAAAGGGTAAAACATACACTTTGAATAAGCCCAGAGATAAGTGGCCTACTATATTCCACAGGCTCCCAGGACTACATCTACTTGACTTTGATATTACACTGGACGGAAAACCAGTACCTGCAATCATAGTCTCAGCTGTAATCTATACACTTAATAATTACATAAGCCTTAGGAACGCAGGCTCGGGAGTCTACTTCTACTTACCCAAAACACAGACACCCGAAGAAGCTCTAATCGTGGAAAAAATACTAAGAAGAATTGAGGAGAAGTTAGGGTTACCTATTGGAACACTTAAATTAGCGCTATTATATGAAGAAGTTAATGCCGGAAGATACTTTCCAGTTATATTGTGGATATTTAGGGAGAGACTGATAAAGTCGAATAACGGTAGATGGGATTACCTAGGTAGTCTCATCGAGATGTGGTTACAGGAGAGGGTTCTTCCTGACCCACAAAATATAACAATGACTTCGCCGAACATGATGGCTTACCAGAAATATAATGCGTTGATAATGTTACTGGCAGGAGCAAAAAATGGTGAGGCTGACGCTGCACCGGTTGGAGGAATGGCTGCCGTAATGCTCTATCCTCAAAGTGACGCTTTTGAAAGACACAGATATAACTTAAAGGCATTAAGAGGAATTAAACTGGATAAACTTAGAGAAAGACTAATAGGACTTATCTTTATAGGAGACGTTAAAGGGAAGGTAACACTTGAAGACATCTTAAAAGGGAAAGTCCAAGGTAAACTATATGACATGTTTAGGCAAAGTTGGGTAGCTACAAAGGAAGAGGCTTATGTTGAGGCTGGAAATAAACCCTTAAAGGCTAGCTTAGAGGAGTTACAAAAAATGATAGATGCTCCTGTTGAGTACGTCACAGTAGAGGGTACTAAGATGCCCACTGTTGACAGTGGACTCACACCTGAGGAGAGGTCTTTATTCCAGAGACTAGGTTTAATAGATGAAAATGGCAAAATAACACCCTGGGTTATAACTAAAGATATGATTGATACACCAGAGAAGTTACTTCATAATAAGGAGTTATGGGGAGGAAAGAGTATATGGAATGCCCTTTATGACATACCAGACGGGGAGATTACACCTGAGCATGTCCAACACGCATTTTACATGGCAGCAAATTATGGTTTCCAGTTATTAAATGGTAATTTAGCAGCAGCAATAGATGATTATGAGCTTAAGCAGAGGTTCATGAACGACTTAGCTACTTATAGGATATTTACTTCTTGGCTGTGGAGCCTGGTGAACAGGGATGCAGTGATCACGAAAGAAGGATATATTAAAGCTCCTAAACTAACAAGGGACGGGGTCATACCTGCAGAGAACGTACTAAAAGTTGCTAAAGGTACTAAGGTAAAGGATATATTTGAGGAAATATGGAAGTTACATTTCGATTGGACTAATGAATTTTACAAGGAGCAGGACATGAGAGTTGCCAATAGACTGGCAGAGACGTTTGGAAAGACTAATAATAACTCAGTAGTTGAAGAGATATACAATATAATATCAAAGGCATATAACGCAGGACCCTTTAGACAGATGTCGGCAAAGGAAGCTGCAGAGAAAATCGGTAAACTGCTTAACACTCAACCTTCAAAGATTGAAGAGGAATTGATAAAGCTTGCACCCAGATTTGACAGGGAGATGGCACCAGTTATAATGGAAATTTTAATGAGACAATTTCTATATCCTAAATACATAATGAATAGCGGAAAGATACTATTTGTGCTCTCGCCATTAGATCCAGAGAAGAGGTTGAAGGTAATGGACAGTATATTCTCGTTCAGGGAGATGGTTCAAGATAAGGTAAAAAGAGGAGAGCTTGATCCAACAGTGTTGGAACTATATGACTACATATACGATGATTATAAATGAGTTGAGATAAAGTCTCTCTGTAATTCTTTTTTAACTTGTAAATGAAAACAATTCTAAATAGTTTTTCAATGAACTTGTAAATATAGTACAAAATTATTTTTTAAGTAAAGATTTTAAATTGAAAAGTTTTCACTTTTCTCCCTAAAGTTGATTTTAAGGTAAGTGCAAGCATAGACTAAGAATGTAAATAGCCCTACTTTAGAGCGTATTAAAAAGTATAAAATTACTCGATAGATATATCTAATTAAACGGAAAATTACCTTAAAAATGCTCATAAGACCCAATTTAGTAGATGGTCTTTGAAAAATAATTTTTGCGTAAAGTGAATTTGACACTACAATTATAAATACGTAAAATATTAGTAAGTTTTTATTAATATACCTTATATTGCTGAAATATAACCACTTTAATACCTTTTATATCTAAACATTTTGAATTAAAACTTATATATTAAAATATTGATATAATAGTTGGGGTTCAAAATTTGAATATAAGAGATATATGGAATGAGGAAACAAGGAGAATTGAACAGGAGTGGTCAGAAGACCCTAGATGGAAAGGAATTAAGAGAAATTACACAGCTTCTGATGTGGTAAAGTTAAGAGGATCTGTTAGAATTGAATATACTTTAGCAAGATTAGGGGCTCAAAAGTTGTGGAAGTTATTAAACACTGAGCCCTATGTTGCCACCTTTGGTGCCTTAACAGGCTCCCAAGCGGTGGAGATGGCAAAAGCAGGATTAAAGGCTATATACGTAAGCGGATGGCAAGTGGCTGCAGATAATAACTTATCAAATCAGACTTATCCTGATTTAAGCTTATACCCCTCTAATAGTGTACCGAACCTGGTAAGGAGGTTAAACAATGCGTTATTAAGAGCAGACCAAATATCTTGGAGTGAAGGAAAACGAGATGTAGATTACCTATTACCTATTGTAGCTGATGCAGAGGCTGGCTTTGGTGGTCCTATTCATGCATTTGAACTAACAAAGGCTATGATTGAAGCCGGTGCAGCTGGTGTACACTTTGAGGATCAGTTAGCTTCCGAAAAGAAATGTGGTCATTTGGGTGGAAAAGTACTGATTCCCACAGGTGCATTCATAAGAGTACTAAATGCAGCTAGACTAGCTTCAGATGTCTTAGGTGTACCGACAATATTAATTGCAAGAACAGATGCGTTAAACGCTGCATACTTATCTAACGATATTGATGAGAGAGATACTGCCTTCTTGACTGGAAAAAGAACTCCCGAAGGTTATTATGAGGTTAAAGGTGGCATAGAATACACAATCGCGAGGGGATTAGCCTATGCGCCTTATGCTGATTTACTGTGGTTTGAGACATCACGCCCAGACTTAGATGAGGCTAAGCAATTTGCAGACGCTATACACGCCCATTTCCCAGGAAAAATGTTGGCCTATAACCTGTCCCCCTCTTTCAACTGGAAGAAATTTATGGACGACTCTAAGATTGGTAAGTTCATAGAGGAATTGGGTGACATGGGTTACAAGTTCCAGTTCATAACCCTAGCAGGCTGGCACTTGATAAACTACCACACATTTACACTAGCAAAAGCCTACAAGAACGAAGGAATGCTAGGTTACGTGAGGTTACAGGAGCTGGAGTTCCAGGCTCAACGCGAAGGATACACCGCAGTCAGCCACCAAAGAGAAGTAGGAACCGAATACTTCGACCTAGTACTAACAATAGCCTCCGGAGGAAACGCATCAACCACAGCAATGAAAGGATCAACTGAAGCAGAGCAGTTCGTTCAAGTAGAACAAAAAGCAAGAAAATGAAAAGTCTAACTAGTTTTTAGTCTTTTTCTACAATATTCTATCCCTACATTTTTATAATCTTTCATAAAGAATTTTAGGGTTGTTATTTCAACTGACCTAAACTAATTTAATATATGTCAGTAACATGTTTATCTGGTTATGAGTATTATTCCACTGGTATCGAACCTATTCGCCTTAAGAAATTCGTAAAATGCTCGATCTAAAGTAACTAACGGTATTTTAGTAAAGTTGTGGGATGAATATAATATAGCGTCAAATATATCATTCCAACCTTTACTTATAATATCGTATACAAGATTTAAATCTAGTTCCTCCATCGGAACAAGGTTCACAGTATGGTTTATATAAGATAAACCTTTAATTGCGTCCTGCGGTATTAGTCCTAACCCGAGTTTCCTCGCCTCCTTTATTACAACTGCAATAAGCTCTACCAACATCAAGGAAGGGTAGTATACGTTCTTGCCTTCCAGTAAATTTTCGTCAACTCCTCTAACTTTAATACCTAAGAAGGGGAGTAAAAGTGATGTATCAACCATTAATTCTGAATGATCTAGTAATTTCTTCTCCAACCTTTTCTACCTCATCAGCGTCTATTTCTGCCCAATATCCCGTTGGCTTCCTAAGGGGAACTAAGGTAATTTTATCGCCTTCTCTTGTAACCATTAATAAATCTCCCTCCTTTATCTTCATTTCTTCAACGATATCTTTAGGTATGTATATTGCATATTTCTTCCCCACTCTTAGAACTTTTGCCATGTGATCATTCTGGTAAATCTTACTAATAAGCATTATCTGACCGCACGGATCAGTGAGACTGAAAAACCTTACTCGTTGCCTAACTGAGTGTTGGTTAGTAGTATATATTTCACACACTTAATGGTGATACGAGGTATGTGGGCAAGAGTGCCTAAGGAAGATTTCGTAGGCTTCACTTTTGTATGAATACACCATGTAGTAATTAACTAACAAATTAGGTAAACTTGTCTGAGACGTAAAGTATTGTATATAGCAATATATAATCTAATTTTGTATAGACAACATGCTAAAGGATCAACTGAAGCAGAACAATTCGTCCAAGTAGAACAAAAAGCAAGAAGATCAAACACAATTCTAAAAAATTCAGAAAAATCCATATGTTCAACTTTTTTTAAAAAAAGTTTATAAGAGTGAAAATTATCCTACTCCTATGAGAGAAGAGTACGTAAAAGAGATTCCGATAAAGGCTGACAGGTCTACAATAATGAACTTATTAACTGATGCACATCTTTTTGCGGGTATATCTGGTCACATTTCAATATACAAGCTCTTTGATACAACTTTAAATGATTTTGTCCCCCAGGCTGATGCTAATAACCCTGGAGATAAATATAAGATAGCTTTTCTTTACCAAGATGAGTCAGGCATATTATATTGTTTAGATGGTGTTCTTCAAGGTCCTCAAGTTAATTCAAACAGTGTAACCTACTCAGGACATACAGACGATAAACAGTTAAGCTTGGAGATCAACTTCGATGTTAAAGATGATAACGTAGTAGGGAAAATGAGCATAGAGTATAGTTCTGGTTTCTTTGACCTATTTAAGAGGAAATCCTTCAATAAAAAGGCTAAATGGTACGGCAATATGGCAGAGCATATATTAGTTAAACACTACTCATGGTACCTTAGTAAGTTAGGTCCATCAGTGAGCAACAACCTTGTTGAGATCTCTAAGGCAAGTGGTGACGTTAATGAGCTGATAGGGAAACTTAGAGGTTTAATGAAATTCAATAATACATTCTTTGTCTTAAAGGGAGATGACTTCAAGATGGTAGGAAAGATAAGTAACGGGGACATTGTGAACGCTAAGTTGACCATGTCAGGTAAGGTCTATGTATATAGGGAGGCAATAGCAAAACTATTTACATTGACAGGTAATGCTGAACTAAAGGTGTATAGAATGTCATCTGATGACGCTATTATGGCTGTGGTGGAGAATATGGAACAATAAGAGATGTTCTTTTCCTTGTGATCCATAAAATAGATTTTTAGATGACAGGTGTGTGACGAGATAAAACTACTCGTATTAGCCAATGTTCAAGGAAATCAACGAAATCTCGTATGAGGACTTTATAGTTGACTTACAAATAAGTGACCTAGCTCAAAGATTTCTCCAGATAATAAACATGAACAACAACAAAACCCCTAAACAACAACTCATCAGCCTCTTTTAGTAACTTTGTTATTGAGTCTTTCATCAGCAACCTGTACTAATTTTAAAATATTTTCTCTATAAGCGTTAACCTGTTGGCTGTCCATGTTTACAGTTATAAGCGCGATTGCAGATCCCCAGCTCTCAATAATCCACTTCCCAAAAATTGACGATAACGAGAAAACACACTTGTTCAGTAGCTCTCCACTCCATCCTTCATTACTGATCTTATTAATGACTTCGAGCTCTAAAACACTTGATAGGATTTTTATTGACTCCTCAGAAGCCTTATAATACTTCTCAGAAGCCTGAACAACATCACCCCTAGACAACAACTCATCAGCCTCCTCCAAGTATACATCAGCTGACGTTCTTAGCTTTAGCATAGTATTCTCACTCCATCAACTATTATTATATACTTTGCAAATTATAAATTACATCTTACGGTATTGGTGTATGTATCATATGTACTTCTAAAACCGCATTCGCCCATGGCATTTGAAGTTGTATACCTAGGTAACTTATTTGTTTTTCCACTCGCCTATGTCAAACAACGGATCCATTACCAAAGTAAATAAAAATACAGTAACTATATTTTTCATCAACATAAATCAGTAATATCCATATTACCATTTGTAAATTATGGTGACATAAACCTACATTATCACGTGTGGTCATAAACATAAATATGTTAAAAATTGATCTTAAATTATGAAGGTAAAAGATGTCAAGGTTCACGTACTTAAGGTACCCTTGCCTGAACCAATACAGTTTTCATGGGAGCCTTTACCCCATCAAGATTATACGTTCAGTCTAATAGAGCTAGAAGGAGAAAATGGAGTAAAAGGTTATTCAGCCATAGAGCTTGGAAGCACGTACAAAGCATTTATAAACACGTATGTGAGACCACTTTTGATTAATCTTCAGATAGACCTTGAATTAATACCTGATAGATTCCTACAAATAGGCTCATGGTTAATACAAAGGACTGGTGCATTAGAAGTTGCCATTTGGGACTTAATAGCTAAAAGTAATCAGTTACCTCTATATAAAATGCTAGGAGGAAAGAGGAAGAAAGTAAAGGTATATGCCAGTACTGGGAGATTAATGGATGTAAAGGAAACTATTGACTTGATAAATGATTATTATAGTAAGGGAATTGACATTGTGAAAATAAGGTTTAGGAGAAATTCTATAAAGGACGATCTGGCACTCCTGAGAGAAATAAGGAAGACCTTTGGAGATAGTATAAGAGTAGCTGTAGACGCTAATCAAGCGTGGACTTTCACACCACCATACTGGGATAGAATGACCGCGCTTAAGGTCGCTAAAGAGCTAGAGCAATACGATGTGGAGTGGTTAGAGGAGCCCCTTTATAGAGAGGACATAGAGGGATATAGGTGGCTTAGAGAGAGAAGCAATATTAAGATCAGTGGAGGAGAACTGGAATACGATTTGAGTAGGTTTAAGGCATTTGTGGATTCTAAGGCTCTCGACATAGTTCAGGCTGATGCCGTTTACTCAAACGGTATAAGAGAATGTAGAGTTATTGCCTCTTTAGCTGAGAGTCATAACTTGGAATTCTTACCACATGCATGGGATCCAGGAATGGGTTGGGTAGCTAATCTTCACTTATCAGCCTCTCTACCTGAATCTCTGACAAAGTATATAGAAACTCCCTTGGATCCATTATGGTGGTTCAATGATGTACTCTTCGCTATTACAAAGAACAAGATAATAGTAGAAGATGGTTACGCTATTCTACCAGAGGATGCAGGTCTAGGACTAGAGGTAAGTGATGAGGCGATTAAAAAATATGAAGTAGAATGATACTAGTAGAGAGGATCATAAATACATAATGTAGAGAAGTAGTCTAAAGGAAAAAGGGAGAAGAAAAAATTAACATTCTTTTACTACATCGACCTTCATGAAACCGTTTTCTTTACCTTTATCCTCTATCTTGAGGTTAAGGTCATTTACCTGTAAGATGTATTTCAGGCTAACATACCAGTCATAGTCGTTCATAAGTATCTCTACTGCCTCTCCACACTCCTGGATCTTTTTTATAGCTGTCAACATTATCATTAAGGGGCTTTTACTCCCACAACTGTCTATTTTATCCAACTTTACGGTCTCTATTATTTTCATGGTTCAGATCCTTTCTTCACTGGTGAGCCGACAACATTACCCCATTCAGCCCATGACCCATCATATACTCTGACTGCTGGATATCCAAGTATATACTTTAACACAAACCAAGTGTGGGCAGCTCTTTCACCTATTCTACAGTAAGTTATAACTTCCTTCTCAGGTGTTATGCCAGCGTTTTCATATATTTTCTTTAGCTCGTCCACTGACTTAAACTCACCAGTCTCAGGATTCACAGCCTGAGCCCATGGAATATTTGCAGCACCTGGTATGTGACCTCCAACTTGGGTCTGCTCATCAGCGTACTCTGGTGGTGCCCTTACCTCACCTGTAAATTCCTTTGGAGATCTAACATCTACCAACACTAATGATTTACCAATCTCACCTTTGTTCAATCTCTGTAACAGTTCCCAGAAGAACGCTCTATGGCTACCCCAATCGACTTTCTTCACCTTGTAACTACCTTTAGGATATTGTGGCTCCTTAGGTCCTTGCTCAGTAGGTAAGCCCTCTTTCGCCCATTTGGTTCTCCCTCCGTTAAGCACTCTCACATCATCATGACCGTAAGCCTTGAATAGCCAGAACGCGTAAACAGCAAACCAGTTGTTGTAGTCCCCGTAAAGCACAATAGTTGTGTCGTTGTTTATCCCTTTTGATTCCATTAGTTTTTCAAATTGAGAGGGCTCAATAAAGTCTCTTACAACTGGGTGTCTGAGATCCTCCCTCCACCTAATTAGTACAGCTCCAGGAATGTGCCAAACATTGTAGGCAGTACTTGGATCATAGTCTACCTCTACTATCCTAACTTTAGGATCCTTTTGATGATCTAAAACCCATTTATAATCTACTATTACTTGTGTTGTAGTTTGTGTCATACTGATCAAGTATAAATATTTAGCCCTGAGTTTAAATCCTTTAAGAAATGTGCAAGTCTAGGAAATATTGTGTCTTTTCTAAAAATTTTAGCCTTTACCTACATTAACCGTGTAAAGTAATCTTATGGTATTATCTGCCTTTGGCTAAAACCAGAACTTCATTAATTACCTCGTCAATATTACTAACACTACTATACTTTCTCCTTATCTCATCCAAACTGATCTTTTTCTCGGTCATATGTTTAATAAGGACATCATAAGTAATACTAACAAGGATTTGGTCGTCTATCTTTCCCTTATACTTCATCCTCAACTTATCAATTACCTCGTCTACGGTACACCCTTTACTCTCAGTCGGGGTAGAAAGGATTTTATTATCCTTTAATTTCCATGTCATACTAGTAACTTGTCTGGAGAGACTAAATATCTTTTGATTTTAGACTTCATTCTAAGAAAATTTCCATAATAAGCTTCTCATTTTAACAACGTCTCCTAATATCAACATTGACGGAGAAGAAGGTCTAACATTAACTAAATCCTTCAACTTCATCACACTGACCCTTTGGTCAACATAGGTTCCATGCTCTACTACTGCAACATCATCTAAAGGTGATCTCCTCGACATTAGACCCTTACTTACCTCTTCCAATCTTTTACCAGCCATTAATACAACTAATGTCCCTTTATCTGGGACTTTACTGAAATCAAATAACTTTCCTCCCTCTGTGACCCCTGAAACAACAGTAACCATGTCAGAGAAACCGTTTGAGGTTAAAGGTATACCAGCATAAGCTGGAACTGAGTTTACTGCGGAAACGCCAGGTATAACTTCACACTGAATTCCCTCAGCAATCATGTTGTAACATAATTGAGGACCCCTACCAAATACGTATGGATCTCCATTTTTCAGCCTTACAATAACGTCATATCCTCTTAGATACCTTCTAATCACTTCAATTTCATCCTCGTCAGAAGACAACATGTACTTTACGCTGTTTTCCCTGGCATAAACTACAGCCTGAGCTGTCAACTTATCATATATTACAACGTCTGCAACCTGTAAATACTTTAAACCTTTCAAGGTTAATAGCTCAGGATCTCCGGGACCTGCACCAATTACAATTACTTTCTTTTTAAGACTCACTGAACTTGTCCACCTCCTCAAGTCTCATGGACAAGAGCCTATGGTACTCAGTATATCCTTCAACTTTTTTATCAAACTTATGTGGTTTCATTAGGTCTTTGACCTTTTCATGAGACTTTAACCACTCAATTATTTTATTGTTACCTAATTTCCTAAATACCTCACCAGGAGTCTTTCCTAAATCTTTATTCATCTCATAGAGCTGGAATAACGCCTCGTTAACATCTGCTAATCTACTTGCTGGAACTTGATATAGGTAAATTACGTTCTCGTTGTAGTCAATTAGAGGTTCCCCAACTCTTTCCTTGTCGCCACCGATCTTAAGCATATATAACTCATACCCACTACCAACCCATCCTATTGGATGTAATGCAGGTCTTGAACATTGTGCTACACAACCAGAGACACCAATGGATACATCACTATTCCCCCATCCCCTTCCCTCTAATTCATCAATAAGTTTGGGTAGAAATCTCTCAGAATCTGTAAAGGACATCTTACACGTCGGAAAACCTACACATGCACTTGAAATAGTTCTTAACCTAGAGTAGTGTTTACCATTCCTTAAACCATAACCAAATTCCCTCAAAATGTTTTCTATTTCGTGTTTGTCCTCATCTGATATCTCCGAAATAATTAAATGCTGGTTTGGAGTAATAAAGAACTTAAGGTTCTCGAATTTATCAGCGATATATCTTGCCATTGATTTAATTCTGCCGTTTTGGTTATCTATGAGTCTACCATTCTCTACAAAGATACCAAAAACCCACTTATCCCCAAATTTTTGCCAACCCAAGTGTAAATCCCTTATTAGATTCACCTTAACTACTGGACCTAATTCCACACCACTATATTCCTTTATTTTCTCTCTCATCCAGATAATCCCAAATTTATGAACAACGTATTTCAACCTAGCCCAATGCCTGTTCTTCCTATCCCCCCAATCTTGTTGTATCCTGACTATAGAGTCTAAAACTTTCAATAGGTCGTCCTCACTTACTGTACCCAAAGGAAGTGCTAAAGCAGAAAATGTCGGATAACCATTATTCTCGCCCATTCCTCCACCAACATACAACTGATATTTCTCTATCTTTCCATTTCTGGAGACCAGGGGGACTATCCCAATGTCATTGGATCTAGCTTCTATGCAGTCGTCCACGTAATAATCTTCTCCTATTTTCATTACTCCAGCAATTCCTATTTTGAACTTCCTAGGTAGCAAGTTGTCTGCATATTCGTAGTGCCCCTCAGGATTTTCCTCTCGTAAAGTTGATGATGCTTCTTCACTTAATTCAAAAACTTGAATGTATAGATTAGACGGAAGTCTAAAATATCTGGCTATCTTACTTGCTAACCCGTTCGAGTTGAATATGCCGTAATAACTAGATATTGGGCAACCCACAGTGTTTCTTACGTTATCTCCACAGCCGTTAAGCGTAAAGTATCCCGTCTCTGCTATCTCCCTAATCGCATTTACTAGATCTCTCTTCTTGACGTGATGAAACTGTATATCTTGCCTAGTTGTTAACTTTATACTGGGTTGGTTGAACCCAGTGTAAGCATCACTAATAGTATACTTATTTGCTATGTCATCGAACATTCTCCATTGCCTAGAAGATATTGGACCTCCTCCAGGTATTGAAACCCTTATCATGTAGATCCAGTCTTTGACCTGACTGACCCTAGCCTTCTCCCTGTGGAACTCCACATAAATGCCAAAGCTTTTGGCTATTAGGGACACTTCGTTCTCTAGATCCTCTCTTGTCAAATTTTTAAGAGAGTTCTTAACGTTTACGGTATCTTCTTTTAGACCTCTAGTTTTAGCTTTTATCTTCTCTTCTTCAGTGTAGTTCCCTGGATCTGTTTTAAATTGGGGTTCGATAGGAACGTCAGTTCACCTCTCCCTGAAATGTAAACCACATTCCTTATCTCCTGACTGTTCCCACCACCACCTTCCTGCTCTGGGATGCTCCCATGACTTGACAGCCCTGGTACAGGGTTCACAACCTATGCTCTTATAGCCCATGTCATAAAGCTTGTTATAGGGCAAATTATTCCTCTTAATGTAATCCCACACTTGCTCCCATGTCCAGTCAGCTAAAGGATTGATTTTTATTATACCACCGTTCACCTGATCTACTTCTATCTTCTTGATTTTAGTTCTGGTCACATTCTGCTCCCTCCTAAGCCCAGTTATCCAAGCATCTAAACCCTTCAAAGCCCTCTGTAAAGGCTTGACCTTTCTTATCTCACAGCAGAGCTTCCTAAACTCCACACTCTTGTAAAATAAGTTAACGCCATATCTATTCACCATATCTTCAACTTCTTCTTTATCAGGAAAATATATCCTGATTTCGGTCTTTGGGTACTTAGTTCTTAATTCGTCAATGAGATTATACGTCTCTTGGTTCAGTCTCCCCGTATCTATAACGAAAATTATGGGCTTGTCTACAACTTGATTCATCATGTCCAGAATTACAATATCCTCTGCCTGTAAGCTACAGGCTAAGGCAATCCTCGGGTAAAACTTCTGAACACCCCATCTCAATACCTCTAAAGGCTCCCTATTCTCGAAGTGGTTATTTAGTTCCTCAATCTCCTTCTGGCTAAGCATAACTGCCAACGACCACTGATAAAATAGTGTAGTTTAAATTTTAGTATTTCGATATATGCAACTTTTGCACAAATAACTAGAAATATAAATATATATGTAGTGTAGTTTTAGTGTAATGATAGGGCACGGAAAGATTGAAATTAGTGAGAGAATTACAAAAATTAATGATTTTAAGGAATTAAAATTAGTTGAAGTGAAGCGACAGTTAGCCCATGAAATTATAAGCATCAGTTACGGCTTTTTATCGCCATTGAGAGGTTTCATGAATTATGAGGAAGTAGACAATGTGGTAGAGGAGATGAGGTTACCAAATGGTGTTCTTTGGCCTATACCAATAGTTCTAGACCTAAACGAGAGCGAAGCGGAGGAAGTAAAGGAGGGTGATGTAATTGGATTCACGTATATGGGTAAACCTTTAGCTGTAATGAGGGTTGAGGAGAAATTCAGTTACGATAAGGGAAAGATGGCTGAGAAAGTCTACAAAACCAGAGATGTAAAGCACCCGGGGGTAAAAAGAACCCTCTCATACAAGGAGAAATTCGTTTCAGGTGAAGTTTACCTTGTTAACGTGCCTAAGTTTACCTCAGTTTATTCAGATTTTTGGTTGACACCTAGACAACACAGAGAGTTATTCGAAAGGATGGGATGGAAAAAAGTAGTTGCGTTTCAGACCAGAAATGTACCTCACACTGGACATGAGTACTTAATGAAGTTCGCTTGGTTTGCAGCAAATGATGGATTGAGAGTTGATGAGCCTAGAACTGGAATATTGGTGAATGTGGTGATAGGCGAGAAGAGGATAGGTGACTACATTGACGAGGCAATACTATTAACACATAAAGCACTTGTTGATGCGGGTTACATCAGCAAAAGAGTTCATAAGCTCTCGTTCACGTTATGGGATATGAGATATGCTGGACCCAGGGAGGCTCTACTTCACGCAATTATTAGGACTAACCTGGGCTGTACACATCACGTATTTGGAAGGGACCATGCAGGGGTAGGGAATTATTATTCACCTTATGAGGCTCATGAAATATTCAGTAAAATAAATGAGGATGATCTTCTTATCAAACCTGTTTTCATAAGGGAGAATTACTACTGTCCAAAGTGTGGAACAATAGAAAATGATATCTTATGTGATCATGATTCAGACAAGCAGGAGTTTAGCGGAAGCCTAATAAGGAGCATAATACTAGACGAGGTCAGACCCACTAAAATGGTTATGAGACCTGAAGTTTATGATGTACTCATGGAGTCAGCTAAAAAATATGGATTCGGAACACCGTTCGTTACTGAGGAATACCTGAATAGGAGAGAGAGTATATTTGAATTAGGTGATCTACAATGAAGGTGTACATTTGGCTGAGTGAAGAGGTTGCCAAAAAGTTAGAGGATCTTGGTCTAAGATACGGTAAAGAGGTTCTTGGAGGTATGAAGAGGTTAGAGATCGAGGTAGAGGAGGAAATAGTGAAGAGAATTGTTGAAGTGTTTCCAAATGCTAAAGTGGATAGGAGCACAACCAATTCCATAGAACTTCTTCCTAAGCACTTTAAAGAGAAGGTCATACAACTACTTCTGAACAGGGGAACCGATCCAAAGGATGCCTTAATAGAGGCACTGAACATATACGCTAAACAAAAACAATCTTAAGCAATCTAGTTTTTGAGAATCGTCATGGCTTTTAAAAATTGATAATATTGAGGCTAAGTTAGTAAATATTATTTTTATTTACAGCAAGTAATTTCAAAAATATTTCAAAGACTCGCCTTTGTTAGAAGAAAAATTATTAGGTTTAAAAATATTTTAATAACATAGGATCCACAATTAGACTATTTTTATCATCTAACTTCTTAAAACTCTATAAATAGTTTATTAACTTGTTAGGAGTATAAGATTGTATGAAGGCAGCTGTTCTTACAGCATATAACTCGCCTTTTGAAATCAGAAAAGATGTAGAGCCGAATGGATCAGGAGTTGTAGTTGATGTAGCGGCTACAGGTATTTGTGGACGAGATTTAGTGGTATGGAAGGGAGGGTTCAGAAATCTGAAATTACCACTGATATTAGGTCACGAGATAGTAGGTTATTATAAGGGAAAACCGGTAGCTGTCTATCCTAACTTATCCTGTGGAAATTGTGAATATTGTAAAGCTGGAAAAGAAAACTTGTGTGAAAACGCAAAAATAATAGGGGAAGGAGAGATTACGGGTGGTTATGGAGAAAAAGTAATTGCACCAGAAAAGAACTTAATACCTTTGCCAACTGAAGAGATGGAGAAGTATGCTGCTGCATTGGACCCTGTAGCTACTGCCATACATTCAGCTAAGCTAGCGAATCTAAACAAGGACAGTAAAGTATTAGTAACAGGAGCAGGAGGAGGAGTGGGAGTTCACTTAGTTCAGTATCTGAAGCACATAGGTATAAAGGAGGTTTACGGATTAACTTCCAAGGTTGACAAACTTAAAGAACTTGGAGCAACTCCAATAACACAGATAAAGAACGAGAAGTTTGATGCGGTATTTGAACTTGTGGGCTCAAAGACTATAAATGACTCTCTTAGATCCCTAAAGAAAGAGGGAACTTTAGTGTTAATTGGGAATGTCGAGGGAGAGCCAATAACATTACTGCGACCAGCCTTAACAGTTATGAGACAGCAGAAAATAGTAGGATCAGCAGCATATACTAAGGAAGAATATGAAGAGGCAATAAGGATAATTGGTGAGAACAAGATTAAAATAATATATGAGAGTTATGAACTGGAAAGGATCAACGAAGCTTATAGAAAGCTAGCCAATAGGGAGATATTTGGAAGGGCAGTGTTGAAACTAAGATAATACTTAACTACCTCCTTCTCGTTGTCATGAAAATGATGTATTTTTTCATTCAATGAAAATTCTGATAATTTTTCCAACATCTCTATGGCTTGTTTTTATTTAGCACTAAATTACTTGAATATTGGTTTTTTCATGCATTTGACTAATTATTTAGTACTCTAAGTTATTATACAAAGTTATTATAGTTAGAGTAAATATTATATTATATATGGCATCTCTAAGCAGTGTAATAGGAAAAACAATGTTCATAAGCCAAGGTGAGCTAGCTGACACAGTTGCAATACCAGCAGCCATAATTTATGAAACAAAACAGCTAAATGAACCTATTTTAGTAGTCACAAGCACAGGTAAAAGTGGAATTAGTTTAGGCTACTTTCAAGATGTTGACACTGAAGTGAACTTAGATGAGGCGAGGAGAAGGGGAGTAGATGTAATAAGGAGATTAGGTGTAGGAGGTGGTACAATATATGCCTCTAAGGGATCCAGCATGGCAATGTTCATGACATTCCCAAAGGACTTCTTCACCAATATGGAGAAAGCCTTCTGCCAAATAGGATCAGCAGCCGTTCATGCGTATTTCAAGTTAGGTGTGAAGGGTGCTTGGTACGATCATATCGGCGATGTTAGGGTAGGATCCCCAAGAGCCTATAGGAAAATTACAGGATTTGGATTTACCACAATAGAGGATATACTGGTACTTAACATGGTGATAGGTGTAGGCAAAATAGACGTACAGGAGATGATAAATGTGATTAAAGTCCCTCCAGAAAAGTTCTCGGATAAAACCTCAAAGAACGTCCAAGATTACTTAACATCTGTAGAGGAAGATACGGGAAGAAAGCCCTCCGACGAGGAAGTGTATGAAGCCTTTAAAACCAGTTTAGAGGAGACCTTAAGGATAAAGTTAGAACCCCATGAGTTCTCGGATCAGGCTAAAGCAATATTTAACAAGTATAAGGAGATGGCTAAATCAGACCAAAACCTATTCCTTAGATCCAGTGGAAAGAGATTCTCTAATATCCCTCAAGGGTATGCCGTAGGCTTCTCCAGATATAAGGCTAGGAAGTTGATAGTTACGCATTTGCTGACAGATGGTAAAGAGATTAAAGACATCATGATAAGTGGAGATTTTTACTGCTCTCCATCGGAGTACTTATTCGAACTTGAACAAAAACTTAAGGGAGTCCCCTTAGACGATAAGGAAAAGATTTCAAATATTGTGAATAGTATGTTCGCCAGGAAGAATTTCGAGATGCCAATGGTCAAAGGAGAAGACATAGTGGAGTCGATCACTAGAGCCATAGATAATGCTAAACAACAACTACACAGATGAAAAGGAAAGTTTGATTTTTAGCTTTAGCTAAAGACTATCCACAAAGATTATTTTTCTTATTTTTTTATAGAAGGCTACCTTATCATTAACAAAGTTCATGATCTCCTCTTCACTAACCTTTCCCTTATATTCTTCCTTTAGTAAGACCTTAGCAAAGACCTTGTGACCGACCTCCGGGTCCCATTCACCATCAACATAGGCTCTCTTTACAGCCGGATGTTCCTCAAGGAGTAGCTCCAGATCTCTTGGAAATATTGGATAAGCTTTGTATTTCAGGAACCTTTTCTTTAAACCTCTAAAGTATAGGAGACCGTTCTGGTCCATCATAAAGATATCCCCTGTATAAAGCCAACCGTCCTTGATAGCCTTAGAACTCTCTTGAATATCTAGGATACCGTGACTACCATAACCCTTCATATTCCAAGGAGATTTGACTATCAACTCGCCATCCTGACCTATGGGCACATCCTTTGTACCTGTCTCCTTATCAACAATTCTTATCTTAACTCCAGGAAGAGGAATTCCTACACTACCATATACCTTGAGGTTTGCAGGTTGGTATGTAACAATTAGTCCCTCTGTAAGACCATAAGTTTGTACTAATGGGAGGTTTAACTCCTCAAAGTAAGCCTTTTGTAGGTCTGGAGGTACAGGGGCTGCTCCGGTTATACATAACTTAAGCGAAAACTTTTCCTTCTTGAGATTTGGTAATATTTCCTTAAACACCATAGGAGGGGCAGGCCACGTAGTAACCTTATATTCTCGAATTAGATCTAGAGCCCTATTTGGATCATATCTCCTCATTAAAACAATTTTTCCCCTCTCCATAATAGTTTCTAACAGAGCGTCAAGCCCAAATATGTGGGAGATGGGGAGAGATATTAGAATTGTGTTCTCCTCTCCTATTTCACCAGCTCTGACCAAGGAACTGACATAGTTTGAGGAAATTAGTCCGTAATGGGTATGATAAACTTCATATGTTCTCCCTATAATTCCTGCATAATGCATAGACACCGCTATATCTTCCTTGGGGTTAATCTCTACCTCGTCAACATTAGGGGAAGAATCTAAATCATTTAGGCTATTAAATGAAAAGACATTGTAACGTGACATCACCTCTTTCTCTCTCTTGTATATTTCCTCCTCAGTAACTATCATCTTTGGGTCAGTCAACGAAAGTTGGTATTCAAGGTCCTTGCCTGATGACAATGGATCAATTAAGGCTACCCTTACTCCTAACATGGAGGAGCCAAAAAACACTGGAATAACCTGTGGAGCATTAGACATAATAAGTGAAATAGCGTCTCCCTTTTTCAGTCCATGTTCCTTTAGGTAACTTGCGAAGCGTTTAGCGAAGGAGTATAAACTCGAGTAACTGAATTCTTTCCCCTCAAAGACCAAGAGTGTTAAATCACCTTTTTCCTTCACAGACTTATTCAACACCTCATGAATTGGAATCTCAGGGATGTTAAGATCACTCAGGTTTTCAGGGTAAAACTTTGACCATATATCCATAATATTATTTTTTATAAAAAATTAAAAAGTCTTTATGCGGAGTATTGAAAAAATTATTTCCCCTTGTACTTCGGTTGTCTTCTTTCCACAAACGCCCTCATTCCCTCTTTAAAGTCCTCAGTAGCTGACAATATTAGAAGGTCTTGAGAGGCAGACTGTAATTGCTGAAGATAGCTGTTCCTTATGGAATTTACAGCTCTCTTTATTGCCATACTTGATAATGGCGCAATCTTCTTAGCCTTTTCAACTATCTCCACAGTTGCAATCTCCAATTGGTCATGGGGTACTACAATGTCGACTAAACCTAACTCTTTAGCCTGTTTAGCACTCATCCAATCTCCGGTTAATGCATATCTAGCGATCTTCCTACTTATAAAACCTACACCCATGGAGGAAGCTAAAGGTGGCAACGCACCGATTAAACCCTCTGGTATAGCAAACATAGCATCGTCACTTGCCACTATTATATCGAATAATATGTTAAGCTCCATTCCGCCTCCAAATGCCAAACCGTTAACTGCTGAAATTACAGGTTTAGGGTAGTTCAGAAGTAGATTTATCAACGGAGAAGAGAACTTCTCGTTCCATTCCATAGCGCCTGCCACACTCCCCCAGTAATTCATCATCTCGATATCGTCTCCTGCGCAGAACGCCCTTCCCTCTCCTGTGATTACCACAGCCCTTATCTCAGAGTCGTCCTTAGCCTTCTTAAAGGCTTCAGTTAAACCACTCCACATGGCTTCATTCAATGCGTTAAGCTTATCAGCTCTTGACATGGTTATTTTAGCGTAATCATGTAATTTCTCGTACTTAACAGGACCAAAGTTAGCCTTCTCATAGTTCCACTTAAAAAACCCCTCCCCACTCTTCACACCCAACTTTCCCTTACTGACCATCTCGGTTAAAAGGGGATCAGGCTTATAGTACTCGTTCTTTGTCACCTCATACCTCTCCTCTAAGAACTTCAACACATTATCAATCCCGTATTTGTCTGCAAAGGTCAGTGGACCCTGTGGCCAATTCATACCTTTGACCATACCCTTTTCAATGTCCTGAGCTGAAGAGACATCGTTCCTGAGTATCCAAGCTGCCTCATTAACAGCAGGCGCAATAATCCTCAAAGGGTTAACATAATACATGTTGTCTGTGGGGACTACTCTTGCTCTTTCGTAAGTCTTACTTGTGTAAGTGTAGAAACCTTTACCGCTCTTTATCCCTAATCTGCCTTCTTCAACTAACTTCTTCAATACCTTGAAGTGTGGAGGTTCTCCTTCACCCCTTTTTATAGCCTCTAACCCTGCGTTATATGCTACGTCTATACCTGTAAAGTCCATGAGCTCCAAAAACCCCATGGGCATACCTAATCTAAACCTGCTCATTGCGTCAATATCCTCCTTTGAATATCCCTCGTCATAGAGTAATACTGCCTCGGGGAAAGTTCGACCATTTATTCTGTTAATTAAGAATCCAGGCACGTCTTTCTTAACGACTACATAGTCTTTGTTGATCTTCTTAGCAAGGTCAATAGTGGTCTTCAAGGTCTCTTCTGCAGTCTTATTCCCCATAATTATCTCCACAAGGGGCATTAATACGGGTGGATTCATAAAGTGTAAACCTATGAACTTTTCTTGCCTTCCAGTAACTTCTGCTAGATAACTTATTGGAATTGTTGATGTATTAGTTGCGAATATGGCATCTTTCTTTACAACTCTGTCCAATTCTGAAAAAATCTTTCTTTTAACATCTGATCTTTCTATGGCTGCTTCAATGATAAAGTCTACATCTGAAAAATCCCCAAAGCTAACAGTTGTTTTAATTCTTGATAACACTGTGTTTGGGTTCTCCTTAATTTGTCTTTTTTCCCTTAACTTCTCCAATGACCATCTTATTTTTTCCAATGCGTTCCTCAAGATATCTTCATTGACGTCTGTTAAAACCACGTTAAAGCCTGCTATAGCTACAACTTCAGCTATCCCATGACCCATAGTTCCTGCTCCGACTACACCTACTCTTGAGATTTGTGACATTATTATTAAATAAATAAATAAGATATTAAAGTTTAGTTTGAACCACAAAACTAATTAAGTTAAGCAGAAAATATTAATTATGTCCAATGTTGCTATAGTAGGTACAGGACATACAAAATTTGGAGTAAGAACGGACGTCAACCTTCAAGAGCTTACTTGGGAAGCAGTTAAGCAAGCTCTTGAGGAAGCTAACTTAGAACAAAAGGACATAGAGATGTTTGTAGTGGGTAACGCAGGTGGATGGAGTTCTGAGCCCCTCTCAGCAATAGCAATAGGAGAATACTGCAATTTAGCCCCAAAGGGAACCATGAGGGTTGAAGCTGCATGTGCTACAGGGAGTGCTGCCATAAGAATAGCTTATCAGGCAATTAAGTCTGGTGAGGCTAAAGTAGCCTTAGTAATTGGTGTGGAGCAAATGAATCAGTCACCTCATCCTGTAGCGGTAGAGATGATGGGAAGGGCAGGGAACTACTTCTGGGAATTCGAAAACTTCGGCTTAACATTCCCAGGTTACTATGCACTATATGCAACCCGTAGAATGGCTAAGTATGGAATGAAAGAAGAGGATTTAGGTAGTGTTGCTGTGAAGAACCACTATTATGGAAGTTATAACCCCTATGCCACATTCCAAAAGCAGATAAAGATGGAGGACTATTTGAAATCAAGAGTTGTCGCATATCCATTAAAATTATATGATGCATGCCCAATTACTGATGGTGCAGCTGCACTTATTTTAGCCTCTGAGGAAGTAGCAAGAAAGATAACAGACTCACCAGTATGGATAGTATCACAAGGGTTTGCCTCAGGTACTATAAATTTGTCTAAAAGAGAGGAGTTTCTGACTATAGATGCTTCACGAGTTGCCACAGAGGAAGCTTATAAGAGGGCTAAAATTGATTTCAGTGATGCATGGAGGTATTTTGATGTTGCAGATGTACATGACTGTTTCACAATAGCTGAGATAATGGCATATGAGGACTTAGGGTTTGCAAAGAGGGGAGAAGGACACTTGATGGCTAGGAATGGTGAGACATATATTGGTGGAAAAATACCAGTAAACGTTGATGGTGGTTTAAAGGCTAAAGGACACCCAATAGGGGCAACAGGAGTAAGCATGGCAGTGTCAATAACAAGACAACTACTATACAGGGCACACAAGGGGACACAGGCAGACATAAGGAACGGGATGGGAATAACACACAACGTAGGAGGAACAGGACACTACGCATACATAACAATATACTCAACCAGAAAACCAAATGCGTGATTAGGATGGGAACCTTAGAGATTAAGGAAAAGCAATTCAATGAAATAGATAAGAGAGTCTTAGAGCAGATTGATCAACTTATTAAAATATATGGAATGCCAATAATGAGAGAACCAAAAACAAATAACCCATTGTGGGTTGATGTTAGGGATTTAACACAACGTTACGTTATTCCAATTGGGAAAATATACAAGTTTTTTGAGTACTTGAACCAAGGGAAGTTAATAGGGACAAAGTGCCCAAAATGCGGTACCATATATTTTCCCCCACAAGATGATTGTACAAGTTGTAGATTATCTGGACTAACAACCGTAGAATTATCTGGAGAGGGAGAATTGTTAACATACACAATTATAACAGTTAAACCTCTAAGTTTTATGCATTATCAAGATTACATAGTGGGTATAGCTAGACTAAAGGAAGGGATTAATGTCTTAGCATGGGTGAATGAGGATCCTAAGAATATCCAGGTTGGAATGAAAGTTAAGCTGTCAGTGGTAAAGAGGGAACCTGAGGGTTATATTACATATGAGTTAAGGAAAGCTTAGGTTTAAGGAGCTATGAATAATAAAAAAACTAAATTATCACTTTTTATCTATCTAAAAAGGAATAATATTAAGAAGAAGTAAATAAGTTTTTATATTTGTCCCTCAGTAATTTCTTATCAAACTTTCCTGTACTTGTTTTAGGTATCTCATCAACAAAGACAATATCATCTGGTAACTGCCACTTGGCAAACTTCTTGGACAAGTGATCAAGCAATGACTTCTTTACCTCGTCCTTAGGCAAATTCTCGTAATCCGACTTGAGCACTACAATAGCCAATGGTCTCTCACCCCACTTAGGGTGAGGAACACCAACAACACTAGCCTCCCTAACATAAGGATGAGCCATCAAAAAGTTCTCCAAATCAATACTACTAATCCACTCACCACCACTCTTAATCACATCCTTCAACCTATCAACAAGCCTAATATAACCCAGAGGATCAACAACACCAACATCACCACTCCTCCACCAACCATCAGGGGTAAAGGACTGTGATGTCCTGGGGTCGTTGTAATACTCTCTAGTTATCCACGGTCCTCTTATCCAAATCTCACCAACACTCTTACCATCCCATGGCAACTCCTGATTAGTAATTGGGTCAACAACCTTAACTTCAACACCGAAAACAATCAATCCCTGCTTCATTTTAAGGAACTTATCCTCAGCAGGTAAATTATCTATCTCTGACTTGGAGAAACCCACAGATACCACTGGACTAGTCTCAGTTGCACCATACCCCTGATAAACTTCCACACCATATTTAGCCAGTTCTGATACTAGTTTAGATGGTGGTTCCTGACCTCCCATAGAGATCTTTAAGCCCTTAAGGTCTGGTTTAGGATCCATCTTTTCCAATCTTTTAAGAAGCTCAATTATTATAGTGGGCACTGCTGCAGTTCTAGTGACCTTGTAATTTAAGATGTAGTCTGTTAGACTCTCAGGTGTAGGTCTTCCAGGATATATCTGTCTACATCCCTGCATTGCAGCAGCAAATGGAGTTCCCCATCCATTGGCGTGAAACATTGGAACAACTTGAAGTAATGTGTCTGTGGGTCTCATATCATGGGCAACGGTCATTGCGTGAAGCACCACTGACCTGTGAGAGTAGAAAACTCCCTTGGGTAGACCTGTTGTCCCTGAGGTAAAAGCAGCATAAGCAGCGCTCTTTTCATTCACTTCTTCAAATCTTCTATTTGGAGAGTGGGATTTTACCAATTCCTCATATCCGTAAACTTTTGATGCTAGACTCATACCCTTTAGGGGCTCTATCTCCTCAAGTGACTTATCACTCATTACCACAATGAAATCAAATTTATACTCCTTGGATAGGATCTGTGCAAGTAATAACAGTGAGTCGTCTATAAACAGACCTTTAGCCTTGGTGTGTTTTACAATATAAACTAAATCAGATGGGTGAAGCCTGAAATTAAGCTCTAACAGGACTCCTCCTATTGAAGGAACTGAAAAATATGACTCGAAAAACCTATGGTCGTTCCAGTCTATTATACCCACAACATCACTGGGCTTAACATCAAGTTCCTTTTCCAGAGCATTAGCCATACTACGCACTCTATCTAATACCTTTCCGTAGTTTAGAATATGCAGTTCTCCACCCTGAAGTCTTCTATCGGAAATGATCTCAGTCGTAGGGTGAACCTTTCCTGCGTATTCCAAAACCTTATGAACACTTAATTGCCAATCATCGTTTGTAGTGGATTTAGCTCCATCAATCATAATATATACTACATTTAGCAATTTTATATATTTAACTTGAAATACAACTTATAACTTTCGACATTAATAACGTTATTAACTGTTTAATTTCCACTTATCCATTAGATATGTTGAGTTGATTTCGTTTAAGAAAAATAAATAACTTAAATAAAAGGCAAATTTATTAATAGGAAGTATTACTTATTATATTAATCAAGGGTGAAATAGATATGATTAATTCAGAGTATGGAAATACTACCAAGGAAGGAAAAATACTTCACAATAAGTTTAAATCAACTGTAGAGGGACTTGACTGGAACACATTTCCCATGAGACTATTTGAAATTGGAGAGAAATTCAGGTGGACTGCATATGAGCTAGATTTTTCTAAGGATAGAGAGGACTGGAAAAAGTTAAAGCCATCTGACAGAACCCAAAACAAAATTATATCTTCTTATTTCCTAGCAGGAGAGGAGTGTGTAGCTAGGGATATATTACCCTTAGCCAACGCAATGGAGGAGTTGGGGTTAATTGAGGAAGCCCTGTATCTTACACAGTTTGCTAGAGACGAAGCTAATCATACTGTAGCATTTAGAAAGTGGTTTGAGAGTGTAGGTGAGACAGAAGGAATATATGACTTCACCTACAAAAATGAGCCGTATAGGAGATTGTTCTACGAAATAATACCAACAGATATGAGAAGGTTATATAATGATCCTTCACCTGAAAACATAGTAAGGGCAGTAGTTTCCTATAACTTTGTTGCAGAAGGAATATTAGCAGAAACAGGATATTACGGTTATGTGAAGGGTTATGAGAAAATCTTACCTGCTTTACCTGGACTATATAAGATGGTTAAGTTAATCACCAGGGATGAAGCTAGACATATTTCGTTTGGTGCATATGTGGCTGCACTAATGATATCAATGCATGGTGACAGTGTGTTAAATGAGTTCAATAGGTATTTCGGGCAGTTAACCCAAGAGATAGGATTTCCTTTAATCGAAGCTAATAGAAAGATCCAGTTATCATATGACTGGAAAGAAGAAGACAAAGGACCTCTCTACAAATACTTCGTGGAAAGCGAAGAAGGTTTTCAAGACGTGATGAGTTTTGCCACTAGGATGTTCCAGCAGAGATATGCTGTAATAGAGAGAGCAGTGAAAATGAGACCTGAACAAGTAAGGAGACTACATTTAAGAGATATAGGTATAGAAGAATAACCGGATTTTGAGATAAAAAACATAGGTTTAACTTTTTTATTCATGATTTTTTATCTCTAAGTATCTACTCTTATCCTAGGAAGGACGTCACTAAGTTAATAAATTGAGTAGGATACTGGTATATCAGTCCATGACCCGCATCAGGGCTAAAGATATATAACTGCGCATTTGGTATGTTCTCAGCTAAATACTGACTATTCTGAGGAGGCAGTAAAAGATCACTGTCACCTCCGATAACAAGTGTTGGTGCTGTGATGTTTTGCAGTTGCCCTACTGAGTTAAACGTAGCTAAAGCATTAGTCTGCTTTAAAACACTTGTATAACTTATCGGGTATTTCTCCAGTGTAAATAAGACATACTTTGCTACGTCTGGGTGAGCCTGTAACCAATCACTTGGCACTAAATAAGGAATTATAGTCTCGACCGTAACAGTTGGATCAGAAGCTGTAAATCCAGTTATAATAGATTGAGGGGAGACTTTCGGAGGATACAGGTAAATATTAGGTGCAGTACATAGCAATACTAGTTTATTTACATAGCTCGGGTAGTCAATGGCTATCTGTTGGGCTACAAAACCACCCATTGACCAGCCTAGAACATTCAGGTTAGAGTAACCTAGATAGTTTAGTAGACCTATGGTATCACTGGCATATAACGGAATTGTATAAGTTAATGCATCATGAAGAGGATCTTGACCTACTGTACCACTCCTTCCTGTACCCCTATTATCGAAAATTATGACCTCATACTGCGACGCTAAACCATTTATAATTATAGGTCCCCAACTCTCTAAGTTTCCCAAATATCCCATTATCATTATAAGTGGTTCTCCACTCCCATATATCTCATAGTAAATATGTATATTGTTTACTGGAGCCCAGCCGAACTCCTTGGGAACCAAGTTAGAGTAATTTATTTGAGGCGGTGTCTGTGATATACTTAACGGGATTCTCGTAGCTAATGCGCCTGCTATAGCCCCAGCACCTAAAATCTTAATAGCGTCTCTCCTGTTCATGGCTGATTAAAGATATATCTAAACTAGTTTTTAAAGTTTTGTCATAAAGTTTCAGAATTTAGTAAAATAATTTCATTTGACTTAAAAATTCAGGGTATTACCTACGCCTTACCAGGAGTAAGACAACTATAACAATGATAATAACGACCACTATAACGACGATAATGAATGGGCTAATTGAAGGACTGCTTGTTGTTTGAGGTTGTGAGAGACCACTTGATAAAGGCTCAGTACTACTAACTGATGTGGAAGAGCTCTCTCCTACCTGTGATAATGAAGTTGAAACTTGACTGCTAGTGGTAGCTTGATTTGAGGACGTTGTCTGGGACACTGAAGTTGTACTTATAGACGTTGATGTATTGCTAGTACTTGTGGGGGTACTTTGAGAAGTTGTACTAGTAGGTATCACACCGTATTTAATTTCATACACGTTAATAATTAACGAAGAGCCTTCTGTATATGCAGAATACGCCTGGTTTCCTATAATAATTAGCGGGTTGTTCAATGTTATGTTGAATATATATCCTGTCTTGGTATTCACCAGGTATAACTTATTTCCGTTTGCTATTGAGATGTTTTGTGATACCATAAATGCCTGAACGTCATTGGAAATAAGGGGGAGCTGAGATACCGTTTTAATATTTTCATCATGAATAGAGACTAAATCTAGCGTCCCATTACCTTTACCAATTATATACAAGGATGAATTAATGACTCCCAGGGGAGTTGAGGATAATGGAAATTGGATCGAACCTATTTCCATTAATGGTTTCGGTGAGGATAAATTAAGATCATATACATTTATCCCAGTGTTTTTCAGGTCAACGTACACTAAGTTATTTACACTGGCGATCCAATCTATCTCTTGGGGTAACGTAAAGTTGGCGATGACACTGAGAGATACTGGGTCTGATGGGTTAGTAGCTAAATAGGCAATAAGTTGGTTTGAACCCTGATATGAGTTGCCTAGAATAATTACCTTGTAGTTATGGTTGATTGCTATTCCATATGCAGCTGTTGGCATTCCCGTTAAAGGGGTTAAAGTGGTATAGGGAGGATAGTAAAACCACCACTGATTGGGCTCATAAGAGATTAGGACCATGGAGAGATTAAATCCTTCATTGGGATAATTAAGTATAACATTTTCAGTATATGCGTCGCTAACCATTATGAATTGACCCGGTCTGTTGTACAACGACGAGTTCACGAAAGTCCCAGACTGTATATTGTTATAGTACTTGATCCCGTAATACATTCCGAGATAGTGACCGTCTGTAAATGAAGATACGCTAACTGTTGGCATCACCGGTGATGAAAGTGTGTAATTCAAAATTAGCTTCTCAGTATTCTCTGATGAAAGGTAAATATAGCTTATGTTGATATCATATGGAGAACTGCCCTTAATAGATACTGCAGGAATAACAAGACCATTGTTGAAATAAGTTATACCATAACTACTTGTAGAGTTCAAGGGAAATTGAAATGTGTATAATAGTTGAGGATAGTATCCCACTGCAGAATTGAAAACTGTATACGGATAAATTGAGATTGCTAATAATGATATTGAAATTACCAACACTAACACTGATGATAATCTTTCTTTCACATTTATATCATACTAAAAAATAAGTTTAAAAATGTTGGTGAAAATATATTGCGCTATTTTATTACCTTTATAAATTTTACACCAGAATGAAGTTTTTTAACTAGTTTCATAAAAAGCTCGAGACAGGAAAAACAGTAAGAAGAAAAACACTCTCACTTAAAAAGTAAAAACACGTTCCTTTAGCTATGGGAAGTAACTGTATGGTATATACAGTGACAGATATGGTACGTGTAATGATAGTCCAAGGGCATTAAGAGTCGAGTTGATTAATGTAAGCCTCGAGTTATAGACCGTTGTACTAGATAGATATACGTCAGACCCTGATATTGTTTGAGTAGAACCCGAGATCGTTGTACCTTGAGAATGCAACTGTGAATTACTTACGCCTATGGTATCACCATTTATGTTACTGTTCATCAAGTAGATCTGACTACTGCTTATATTCTGCTGGGAGTTAGATATAGTTGATCCTGTGGCGTTTAATACAGAGCCAGATACGAACTGATTCGAGTTAGATATAGTTGAACTGACTATATTTATTGTAGAACCTTGAGCGTTAATCGTAGACCCACTAATGGAGGAGCTTGTTAGGTATACATTCGAATTGGTTATGTATTGTTGTGAATTAGTTATTTGTGAATTGTAAGCCTGTAAAGTGGAGCCTGAGAGGTATATCTTGGAGCCTGATATTATTGTAACCACATTTAACAGTTTCGAGTTGGATATGTAAGCGTTAGTGTTTGTTAAGGTCTGCTTTGAGTTTGATACAGTGGTGGATCCTGAAATGTATAACGTGGAGCCCTGAATGTTCTGTGTAGTACTAGTTATTGTTGAACCTGTGGCGTTTAACGTGCTATCGCTTATGCTAACAGTAGACGAACTTATTGTCGAGCTAGACAAGGATATGAATGAGCCTCCACTTACGGTCTGAGTTACACCTGAAATGGTTGAGCCTGTAACATATAGTTTTGTACTGCTAAAGACAACATTTCCGCCATTTATCTGAGAGTTACTGAGGTAAATTGTCGAGCCCTGAATGTTCTGATTACTATTGGTTATTGTTGAACCTGAGGCAGACAGAGTAGACCCTACCATGTTTACGTTCGAAGAGCTTATTTGGGTATTAGTTAATGACACCATTGAGTTACGTATATTTTGTGTTACTCCCGTAATTGATGAACCACTCAGATAAAGATTAGTCCCTGTAATATTAGCTACTCCACTTCCACTACTAGATAATTGCGAATTGGTCAAATAGACTGTTGACGATTGAATATTTTGGTTACAGTTTATTATGGAAGACCCTTGAGCGTTTAGTACAGAGTTGGAGAGGTAAATGTTTGTAGATGATATTGTGGAATCCACAACACTACTCTGAGAGTTTATGATTTGCATTAATGAGTTCACTATATTTGAGTTGATTATGCCTATGTTTGAGTTTGACGTATACAGGTTTGAGTTAGATGACTTCAGAACTACTTGGGAGAATTTTGAATTACTTACATATGCTGTTGAGCCTATGAGGGACTGAGTTGAACTTAGAATAGTCACGTTATTGGCATTTATAACAGTGCTCTGGGCTGTTATAGTTGAACCAGATATAACAGTATTCTTTAGGTTAACTCCTGAACTGTATATATTTTGAACGGAATTTTGTATAACAGTATTCACAGCACTTAAATTGGAGTTCTCAAGAGTTATCTGAGAGTTGTATATTTTCGAGTTAACTAGATCATTCACAGAATTAGTTATAGTAAAAGTGGAACCGTATAGGTCAGCAACAGCATTCTGAAGGTTAGAGTATATCACCTGAGCTGTGGACGAACTTATATTCTGCACAACATTCATCAATGTTGAGTGATCAAGTTTTATGAAAGATTTAGACGCACCGACAAATGTATTAATGATGTTAGTCTTTTCCAAGTTTAGGGTAGAGGAATCATTGGCATACTGTTTTACGTTTTGTACAGTGGTACCTACTGAAGTTAGGGTGGTGTTTGACAAGTAGAGTGAGTCTCCATCTAGTAACCCTCCGTTCGTTAATACTGACGAAGATATAATGCTGATGGAACTATTGTAGAAGTCCACATTATTTAGATAGTTTACAGTATTCCGCAACAGGAAATTAGACATATAGAAATTATCATTTGTTAAGTTAAACGTGTCCTTAATATTTGGAACGTTAACTAGGTAAATATCACTAGACGTGATCTGTATGGAGTCATTGAAGTTAATTGTATTGGTCAAGTATAATTTTGAAGAGTAAACTTTCTGGTCTGACGAGTTTATTGAGGAACCGAACAGTTTTAACTGGCTATTATAAACCGTAAAAGCATCTCCTATTAATGATGTATTTTGTAGTGTTAAGTTGGATCTTTGGATGTTTTGTATTGAATTCCTTATTGAACTATAATACAAGAACAGACTATCGTTGTTCAAGTTAAACTGTGAATTAGCAAAAACTGAATAGTTTGCAATGACTTTAGTGTTATTGAAAACACCCCTAGTAATTGATATTAATGAACCTACTTGGACTGCAGTAGAGTTACTAATCCCAAAGCCATCTGCGAATATACTAGAGTTGTAGATGTAAATTTTCACATTTATAAAACTGCTATTGTATGTGTAGAGTATTGAATTATAAACATATAGTATAGCATTAGTTAACGTTGAGTTGTATAGCCTTTGGACTGAGTTCTTTATGTAGAGTATGGTAATTGGTGTGTTTTTGGGAGTTTGAGCAGTGGTCATTGTTCCGGCAGATACTAGAGTAATTAGTAATATAAGTCCTATAATTAAACCTAATTTATTTATTTTGTTCATTTCTGATTTTAGGTCTTATTTTTAACTTATAAATTTTACTACTGTTCCTAATTCTTTTATTTTTTATTAGAAATATACTTTTACTTTATTCTATTAGTTAAGAAGGGACAAAATCCGTTACTTAAATATTTTAAACATATTATACATTGTACATTCACTAACTGAATAAATTTTTTCAATTCTCAGAAGGTTATGTACACCTTATAGAGACTGTTAAACTTATCTTGTGCACCCTTTAAACTTGAATTCTTGCATTTATTTTCCTTGCAACGTCTGCGAATATAAGAGCAGTATTAGTATATTTTCCTAGTTCTGACAGGGAGCCCTTCTTAATTTTTATTATACCACCTAACAGCGCCAATGATGCGTCCAGTTTTCCCTCAATTATTTTAACCCAATCTTGATATCTAGCCTCGAGTATGACATCTGCACTTACATTTAGTATATCTACATAGAATTCGGTTGCGACACATTTTCCCTTATCTAGAATCAATTTTACAGCTCCAGAGCTCGAATTATTAATATATCCGTTCTTAATATCTTCTGGTAATTTCCTTCCTGTAATATTTTCCAATGCCTCCATAACAATTTTCCTATCTTCAGGTGGTACTGTTGGTGACAGTAACTCAGTTGCCTGCCTAATCAAGTCTTCATTTAGAACACCTAGAGAAATAGCTACACCCTTTACTACAGCAGCCCTTACATTCTCTGGCGCTTCTACTCCGACAAACAGAATTGAGTTCCATTTAATGTTCCTTGCTCCCTCTAAAAATTGCTTATTTTCATTTAATGACCTACAAAACTCTTGAGCCCATTCCTTGCTGGGAAACAAAAGTTTATTCTCCTCTCCCATATTATATCAGTGTGATTTCAATAAATAAATATATATAAAAATCTTTTCTAAAAACATTAAAATTATGCCTTATAATTCATTTGTCTTTGTAGATATAACGATACCAAAAGGCTTATATTTGATCAGTAATGAAGAATTAAAAGATAAAAATGGTTTTACCATTTAACACATTGGAAGTGTACAATGTAAAGGTCTCAGAGAATCATGAACTCTTCAGAAAGGCAGTGAGAGAGTTCATGGAAAGAGATGTAGCGCCAATTGTGGAAAAAGGTGAAAAGGAAGGAAAAGTTCCTGAGAACGTCTTAGAGAAAGCTAAGGAATTAGGATTGTTTGGAATAAGCGTTCCTCAGGAATACGGAGGACAAAGTGGAGACATGTTAATGAGCACAATAGCCGTAGAGGAAATGTCGAGGGTCTGGCCTTCCTTTACGGCGAGAGTAACAGTAGGGAACCTGTTCATGACTCCAATACTACTATTTGGTAGTGAGGAGCAGAGGAAGAAATATGTTACACCTGTTGCGAGGGGAGATAAGGTAGCTGCATTTGCAAATACTGAACCACAAGCAGGAAGTGATGTTGCAGGAATACAGTCCACAGCAAAGAAAGTAGATGGTGGATATGTTTTAAACGCAAGGAAGATATTCATCACCAATGGTGGTATTGCTGATTACTATGTTGTCACTGCAAGGACTTCACCACCTGAACCAAATGCGAGGTGGAAGGGAATATCAATGTTCATAGTAGAGAGAGAATGGAAAGGAGTAAAAGTACTAAACAGAATTGAGACCCTAGGTTTAAGGGCATCTAATACTGCTGAGCTAGCATTTGAGGAAGTTTATGTTCCCCAAGAAAACTTAGTAGGAGAGGAAGGCTCTGCATTTAAGTACGCAATGACGACCTTTGATGTTTCGAGAGTTGGTGTTGCTGGACAAGCCTTAGGTGTTGCCCAAGCTGCATTGGAGAAGATGACAAACTACTCAGTGCAGAGAAGTGCTTTCGGCTCTCCACTTTTAGGATTCCAGATGGTTCAAGAGAAAATAGCAGAAACATTAACAGAAGTAAACGCAGCAAGACTATTAACATACTGGGCTGCGTCTCTCATAGACCAACGCAAAGTAGACGAGGGAATAGTTGCCGCATCTATGGCTAAGTATTTTGCAACTGAGGTTGCAGAGAGGGCTGCCATAAGGGCTATAACTGTACACGGTGGATATGGTGTAGCAACTTCGACTGGTGTCGAGAGACTACTTAGAGACGTTGAGGTCATGAAGATTTATGAAGGGGCAAACGATATACAGAAATTAGTCGTATTAAAGGAGACAGCTAGAAGACTTCTAAAAGTGCTTTAAACGCTTTATATACCAATTCCTCAGTTTTTTATTCCTATCTTCTTTTTAATTTATTGACGAAAAAAGCAACTTTTTAAAGGAGTTAAAGTTATTAGCCATTTTACCATCCTTAAATCGAAAAGAGGTAGAATAAGTGTGAAAGTAGTTGTAATAGGTTCTGGAGAGATGGGACATGGAATAGCTGAAGTAATGGCGATATATAAAAACGAAGTTACCCTAGTGGATATAAAAGACGAGATACTGGACAAGGCAATCTCTAAGATTAGGGAGAGTTTAGATAGGTTAAAGAAGAGGGGCTCAATTGAAGAGGAGCCCGAGGATATACTAAAGAGGATAACAAAGTCAATAAACCTTGAAGAAGCAGTTAAAGACGCTGATCTTGTAATAGAGGCAGTTCCTGAAATAGTCGACCTAAAACAGAACATTTTCAAGCGACTAGATCAATTCACAAAGCCAGATGCTATTCTCGCTACTAATACGTCAAATATTAGGATTAGTGAGATCTCTAAATTTGTGAATAAGAAGGATAGAGTAGTTGGAATGCACTTCTTCAACCCACCGGTACTTATGCAGTTGGTTGAAATAATAAAAGGACCAGATACCAGTCCTGAAGTGGTTCAGAAGCTCTACGAAATAACTAAACAGATCGGTAAAACACCTGTAATCGTGAATAAAGATACTCCAGGATTTATAGTGAATAGGATCAATGCAGCTGAAAGCTTATTCATCTGCCTAGTTTTACAAAAGGGTATTAATTATGAGGAAGTGGACGCTTACTTCAGATCTCTAGGTCTACCCATGGGACCTTATGAGCTAATGGATTATGTTGGATTAGACATTGTAGCCCATAGCCTAGAATATTTTGCAAAAGAAATATCTCCTGAATATGGGAAATGTACAAAGATTAAAGAGATGGTAAATAACGGACTGTTGGGAAGGAAAAGTGGAAGAGGATTTTACGATTGGACTAAGGGGAGACCCCAGATTAATGCTAAGCAAAATCCAATAATTGATGTGAATGACTTGCTAGCAATAGACATAAATGAAGCCTCAAAATTACTCGAGGATAATGTCGCTACACCAAATGACATTGAAACGGCAGTAAAGTTAGGTATGAACAGACCCTTCGGTCCAATAACTGTAGCTAAAAGTGCAGATTTAAATGATGTGAAGAGCAGACTTGAAAGAATATCAAGTGAATACGGAATTACAATTTTCCAACCAACGGACTCCATAAAGACAGGTAAACTCAAGGAACTACTTGAGGGCGAGAAAAAGGAGGAGAAGAAGGAATTTGAAACACTCAACGTGAGCAAGGAAGGAAAGGTTGCTATTGTTAAGCTGAATAGACCTAAGTTGAACTTGATAAATTACACCCTGCTGGACGAACTGGATAGATTACTGACAGAACTCTGGAATGACAGATCAATTAATGTGATCTTGATCACTGGAGAAGGACAAAACTTCTCAGGCGGTGCAGAGCTCTCTGCCCCTATCACAGATCAAGTACAATTCCTTGAGTTAGTGAGGAAAGGAGAGAGGACTTTCAAGAGGTTAACTGAGATTCCTAAGATCGTCATTGCATTTGTTAAAGGCTATGCTCTAGGGGGAGGCTTTGAGTTATCTTCCTACTGTGATCTACGAATAGCAACTGAGAATGCTGTGTTTGGTTTCCCTGAGACTGGTTTGGGTTTAGTACCAGCATGGGGAGGTACTCAGCGACTGCCTAAATTAATTGGAATTTCCAGGGCTATGTATCTAATACTTACTGCCCAAAGAATATCCGCAAAAGAAGCACTAGAGTATGGTTTGGTTAATAAGATAGTTAAGGACGAAAATGAAGCATTAGAGTTTGCAAAGGACCTGTCTGAGAGAATAGCACCTATTTCTGCCATGTTGGCTAAAAGGTTAATTAACAGGGGTAGTGAGGTACCAATTGATGTAGGTCTAGAGATGGAATCCATAGCGGGAGGATTACTATTTACAACTGAGGATTTAAAGGAGGGAATTGTAGCCTTCTTCTCAAAGAGAAAACCAGAGTTTAAAGGAAAATAGAACTTTTTTGATAATTTTTTAGATAAAAAATAAGAAAATAAAAACCTTAAGCTAATATCTTGGACTTTATTTTCCTGCTCATGTTCGACATTATAACTGCAGCATTGGTGTATCTAGCCAACTCTGTTAAACTACCTTTCTTAATCTTTATTGAACCTCCCAATAACGCGACAGTAACGTCTAATTTACCTTGGATGATCTTTAACCAAGTATCGTAAGGAGCCTCTAATATCAGTGAACCCACAACCTTTGACATGTCCGTATGAAACTCCGTGCCTAAACATCTACCCTCTTTAATGTTTAGTTTTATTGCACCAGCAGTTGAGTTAAAGTCTACCGAATCAGCTTTAGCTTCTCCCTTCTTGTACATCTCTATTAGTGTCGCTCTTACTTTTTCAGGAACATTTGTCGATACTAGAACCACAGAGTCCCATGGTGCAGTCTTAGAGGCTTCATAGTACTCTTTACTTCCGTTAAGTAGTTTACACCACTCATCTGCCCATTCCTTACTTGGAAATAGATACTCTTGTGTTTGAGACATGTTCAAGATATATAAATACATATTCTTATAAAAAATTTGTCCTAACATTAATTAATCAATACAAGAAAATTAGGTGGACTGGAGTAAAGACAGAAATAAAGGAAATATTCCTTAATTTTTATTGACTAATAAATATTAAACGATTTTTCAAAAAAATTTTTATATCAGGATTTTAAAGATATATCGTTAGAGGAGGTGCGTTTTTATTGGATAAACCAGTAGAAATAACCCCAGACGGTAAGGTAGTTAGGAAAAGCTACTCTTCAGTAAAGAAGGGAATAGATTGGAACTCTTACCCCATGAGATTATGGGCAAAATCTAATGAACTATTCTGGTCTCCGTTACAATTTAAGGAACTAATACAACAGGACAAGCAAGATTGGGAGACAATGAGTGAATCAGAAAGGGAGATATCTGAATACATTGCAACAGCGTTTTCCGCAGGAGAGGAGGCAGTATCTAGATATTTAGCGGAGCTAGTAATAGCTTTAGATGAGTTAGGATACACTGAAGAAGTATTATTCCTTAATCAATTCCAGCAGGAGGAAACCAGACATACAGATGCTTTTAGGAGGTGGATGGACTCCATAGGTATGGATAAGGACACTGAGAAATGGACCACAGAAATTAATCCATCTTACTATGAGCTTTTCTACGTTGCATTACCCTCAGCCGCTTATGGAGTTAAGGCAAATCCATCTCCAGAGAGTATATTAAGATTTACTGCTACATATATGTTCTCGATAGAGGGTATAGCTGCAGAAACTGGATTTTACTTCTGGAGAACTATGTGGGAAAGGGGTAGACATCTAAAAGGTATTTACGAGATTGTGAAAAGAGTAGCCGCTGATGAGTCTAGACATTTAGCGTTTGGGACTTACCTTACAACTATGCTAATAGGTGAAGACCAATCCCTATACGATAAATTCTTAGAGTACTTCAATTATGCAGGTGGTTTAGCTGTAAGGCTGATTGGAACAATAGTGGAGCAACAGGTAAACAAATGGGAACCATACAAGGAGAAATGGGGAAGATATTTCGAATGGGTATATAAGGAGAACGGTCTAGGTTCACTGGTAGATTACGCTGCAAAAATGGTCCAGCACAGGCTATTCTACGTAAATAGGCTAAGGAACGCTAATAGAGAGAAGCTAAGATACATGCCATTAAACGAAGCTGCTCCAGTGATAGAGAACTTCGATACTGTAGAGAAATACCTTACTCCTCAGTATGATCCCGAATAGAAAAATTCATTTTTATAATAGAATTTTTTCTCTTAAACCTTAAGTAATATTTATTACCATAACAAATTATACTTAATTTCATGCTAAAAAGAATCTTCAAAATGAGTACTGAAGATTCTCCTATAAGTGAAGTAAATCCATTAAAATTGCTTCCACCAATTACAGAGGAGAAATATAATGACTATGATGGAATAGGGCTCTTGAGTATTAAGAGGTTCTCATTACTTTACACCATTTCATTTTTTGTAATCATAGCAGGATTATTAGGAACATTGACATCAATTCCAGCCTTTCCCACACCCTTATTTTTCATAATACCTGTGGTCTCATTAATCTTCGTTATAATTACGGCTATAGGATTTCTCCTAGGTACAGCGTCAATAAACGTCCTGAGTATAGGATTGACAATCTTAGGCAAGATAAAGAAGGATTATAATAGCAGATTAGTGGAGTTTTCGATCTTAACTCCATTAGTAACAGGTATAGGTCTATTAGTCTTCTTAATACTGGGCTTGTTAGGATTAAACCCAGTCCCAGTGTTAGAACTAAATATTGTAATGGCTATAATAGGAATTGCTATAGCTGTATTCTTCATAGGAATGATAGCAGCGGCAATAAAGATGTGGAAGCTGGGGAAAAGGTACGAGAGCTGGGGTTTGAGAATAGGTGGAATTTTCCTTTTCCTTCTCCCTCCTTTAGGTGGAATATTAACATACATTTTTTCAAGTAGAGCAGCTAAGAAGGTAAAAAGAACCGATTGCTTCCTTGCTTAGGTGATAGAAGATGTCGTTAAATAGGATATGTGGAAGGTTCTCTGTACTGGATCTGGTTAAAACATTGCAGTTCATTGGAGATCAGAACAACTTCGTGGGCTGTATACCAAATATAGTTAGTGCGAATGAGAACACATTTAAAGCGAAAGTAAAGGCATTGGGGCTACCATTAACCGTGAAGGGAGAACTTTATAAGTACGAAATATCCCCAGAGACGTTAATACTCACAGTTGGACTACGAGTCAAAACTACAGGTGCAGTTATAGATATAATTACAAGGAGTAAGGTTAAAGAAGATGGCAGTCAAGTCATATGGGATACTCAATATAATATCGCGGGACCCCTTAAAATACTTTTAAAGCCTTTGTTAGAGAGTGTGACAGAGCAGACAGTGGTGGACACTATAGAGTGTATTAAGCTGAGAACTACTTCTTAAGTTAGTCTTTTGAGAAAAATATATATGTTTGTTTTTTAAATATAAGTTAATGAAAGCCGCAATATTTAAGGGAGCAAACGCACCGCTTCAATTAACGGATATCCCTAAACCGTCCCCAGGTGAAGGAGAGATCCTAATTAGAGTAGCATCTACAGGTGTTTGCCATTCCGATATACACCACATGAAAGGTGAGCTACTTGGATTTATGCCACCCGAGGGGTTTATTCTTGGACATGAAATTTCAGGATGGGTAGAAGATTTTGGACCGAATGTAACAAACCCCTATGGACTACAAAAAGGAGACCCTGTAATAGTATCATGGATTGTACCATGTGGAAAGTGTAGATATTGTGCGTCTGGTAAGGAAAACTATTGTAACAACGTAATGATGAAGATGCCGGGTTTGATCGGAATAAATGGGGGTCATGCTGAATACACTTCAGTCCCTGAAATAGCTGTAATACCGGCAAGAGAAATAAAAGATGTGATTGCCTCTTCACCTGTTTCATGTGCATATGGTACAGCTTACGGAGCACTTAAGACTGCTGGTGCTTCTGCAGGTCAAAGTGTAGTTGTAATAGGTACAGGTGGTGTAGGTTCCGCTGCGATTCAGTTAGCCAGTGTAATGGGGCTATATCCAATAATTGCAGTGGATGTTGTAGACAGTAAATTAGCGAAAGTAAAAGAATTGGGAGCGACTCATACTGTTAATCCTAACAAGGAAGACCCTGTTGGCAAGATAACTGAGATATTACCAGAAGGAGCGGATATAGTTTATGAGACTAAACCCAATCCAGATTTGCAAATAGCCTTTAACGTCGTGAACAAGTCGGGAACAATGGTTGTTACCGGACTAGGGAATGCCACATCAAGTACAATTAACTTAATGACTAACCTCTTTGTGGGAAGGGGACTTAAAGTTGTGGGAAGTTTAGGTTATAGACCCAGGATTGACTTACCAGAGTTGGTAAGGATGGTAGCATCGGGTAAGCTCGACGTTAAAAAACTTGTGACTCACGTGTATAGACCAGATGAGATAAACACTGCATACGAAAATCTTGAGAAAGGACTGCATTTAAGAGCAATAATTGACTGGACTAAGCTGTAGGTAAGGGGTTTAATTCCTTTTTTCCCTTTTCTTCTCCCTCTAGTATTCTCATGTAAATTATGAAGATCCATATTTTTTAACACTATGAAAGACCTTAACTATTAATGCTAAAACTTGAACTATTAATGCTAAAACTTGAACTATTAATGCTAAAACTTGTGTTCATGTATAAGCACAATATCTAACATTTAAACTATCATTGAAAAATTTAAAGATGACACCTTTCCCCTTATATTTTTTTCAGAAAGGAATTATTAAATGTTTAGCTTAATTGTAGTGAATAAAATTGAGGGACTACACTAATTAAGTTGTTAAATAATTGATAACTTTGAAATTATTTTTGTGTTATTAGATCATAAAGTTTTTTAACTACATAAAATATCATAATAATGATGAGTTCCGGGTACTATAAATATCAGTTAACTATAGATAAATTTCTAGATAGTGGGGAGACGGTCTTTCCAACAAGAGAAATAGTTTACACAGATAAGAGAAGATATACATTTAAAAAATTTGCAGAGTCAGCTAAAATCTTAGCAAATGCCCTAAAGAAAATCGGTGTCAAAAAAGGTGATATAGTAGGTGTTATTGACTGGGATACAGATGTGTACATGCACCTATACTATGCTGTACCAATGATAGGAGCTGTACTGCACACAGTGAATCTACGATACCCTCCAGAACTAATTATAAAGACAATGCTACACGCTGAAGACAAATGGGTGATTATAAGGGACGATCTAATAGGACTAGTCGAGGATATTAAGAACTTTAACCCCAACATAAGGTTCATCATATATAATGACGACAAGGAGAAAATAAAAGTAGATGACAAGACCATAGATTTCTGGGACTTATTACAGGGAGAACCTAAGTATGATCCAGATGAAGAAGGACTAAAAGAAGATATGATGGCAACATTAATGTACACTTCAGGAACCACAGGTAATCCAAAGGGAGTGTGGTTCACCCATAGAGACCTAGTGCTTCATGCAATGGCTATGGGTACCATATCAAGGGCACCTCCAGTTGAGTTGACAACCAGAGATGTTGTGATGAGCCTTGTACCAATGTTCCACGTGCATTCGTGGGGATTCCCATATGTTGCCTTAGCAAGTGGTCTTAAGTATGTGCTACCTGGCGTTTACAACCCAGCAACCCAGTTGAAGTTGATAGCCAATGAGGGAGTAACTTTCTCGGCAATGGTTCCAACAATATTGTTCATGATACTAGCTCAACCAGATATTGACGATTATAAACCGTATCTAAAGAACTGGAAAGTTGCTATAGGCGGAGAAGCGCTTCCTGAGGGTTTAGCAAGGAAGGCTAGAGAATACGGTATCAAGTTGTATTCAGGTTACGGTTTGACTGAGACTTGTCCAGTTTTAACTGTGGCATACCATAATTCCATTGTGGAAAGTTTCGATGAAGAGAAGAAATTCGAAATACAGCTGAGTGCAGGAGTTCCAATACCAGGAGTAAAGCTAAGGATAGTGGATGAAGAGGGTAAAGATGTCCCTAGAGGAAAGATAGGAGAAATAGTAGTTAGAGCTCCATGGACAACAAGAGAATACTACAAAGACCCTGAAAAAACAGCCCAATTATGGAGAGGTGGTTGGTTACATACAGGCGATCTGGGATACATCGACGAATATGGTTACTTACATTTAGTGGACAGGGAGAAAGATGCAATAAAGAGCGGTGGTGAGTTCATACCATCACTCCTATTGGAGACAGTCATATCCCTACACCCAAGTGTGGCTGAGGTTGCAGTTGTAGGTATTAGACATGAAAAGTGGGGCGAAAGACCTGTTGCATTCATAGTACCTAACGGTCAATTTGATGAGGTAGAAATGAGGAAGTTCCTGATGAAAAAGGTGGAGGAAGGTAAGATACAGAAGTGGTGGATACCAGACAGGTTCTTCGTTGTGGAAGACATACCAAAGACCTCAACTATGAAGGCTGATAAGAAATTGCTGAGAGAAATGGCGAGTAAAGAGCTCCAAAAACAAAAATAGAGGAATTCACTATGTCTCAATTTTCTCCTAAACTAGACTTAGAATGTAGGTGTATTAATTTAGGAAAAACATATATATTAAGATTAGTAGAAAAATAAGGTGAGAATATATGCCTCAAAAGTTAAGTGGGAAATTTAAAGTGAAAGATCCAGCAAAGGCAGTTCAGTTCGCATCCAACTATTCAAACTTCATATCCTGCATACCTACTGCCAGGGACATAAAGGACAAGAAATTCAAACTAGATGCTACTGTAGGTGCAATGAAGGTCACTGTTGATGGTGAATTAATCGACTATAAGATAACAGAGAACGGATATGTGGCTACAGTACAAATAAGAGGTCCTGGTGTCACAACAACCACAACCACCAAGAGTACATTAAATGGAGATGAAGTTACGTGGGAGGCTGAGTATAAGAATGAGGGCTCTATGGTAGCGATGTTAGGAAACCTCCTCGATACTTCAGTTCAAACCATGATGAACCAGACTGCAGAGTGTATTAAAAACAAACTTAATAGTTAAAGTATTTATTTATTTGTTTTTTAAATCAATTATTATTTTTATTGTTTCTAAAAACTCTAAATTGCCTCTTTAGTATTTAATTTATTTCCTAGTTTTTGTAAACCATTATTAGAACAAGACTGATTTCATATGAAAAATTTTCAGTTATAAGTGTATAAAACTAAATGAACATAATTCAAAACAAAACCTGACCATGAGGTTAATTCAAATAAAGGTTTATAAATTCAAAAAGAATATGTAATTTCATGGTAAAAATAGGGGAAAAGGCACCTATATTTGAAGCTGTTACTGATAGTGGAGAGAGGATTTCATTAGCGGACTTTATTGGAAAATATAATATTGTACTCTACTTCTATCCAAAGGACGATACTCCTGGATGCACAACAGAGGCTTGTGCTTTCAGAGATAACTGGGACTCGTTAAAAGGATTTGACGCAATGGTTATAGGTGTTAGTTCCGACGATACTAACTCACACAAGAAATTTAAACAAAAGTACAACTTACCGTTTATCTTGGTAAGTGACCCCGACAAAAAGATAAGAGAAATGTATAACGCAAAGGGCTTTATCCTACCAGCCAGGATAACGTTTGTAATTGATAAAAAAGGAGTAATTAGACATATTTACAATTCACAGATGAATCCAGGTAACCATGTAAACGAAGCTCTAAAAGCACTTAAACAGATTAAGTCAGAGGAGATGAGCAAAAGCTGATTTAGCTGATTGAAAGGCTTTGACATTACTCTCGTACTTTAGAGACTTGTAAAACGCCTCTTCAGTCAATAGCCCCTTGAATGCTCCTATACTGTAAAGGTATCCTAGCAGGGCTGCGTTTACAGCCTTAGTATTCCCTGCCTTCTCGGCTATTTCGTACGCATTTATTAGATGAACATTTAAGCCCTTAAGTCTGTCAAGAACCTCCCTAATCTCCAATAACCTCACTTTGGGTAAAACCGGTCTCAATACGTAGTTGTTTAGAACTATGACTGTGTTTTTTGAGCAGTAATTCAAGTTCCTTAGGACTTCAGTAGCCTCTAACCCTACTAAATAATCAGCTCCTCCTAGCGGAATGAGAGGAGAATTCACATCCCCTATCCTTACATGAACATTTACAGCCCCTCCCCTCTGAGCTAAACCGTGAGTTTCTGCAACTAATACCTTGACATTACAGTAGTTCCCAGCCTCTGCGATCATTTTGCCCATTGTTATAATACCTTGACCGCCTACTCCTGCAAGAAGGATATTTACTCTAGCCATAACTTATCCCATCCCTCCGGCTTATCTCCTTTTATAGATATTGCCTTAAATGGACAGACGGGTACACATGCTCCACAGCCTATACAGTTATAAACGTCTATTTCAGCCTTCTTATCCTTCCTGGGGATAATAGCAGGGCATGTGAAGTAATCATAACATATGGTACAACCAGTACACTTAGCCATATCAACTACAGCTTTAGGTAATTTATTATCATCAATCACATCTGTAACTAATAGGGCACAAGCTCTCTTGGCTATTATCACCGCAGGCTCTTTGTTCTTCTTTACCCACTCGATAGCCTCGGTCAAGCTCTTAACGGAAGAGTTCATCTCAAAAGGATCAAAGTACTTCACAAACCTTACACCGAGTCCTTTGGCAACTTCTCCTATATCTATCTCCTTTGAAGGACTTGGCTGTTGTCCAGTCATTGCGGTGGATCTGTTATCTAGAACTAGGAGAACAAGAGGGGTCTTGTTATATACAGCATTAGCTAAGCCACTCATACCACTGTGGAAGAACGTGGAATCACCTATAATAGCAACAGGTATATTTCCGGTAGCTCTATAGACACCATTCGCAATACCTACACTTGAGCCCATATCTGTCGAGGAATCTTGCTCTTCAAATGGGGGTAAAAGTCCCAGAGTGTAACATCCAATGTCTCCTGATATGAACGCATTACTCATCGAGGTCATCGACAAAGCTTTCTTGAGATCTACAAATGAGCTTCTGTGAGGACAGCCTGGACATAGTGCTGGAGGTCTCTGAGGAATATCTGAAGGTGACTCTAGAAAACTTAAATCTAAATTCAGATCAAAAAACCTGCTGAACGCACTATAAACTTTGTCCAATGTCATCTCTCCTACTTTACTTACTATGTCCTTTCCATGAAGCTCTACCCTTATACCATGATCATAGAGCAAGTCCTTAACTTGATATTCCACAATTGGTTCCACTTCTTCCACAATTAATACCCTTTCAGCCTCGCTTACGGCTTTTAAAATCAATTTACTAGGTATGGGTACAGGGGTTGAAATGCGTAATAAATTGGCTCTTATGTTCAGTTCGTTCATTGCGTCTTTGACAAAGGAATATGATATACCTGATGCTATAATTAAGTCCTTAGAACCGTTGTCTTCATATTCATTTAGGTTTTCCACTTCCTCCTTTATCATTTCCCACCTTTTCAACTGCTCCATTCTGTTCCTCCTGGCATTTTCAGGTACAAGGACGTATTTCTTGGGGTTCTTTGTCACCTTACCGTATATGGGATTTATAGGCGGTTTTATTGAAACGGGGGCTCTCACATGACTTATCCTTGTTGTGGTCCTGAATATTACGGGATGTTTTACCTTAGCACTGAGTTTGAAAGCCTCTATCATTAGGTTGTAAGCTGACTGCGGATCATAAGGTTCAATGACTGGAATTAAGCCATGTAAACCATAATAACGATTATCCTGTTCGTTTTGAGAAGACCACATCGAGGGATCATCGGCTGATACTATAACAAAGGCACCCTCAACTCCTGTATAGGAGGAACTCATTAATGGATCTGCAGCAACGTTTAAACCTACATGCTTCATTGTAGTCAATGCATATGCCCCATTTATGGCTGCACCGTACGCTGTCTCAAAGGCTACTTTTTCATTTGCACTCCATTCTACATAAACGTTCCTACTATGTTTTTGTATTGTCTCCAGTATTTCTGTGGAGGGTGTGCCTGGGTATCCTGCGGCTACTGACACCCCTGATGCCAATGAGGCGAGTGCTATTGCTTCGTTTCCTAGCAAGATTTGCCTGGCTAATGAAGAAGTAATCATCATTATAAATGTTGACAAAAAATGCTAATAAATATTCCTATCTAATGTATATACTTTTGATAATTTAGAATAATTAAATCAAATAGAGTCAACTTACCAATGACGATTACTGAAAAATTTTTATCAAAAAATATTTTAAAATCATGGAAAAATAAAAAGATATATCTACTCTATAGAAATTCTCAAGGGGTAGTTAAAGTTTGAAACTCTTATCCTCCCACCCTTTTTAGGAGTCCCTTCAAGATAACAGAACAGACCGCCATTTACACCTTTAAACCTCAGTAACCCTATATGAACAGGCTCAGTCAATTTTTGTCCATCGTCATTTTGATAGATTGTGGTGAATGAGTCCAAATACGCATCATCCAACTTGAGTTCAACATATTCCTCTATCTTTGTGAAACAGTCTTCACAGTATATTCTTGGCGGTAGATAGACTTTCCCACATTTCTTACACTTACTTCCCACTATTTTATTCTCCTTAAGACCTTGGAAGAATCTCTCTCCAGCTGGTCCCACTGTATATTCGTATTTCTCAGCTTCCATTATGTCATACCATTTCAGTAAACTTCCTTCCTTACCCTCTTTTTCCCACGACATTTAGATCACCTTAAAGCATTGAATATCCTCTATACTAGCTTTTCTTTCTTCTTTTGGTCTCCATACTGCCTTAACCCTCTTTCCAATAACGCTCATGTTCCTCACCTCTTCGTAGGAAACACATAGCCTGTGGAATATTCCAGGATAAACGAAGTCTCTGGGATTGGATGGAAGCAATCTTATGACTCCTACCAGTTCTGGTTCGGAAATCTTCTCCCTAGTCCAACTTATAAAACTAGCAACTGCCGTCATTACATAGCCCTCGTCCATTACTTCTACCCAGATATCAGTGGGTCTAAAACACTCGTCACAATACATCTTAGGCGGAACGTAAATCTTGCCGCATTTAACACATTTCCTTCCCAGAATCTTTCCCTCCTTTAGACCTAAGAGATATCTGCTTTGAGCCTGACCTGCAGTATAGGCATACTTTGCGTTAGGTTTATATGGAATTAATACGTGCTTATGTAATTCCTCCTCTTTTAGAGAAGTAACCACTTCTTCTCACCTCAATTACGCATAATAATAACTGTGGATGCTTGCATAAGATCGCCCCATGCTTGGGCTAAACCAGTGTGAACTGGTTTCTTTACCTGCATCTTGCCTGCAGTGCCCTTTAGTTGCCAATATATACTGATAACTTTCATAAGACCTGCAGCTGCTATGGGATTGCCAACTCCCAGGAGACCTCCACTTGGGCTACTAGGAATATCTCCATCAATATCAAAGACTCCCTCTTTCAGGAGTTTAGGTGCTTCTCCTCTCTTTGCAATTCTTAACCCCTCAATGTGATGTAACTCTTTATAATCGAACGGGTCATATGGCTCTATTACGTCAAGTTCTTTGTACGGGTTCTCTATTCCCGCCATTTTATAAGCCATCCTTGCGGCAAACTCTAAATACCTAGGATATGCAAGGTCTCTAGCGGGCCATTCTGTATTATCCAGTGTCCAACCCACTCCATCAACCCAAATTGGTGTATCAGAGTATCTTCTAGCCACATCTTCAGACGCCATAACCATTGCTGCTCCTCCATCACTTACAGGACTTATATCCAAAAGCTGAACTGGCCATACCAAAACTTCGCTATTCAGAACATCATCTACTGTTATGTTTCCTCCCAACTGGGCATAAGGATTATTTGCTGCGTTCCTCTTGTTCTTTACAGACACTAACGCTATTTCCTCCTTCTTTATTCCATAAGTAGCCATATACCTATGCATCTCCATAGCGAATATCCATATTAAGTTTGGGTTCAATGGTTTTTCTAAAATAGGATCCCATATATATCTAAATACTGATTGTGGGTGAGGTCTTGCAGGACTCATCTTCTCTTCAGCAACGACAAGCACAGTATTACACATACCACTTGCAACATGATACCAACCAGTTATAGCAGCCATAACACCAGTAGCTCCGCCCACAAATACTCTGCTCGAGGGCTTTCTAATGCCACCTGAACCATGGGATAGGTACTCTCCCTTTAGATTAACTCCATCGAAGGCATCAGGAGCACTTCCTATCACCACGCACTCTATGTCCTTTAACTCTAATCCTGCCTCTTCCAATGCCTTACTAGATGCTTCCCATGCTATCTCCTGAGGTGTCTCAAGTATTCTTCTCCTGAACTGTGTCATCCCAGCACCAATCACTGCTACCCTCTTATTCAAATGTATGTTTACCTTCATGGTCTTTCCACCACCACAACAGAACCTGTAAAAGTAGGGATCCCTCTCCAGGATCCAACAAGAGCTCTATCTCCTTTTCCACTATTTATGTAGTCTATTGCGTCTAGTAGAAGAGAGAACCCTGCAGCTTCCAACGGAACCCCTTTAGACAGATGACCGCCTAGAGGATTAACCGGTATTTCGCCTTGTGGATGTAAATTACCCTCTCTCAGATCTTTAACTGGTTCTTCTGAGATCCCTAATGCCTCAAGATGTTGTAACTCTTTATAACTGTATCTATCGTCAACAAATACCGCATTGAAGTATTTTCTCGGCGAGTCAATCTTACCCATTCTATATGCCATATTTGCCGCTAGTTTCATGTATGTAGCTTTACCCATATCTGAGGTCTCGGCATTGACTGAATCTGTTGCATATCCAACTCCCCTTATTATTAGATAGTCATCCCCCTTAACTCTCTTTGCAACCTCCTCAGAGGCTATCACAATTGTAATTGCTCCATCCACGAATGAGGCAATATCTAGTCTAGTTAAGGGGTACACCACATACTCATTATGTCTAAGAATCTCATCTACTGATAAGTTACTGGCATAAGATGATCTCACAGACTTAAGCCCAGCCTTTTTGTTCTTTTCTACAACTAAAGCTAAGTCCTCCCTTGTTACTCCTTTCCTTTCCATAAATTTCACTGCATCTATTCCTGCGAGAAAGTGAAAGTTAGGAGGGTTTAATGTCCTTAAGTAAATCGGATCCATGGCAAATTTCACTAGGTCGGGGAATGTTAGAATATCACTTACCTTGGAATGACCTTCAATGGCAACGACATCTGCTACACCGGCGTTAATATGCATTATACCATGAGCTAAACCCTGGATTGTATCGCCTGCAACGGTCATAGTTGGTCTCATTGCCCCTCCTATTTGATCTGGAGCAAACTCGTCGCTTATAGATATTCCCTCCCAAAAATCCTCTTGGCATGATATAAAAGAATCAACATCTGTTCTTGGATTAATATCTCCTGCGTCCTTATATGCCCTCGACGCTGCCTCAAATACCATTTCTCTGAAGGACACTTCTGGTGTAGTTGGTCTAAAACCATACCAACCCACGCCAATAATGGCTGTTCTATTCAGAAAAACCACCAATTAAAATTAAATAATTATTATTATTAAAAATTTTTGTCTAGATATCATCCAGCGTAGGAATTCCGTATTTTTCAACATATTTGGAAATAATATGCCTTTGAACCTCGTCTGTGCCTTCGCCAATTCTCATTAACCTCACGTCCCTGTAGATTCTCTCAATCTTTGTACCTTTCGCATACCCCATCCCTCCAAATATCTGTAAAGATAGATCCACAACTTGGTTTGCTACCTCTCCAGAAAGTAACTTAAGCATCGAAGCGTAAACTCCCTTGGTATTAGAGTTTTCCTCAAACTTCTTACTGACCTCTTTCATAAAAGACTTGACTGAGGTAAGTTTTGTAATTGAATCAGCAATATACCACTTTATTCCCTGAAAAGAATATAACTTACTACCAAAAGCCTCCCTATTTAGTGCCCAGCTTAAGGCTTCTTGTAGTGCAGATTCTGCTAAACCGATTGATATACCACTTATTGCCAATCTTCCAACCTCTAACACAGTATTTACCATATCCCAGCCCCTATTAATCTCCCCAACAACTTGAGACTCGTCAGCCTTGCACTCTCTAAATACGACCTCAGATGTCCCAGTGCCTCTGTTACCCATAACTTCAATCTTCCTGCTCTCTATACAATTACTCCTAGGTAATAGGAATACAGATAACTCGCCTCTCCTTGACCCAGTCCTAGCTACAGTTATGAACAGATCAGCGTAAATTCCCTGAGTTATCCACATTTTACGTCCTGATATTACCCACTCTCCATTTCTCCTCTCAGCATATGTTTTCATGGAGCCAACATCACTACCACCTGTGGGTTCGGTCAACGCAAAACTACCTATCATTTTCCCTCTGCTTATAGGATCAAGAAACTGTTTCTTCTGACTCTCATTAGCAAATAGTCTGAGCATTTCGCCTACTAACTCTCCCTGAGCATCAGCAATTAGAGCCACGGAACCGCTAACTTTAGCCATTTCCTCTAACGAGATGACCATATCATAATAGGATAAGTTGTTCTGTAAAGGGACAAGATAGCCAAGCTCCCCTAGCTTTTCCACAATATCCCTCGGATAATAATCCTCTCTATCTACCTTCTCTGCGATTTTCTCTACTTCTCGTCTGAGGAATTCTCTTAAAGAATTAACCAAAATAGTTGTTTCGCTCATATTCTTAAATTAGAATTCTTGTATTTTAAAATATTTGTTTTAAACAAGCAAAAGATAAATATAACTTTTTCTTAACTATATAAAATGAATTGGAGAATATATTCTTTAGAACAAATTAAATCCATGAGCAAGTATGCCATGGATGATCCCACGAGCTTTTGGAGGGATAAAACTGAGTATATCACTTGGTTCAAAAAGCCTGAAAGTATTGTAGAGGGGCAAGCACCATATGACAAGTGGTTTGTGAGAGGAACCACAAATATCAGTTATAACGCCGTAGATAGGCATATTCCCAGTAGGAAAGATAAAGTGGCATTTTACTGGGCTAATGAGAGATTTGAGACTAAGACTGTGTCATATCTAGATTTGTACAATGAGGTGAATAAGGCAACATATGTACTGCAAGAGCTGGGAGTGAGAAAAGGAGATAGTGTATCACTTCTATTTCCTAGTATTCCGGAGGCAGTATTTTTTAGTCTTGCCGTACACAGATTGGGTGCAGTACTTGTAATTCATTATGTAGGATTAAGCCATGAGACATTAGCTTATAGGTTAAATGACTGCGGATCAAAGGTGATGGTTGTTGCCTCGAAGGGGATTAGAAACGGTAACGAGATAAGAATCAAGGACTTTGTGGACAAATTACTTGACTCCCATACCACACCAGTAAAGAGTGTGCTTGTAGTGTCAAGAGGTTACTCGGATTTTGAAGTTAAACAAAACAGGGATATTGTATATGAGGATGTAAAACCAAAGGGAAAGGTGTACGTTAGACCAGAGGAAGTGGAATCAAACGAGCCCGGTACTATTTACTATACTTCTGGTACCACTGGTAAGCCTAAAGGGTTATTCCACTCTCACGCCGGTTATACCATAGGCTTAAACTGGGCTTTTAGGGCACTTTTAAATCCTCAGGATAATGAGGTGTGGTGGACAGTATCTGAATTAGGGTGGCCTGTTTGGCCCATGGCTAACCTATACACAATTCCAGTAATGGGAATTACAGGAGTCCTATTTGAGGGATTCATAGGATATAAAAGGGATTTGTTCTCTAGGGTCATAGAACGATTTAACGTAAATTACGTATGGAGCTCGACCACTACACTTTACACTCTTAAGAGTTTAGGTGAAGAATCTGTAAAGTCAGGAGACACTTCGAGCTTAAAGATCATTCTTAACACAGGGGAACCGCTAAATGTAGGGGCATGGAACTGGTTAACTGAAAACATGCCTCATGTGAAGATCGGTGACGCTTATTGGATGACAGAACACCTTATACCCATAGCCTGCACACCATATGGATTAGGAGAGATTCCTTACAAACCTGGGTCTGCTGGTATAGTATTCCCAGGTACATATTTCACGGTAGTAGACGATGATGGAAAGCCTTTGCCACCAAAGCAGAAGGGATACATAGTGGTCAAACCTTTAAATCCTGCCACAGCTAAGATGTGGAATGACCCCACTTACGAGAAAATAAAAGATAAATATTGGTCTAGATTCCCAGGTTACTTCTATACAGGGGATTACGGATATGTAGATGAAGACGGATATCTTTTTGTACTGGGAAGAGCTGACGACGTGATAAGAAGTGAGGGAGAAAGAATAGGAACCCTTGAGGTGGAAAGTATAATTGGGACCTATCCTCAAGTTGCAGAGACTGCAGTTGTGGGAACAACAAATTCTATTGTGGCTTTTGTTGTTCCTAAGCAGGGAGTTAACCCAGATGATGTTTTAAGAAATGAAATCAAGAACTATTGTAGAAACTCTGGATATATTGTAGATAAGGTGATATTTCTTAAGAGGTTACCAAAGACTAAGAGCGGAAAGATTATGAGAAGATTATTAAAGTCAATTTTAGCTAACGAGGATCCGGGTGATGTTTCAACTCTAGATGACATCAAGATTATTGAAGAGTTAAAACAGTCCCTTAGCCAGACATAAAGCAAGACGAAATAATTGATATTTTTTATTTTTATCTGAATTTTCCTTGAATACTTTTCATTAACTAATATTTGCCCTTCAGTCTTTTTCTAAAAATTAATTCTTTTCTTTCTTAACTGAATACCTTACCTTACCTCTTTCCCTGATTTCTTCCACATATCCTAGCCTCACGAGTTTCCTTATCCTCCTATATATGGTGGATTTAGGTAAGCCAGTAAGTCTCATTATTTCTGTTAAGTTATTCCCTCCCATCTTTATGGCTTCTAAAATCATTGTATCTCTCTCATCTAGTGTTTCATTGGATAAATTTACCTCTTCATCCTCAGCTCCCTGCGTGACGATCTCGACATTTCTCCTCCTGAATAGCCTAACCAAGAAATACAATAGAACAGCGTCTATTATCACAAGAGCTATGATTATGGGGAATACTAAATTGTTTTGTTGTGAAACTGTAACTTGGGGAGAGGGTGAAGATGCATAAAGTAAAGTAATTTGAGACACATTCTTGAATGTCAAATTATATAGATTGTTAACCACTGTAAAGCTACTGGGTTGAGGAGAAATGTAATTTAACGTGGCATTTATGGGAAGGAGAACAATAACGTTAAAACTGTTATTTTCTACCACGTTAATAACTCCTTTAGGAAGAACTGTATTGTAGACTACGTATATACTCCCTGTAATATTGTGAAAGTACATGTAACCATTTACTATTGTGTAACTTGCACCTGTCACCCTAATGTCATTATAACTAGAACCTATCAGCTTGAACTGGTTTACATTATTTAATGTCGCCACAACAGTTCCGTTATAATATATTATGATTTGATTGTTCAACTGTGAAGATGAACTAGACACCACGCATGTAAGGAGTATTAGTAGAGTTAGCAGAACCCCAAGTTGTAATGAAAACCGCATCTTAGCTTAATTTACATAAAGGGCTATTTAAAGAGTTAGCCATAATTTACGTAAATTGTGACAAAAAGACCATATATCGTTTATTTACGTATAGAAATACTTTTTATGATTTAACAGAAAAATTTTACTAATATTTTAAACTCAAATACCAAAATATATTTAATTTAAAAAAAGATATATGTCTTTATATTTTTAGTCTTCAGATTCGTTTTCTTGTTGAGCAGGATGGACTATTATGAGAGGCTCTCTCTTAACATTCAAGTCTCCGTGAGGATGCTCACTAACGGTATAGCTTAATGTGACTACCACATTGTATTTTCCAGTAGTGAGGTTTAACGCCTGATGGTCATTATCTAATGACAGAGTCACTACTTTTCCACTTATGTTCAGTGTAACATTGAAAGAGGAGAACACATTATCTAGTTTTTCCTCATGTAACAATTGAAATACATATGTTCCATTAGCATTCACTATTAATGTAGTATTCAGCTTGATCTCTCCGCTCTGTCCGGGTTTTATGTTACCAAGGCTAAAGAATATTGGTGTTAACTGTATTGAAGAGTTGGAGTTGCTAACGCCTACTACATGGTAGGATATATATGCTAGTGGTCCGTATCCTGATACTCCTGCTACTAATACTCCGGTTGTTAGACCTATTACGGCTAATGCTACCAATAGTATTGGTTTCATCAATTATGTTATTGTCGTTTAGTCCTTATTAATACTCCCTTGTTTCACTGTTCCACTGTTCATGAAACTGAAGTTTTAAATAGAATTTATTAGTTCAAAAACTAAAAGACAATCGCGTATAGAATAGAATTTAGGCTCCTATCATGTTATCATAGATCAATTTTGAAAAATGACCAAAAACGTGATATATTTCCAATTAAATTCTGTTCCACTTCTCGGATGGAACTAATACTTATATAGAATTCATGGGGAATTATGAATCGTGGAAAAACAAACACTATTGATAATACTACTGATAGTCACAATATTGGTAAATGCATTCTTAGGTATTCAAGTGTACTATCTGATTCATCAATCATCTCATCCTAATGCCCAAACTCCTCTCAACGTGTCAGATCTCCAGATAGTTAGCCAATCATCAAGTAGTCAGAACACCACGTCGTCTAACAATATGCAGACCAGCAGTATGTCCACAACTGTCAACAATAACTCTGGACAAACATATAATTACTCACTTACAGTTAAATTCACTTTACACATTAGAGATCCAGGTGTCTACTTGGTAGTGATAAATCCCAAGATATATTTCTATCACCTTTACGTTATATTGTATCTGGAGGACGGTAAAGTAGTATCTCTGAATCTCGATCATACTGCCCAGAATATAACAATAGACAGTAAAGACGTAAAAGTGACACTGTATATTTATGCTGAAACTAATCAGCAATTATCTCCTAAGAAGCTCATAGAAGAGATAGGTCTTTCATTTAGCTTTGTATCACCCTCAGAAGACACTGAAAATGATTTCATCTTAGTTCTTCCTAAAATTTCATTTGATAGTCAATCCTATGACGGAGTAATTTTCTTCTGATTTTTCAGCCATTTTTAACAACTAATTATGATTGAAACACATTCTATTGTAGTTAAACTCATGTTAACACAGTTAAAGTATCCCGAACTTTTTCGGACAAAGTTTTATTAGGAGGTTTTTACAATTACGACATGGCGTAAAGAAATGATTGATTTGGCTCCAATCGCATTAGGATTTTTGGCAGGGGGAACAGTGGCAATAGGAAGTATAGGAATAACTAAGACTAATATAAGTAAAACTAAGACAGCTTACCTAAGTGTATTAGCAGCAGGTATCCTAGCATATATAGCCTTAGACACTGGACAGGCAGCATCTGAGGTTATAGAGGGATACTTAGATCAGAAGCAATTATTCCTCTTCGGTGTTGGGATTGTTGTTACTTCGATTGCACTCCTTGGTACGTGGTTACTTCTAGCCTCTTTTGACAAGACTAGAGGACCCGCAGAGGCAACACATAACACACCTGTTATATTAGCAGCCGCATTGGGCTTCCATAACATAGGAGAGGGATTTGCTATAGCAGCAGCTTTATTGGGGGGAGCAGTAGCATCTGCTATAACTTTCACAATAGCCTTTGGTGTCCACAATGCTACAGAGGGTGTTGCAATAGCATCTCCTGGAAAGTTGGTGAGGTCAAAGTGGTTAAACCTTAGGAATGTGGTGGTACTCTCGCTGATTGCAGGTTTACCAACAATGTTGGGTGCATCAATTTATTACATTGGTATACAAAATCAGCTATTCTTGGCAACACTTAACACAATAGCTACTGCAGCTTTAGTATTTCCAATGATAAGGATAAATATGATAGGTGCATCAATGCTAGGTGGCTTTAACGTTAAATTCTGGACTTGGTTCTTCCTAGGAATAGCAATAGCATACGGTTTAGAAAGCTTAGTTACATTGTCCATGAGTTAAGGAACCGAAAATAATTAGGAGTACAAATGCACTTGAGGTTTTTAGCCTATTTCGATAATTTCCAATAGGCTCTCCTAAAATATACCAAAGGCGAGAAATCCTCTTTAAATATTTTTCCATCAATAACCTCTCCAATAATTATACTGTGGTCGCCTACATCGTGAATCTGATACTTTCTAGCCTCAAGGTAGGCGTAACTTTGGGGAAATATGGGGGAGCCCGTTTTCCCCTCTTGGACTTCTATACCGTCAAAACGTTCCTTTACGTCTTTAAAAGCAAATATATCAAGTAGTTTTTCATTGTCAACAAAGTTTATGACGAAACCGTTACTCTCCCTGAAGGGCTTATCATTCCCTTTTATTCTATCTGCTGAAAACATGATTAGTGGAGGGTTTAAGGAGAGGGAGTTAAAGGTATTTATGGTCATACCTATATATCTTCCGTTCCAATTTGTAGTAACTATGGCTACGCCTAACGGAAAGTTCCTCATAACGTTTCTTAGCAGTTCACTCATATGATAAAATCCTCTCAAAAGGATATATTAAGTGATTTATGGAACGGGTTTTATGGATAGCTACATTTTTTAGTAAACAAGAGAAGAAATATATGCGATAAAAGTGAACGGAGTAGGATATTTCATATCCCATGGCTCTCCAATGATTCTTGTGGAGGAAAACCCTTGGAAAGGACACTTGGCTGACTTAGGGAAGGAAATAAAGAACAAGTACGATCCAGAGACAGTGATTATTTCAAGCCCTCACTTCTTCTCTTGGGGTGAAGGCAATTACACCGTTATTTCTAAAGACCTAAAATGTATACAAGATTACTTTGGTTTTCCAAAGGAACTTTACGAGTTCTGTTACCAGGCTGAAAATGATGTTGAACTTGCAAGTGAACTAATAAAGGAAAGTAATGGTATGCTCAAAGTTGAGGAGAAGTGGGGACTGGATCATGGTGCATGGATCCCCCTTTATTATATGTTTCCAGAGGATAAGCCAAAAGTTGTCCCAATTTCAATCTCTTCTGCTAGTCCCAGAAGACACTATGAATTAGGTTCTATCATCAGAAAGGTCTCAGAAAAACTGGGCAGGAGGACTTTATTCATAGCCACTGGTTCACCTACACATAGGCTGGACTTACTTTACTTTAACCTTAAACCACGTGCAACGAAGTTTGACGTTTTACTTATAAAGCTCATAAATGAGGGAAAGTTCGAGGATATACTTGACATGGATAGTAAGTATCCTAAGGAGTATTCCTCAGCGACCCCTGAAGGAGATCTGAAGACACTTCATACTCTCCTGGGGTTTGTGAGACCTACAAAGGCTAAAGTCCTAGGATATGATATACCTTGGGCTGGCGTCAGTATGCTTAGCGCATTATTTGAAGAGTAAAACAATAAAAAATAAGAGAGAAGATGGGTCACTTAGTAATCATATCAATGCTTAAACTACTTCCCTGAAAGTCTCTACTCCTGCGTCTTCATTAAAGCGGACATAGAACTTATACTCCCTACCACCTCTCTTGGAGACACATGTCCTGCCACTACTGTAGTTTCCATTTATCACTAACTCGTCAATCCTATCCCAACCTGTTCTCTTCTTAACCTCCCTTAGCATATTTACGAACTCGAGAGCGCATATATCACAACAGAAGAAGAGTTTTTCCCCATCTATCTCCTCATAGTAGTCTCCCCAAGTTCCTCCACAAAGTGCACAACCAGTTTCTTTAGTTCCTGCTGTCCTACCATTTACAGTTATTTTCATAAGTTATACACCTTCTTTACTAACTCAGGTTCTATTTCAAAACCTCTCTCTAATCTTGCTAATAAATATTTCGAAAAGGCATCAAAGGACCTTAGTACAATAATTTGAGCTTGCTCTTTTAATCCCAATTCCTCAGCATACTTCTCTCCAAGTTTTAATGCTTCAGAGGCATGGGATACATCAGCCTCATATCCTTCCCTCAAGAAATCTTTTACCTCTTGAGGGTACCTATCTGAGGAAAGTATCTCAGGATTGAAGTAATGGACTTTGGCACCGTATTGCCTTAAACTTCTGTCAGCTACTAATTCTAAGCTATGCATAGCGAGCATAGTTTCTAACCATGTTCTTGTCTCAGCCACTCTTCTCCAGAAATTTATTGCGTTTCTGGTACTTGGTAAGGGAGTCATAGAGAGAATTTTCTCCCGTGGCATCCCTAAAGACTCTCCCATCCTAAGGAGTAGCTCATAATGTGATGGTCTTACCCCATAGCCTATGAACTCCACCTTAATATTTTCAAGTTCATATTCCATTACATCGTCCTTATCAGTCTTAAATACTATAGCAGATAGTACCTTCACCCAGTTTTTAAGAAAGTGTTGATGCTCTATAACGTAACCTAGCAGAACACCTCTTGTAGGATTTTGCATGGCTGAAATGAAAGGATGAGGGTTTTCTCCGTAAAACCTCTCTATAAATCTCTTTCTTATCCATGATGATAGCTCTGCGGGTTGACTGAAGAAATTCTCAAGAGAAACCTTTAGCTCTTCCCTGTTCATTCTTTCATAACTTAAATTTCGATTGAGCCACATAACATGGGACGGGTCACTCTTAGAGTTTGCCATTAATTCAATATGACCAGCTAAATCTCCCCACGTCTCAAATTTCATCTCACATGAGGGACATAAAGGCATACATAAACTATTAACATGGTAAAATAAAAATTAAGTATTAAAATAAACATTTATAAATTGAAAGTAGAAGTCAATTTTTTCTTATAGAGATAAACTATATGACCAATTTTCATTTCTAATCAGACTGTATTTTCAGTAGTTTATAAATAGAGTGTGTAGTGACTTCTAATTATTGTTTTAAACGATTATATCATTTTTCTATAGCTAAAAATATAAACAACTCACATAAATTAATAGAGTATGGGCTATATAGATGCACATACTCATGCGTGGTTCAGGGAATTCTTACCTCAAAATTTTTCCTCAAAAAATGCAGGTTATGAGTTTAAGCCTCCTTCTCTTCAACAAGTCCTAAAGGAAATGGACTCAGCGAACATTGACTACATAGTTATCATAGCTTATCCAGCAAGAGAACTGTGGAATATTGATGAAAGTATTGCTATCCAGGCTATAGACTTTCTTAAACCCTATGGCGAAAGGTTCTCAGTTGTAGGTGGTATAGAACCTAACAAGCTTACTGTTGAAGAGACCAAATATTGGCTGGGAAAACAATACGAAAAAGGAGTAGCTGGCTTTAAACTGCATCCCGTACATAGCTGGGTAAAACCTAACGCTTATAGAGAAGAAGAGGGAGGACTTAAACAGTTGGAAATAATGTATCAGTTTGCAGAGGATCATAACTTACCTGTAATAATTCACACAGGTACCAGTATGTTCTTAAGGGCAAGAAATAAGTACGGCGATCCCATATATATCGATGATGTTTCTGTAGACTTTCCCAGGCTGAAGATAGTAATGGCTCATATGGGAAGACCTAACTGGGTTCCCACTGCTTTTCAGTTATGCCGAATTAGAAGAAACATATACGCGGAAATCTCATCTATACCACCAAAGAAGATTTTGGATTATTTGCCAAGAATTGAAGAAATTTCAAATAAAACAATTTACGGAAGTGATTATGGTGGACCAGGTACAAAGGGACTTGCAGAAAATTTGAAAGAGTTCTTGTCATTAAACATTGAAGGAAAGGAAGACATAGCTGATAAAAACCCAAGATCTCTCTACAAGACTCTGAAATAGTTTCGCTATGCAGACCTCTTCTTTATAGTATATTATTCTAAATTTTGTAAAAAATATAAAATTAAAGATTTAAAAAGACTTAGGTTCTAATTATTCTTTATGGACAGGATTAAGGTTATTGACGCCCATGTCCATTATCATATTTATAAAGGCTTAATCCCTGATGAATGTAAAGGATTTCTAAGGTACACAAAAGATACTAAGATGACACTGAGTAACGATTGGGTGGAACTAGATAAAATACTCCTGGTACCATCCCACCCCTGTTATACCAGAGAGTGCTACGACGGTTTTTACATAGATTATGAGGAGAGAAAGAGAAATCCTGACTTATATTTACAGTGGGGCGAGGTAAACCCCTTAACCTGTAATGTTAAGGAGGAATTAGAGAAGCAATACTCACTAGGAATTATAGGAATAAAACTACATCCACCTCATCACGGTTTTAAACCTAACGGTTACAGGGAAGAAGAGGGAGGGCTAAAGTCCTTATTGTACATCTACGAGTTTGCCCAAGATCACGACTTACCTGTCATGATACACACAGGAACGAGCATAGAGGGTGCCACGAGAAATAAGTATTCTGACCCAATATTAATCGACGATGTAGTGAAGGACTTTCCAAAACTTAAAGTAATCATAGCCCATGCAGGGAGACCCATATGGTACACTACCGCCTTTTATATGGCTAAATACTTTGACAACGTGTATTTAGAGATATCCTCTATTCCTCCGAGAAATATACTGAAGTACTTACCTAATTTGCTCACCATACCTGAGAAAGTAATATATGGTAGCGACTTTCCTGCATATGTGGGGCAAGATTTAGCAGAGTATGCCCATCAGATTTATGAAGTGGTAAAGGACAGGAGGATATTGAGGGATAATATTTTACGGCTTATCAAGTTTTGAGCTATTCTGAAGTGACCTAGATAGGTCTTTAGTAGCCCTTATTATATTCACATAACCTGTACATCTGCAAATGTTCTTTATTGCATATTTCATCAAATCCTCGTCTGCATCAGGATCGACATTTGTCAAGTAGTCATAAACAGTCATCATAAAACCATGGGTACAGTATCCACACTGCATTGCGTAATTCCTAAGAAAAGCGTCTTGAACTAACTGCTTGGTCTTTAAACCTTTAATTGTCACTATATTCTTCCCAGAGAACTGAATAGCGAATGCATTACATGACTTTATAGCCTTTCCGTCCACTAAAACTGTACATGCACCGCACTTCCCCTCATCACAGCCCCTTTTTACTTCTGTAAACCCATTCTGTCTCAGAAAGTCAATGAGTAGAATTCTCGGTTCCACATTCAGAGGAATTTCCTCCCCGTTCACAGTTAAGCTATACTTAGACCCAGAGTGATTATTTGGCGTATTCACAATTTCTTTTGAGGGAAGTTTAATGTCAGAATACCCCATAAGCGTTTTAACTAACAAATTCCTAGTAAGCTTAAGTCTATAGCTCTTACTGGCATGGATATCATTTATAACCTTCTCATCCCTCTCCGCAATGATCTTTTCAGCAATCGAGTCCAAATCTGCCCTCCTCCTTATCTCGTCCACCTTTTCTCCTAAAAACAGATCCCTGATTAAAACAGGTTTCTCGAACACACCTCCAATAGCGATCTTTGAACTTACTACAACTCTATCCTCAGAGAGCTCTAGATTAACTGCAACTAGACATGTTGGATATGAAGCTCCTCCTCTTTTGACCACATTAAAGTTTAGCCAATACTCACTGTTCTTCTTTACGGGTATTTCGATCTCCTTTATTATTTCTCCATGACTTAACGCTGTGGTATAGGGGAATAAGTAGAAGTCTTCAATGTTAATTGACCTACCACTACTTAGTATAACCTTGCCCTCTAATGTAAATAACACCGGGAAATAATTTCCTGAGGGGTCTGCGTGAGCGATAGAGCCCCCTATAGTTCCCTTATTCCTCACTTGTAGGTCTGCTATAACCCAAGATGCCTTTGCTAGGGACGGGTACCTTTGCCTTATAATATGATTGGTCGCAATTTCATTATGAGTTAAGAGAGAGCCAATCCTGAGCTTATCTTCCTCTAACTTTACATATTTTAGCTCGTCTAGGTCATTGAGATCAACTAGTGTGTCTACATTTATTATCCTTAATTTCATCATAGGAACTAAACTTTGACCTCCTGCTAATGGTCTAGCGCCCTCATTTTCCTTTAACAGGTCTAGAGCCTGTTGTAAGTTTGAAGGTCTGTAATACTTAAACTGGGCTGGGATCACTTACTTCACCCCGTCTTCAATGAGTCCCATTATAATTTCGGGGGTTATAGGTATCTGGGTAATCCTTTTTCCTATTGCGTCTGAAACTGCATTGGCTATGGTTGCAGGAACTCCCATAATCGGACCTTCTCCTGACCCTAATGCCTTTGAGGGAATATAATTAATATCGCTTTCAAAGTGATGAATATCTACTTCAGTATGTAACATTTCGGAGAAAGTAGGGGTTTCATATGCATCAAAGGTAGTTATTAGTGGATTACCATTTTCGTCGTAAGCCAACCTCTCGTATAAGCTCATAGCTATCCCATGCAGTAAACTTCCATACATCTGACTTTCTAACAGTTCTCTTTTTAGTATTCTCCCCACGTCATGAATTATAATGTATTTCTCCACCTTAACATCATAAGTAATGGGGTCTATCCTGACTACGGCGAGATGAGCTTGAATGGAATACCCTAGGGAGGAATTTATCTTATCCCCCTCTGGTGGTGCTAGATACGGAGAATTGTAGAAAGAAACTACAGATAGACTCCCTGGATTTGAGTAGGGGTCCCAGTGGAAAGCTGACGCAAGTGTTTTTAAATCTACTGACTTAGTGGAATCTTTTTTAGCGTAAAATTTGCCATTCTCGTAGTAAACTTCTTCAGTCTCAAGGAACCTTTTGGCTACATCAGATAACTTGTCCTTTAATTCGTTACATGCCTTAAGGACACCGGTTATAACTATTGGAGCGAAACGGCTGGAATAACTACCACTGGCTATTGTCCACGGAAGAGAGGTATCAACTCTATTCTCTACCTTCACTCTACTGACATCTATTCCAAACTCTTTAGCTACGACTTCCGCTGTGACAGTCTCATGACCTAGCCCTTCATTAGTACCATTTATAAATACACTAATACTTCCATCAAAATTAAGGGACATTATGATGTAATCCCCAGAAGCTGAATGTTTGTGTCTCCTCTTGGATCCCTCAAGTGCCAAATCCACATAACCTAAATTAGTTCCGCTCGGTTCTAGGAAAAGAGATACTCCAATTCCTGTAAGAGGCTCTCTTTTTATTTTACTATACTCTTCCTCCAAAAGTTTAAGAACCCTAATGTAGTCCTGTCTGGGATATAGTCCTCCCGTAGGAGTTTCATAAAAGTAGTCACTGTTAATCCTCTTGTTGAATTCAGTGATTACATTTCTTTTTCTAATTTCAATTGGACTTATTCCTAATTCTTCCGCTAACTTGTCTATAGTGGTCTCTAATGCAAAGTAAAATTGTGGGGCTCCATAAGCCCTGTTTAAACCTGTGGGAGATTTATTTGTAAGGACGACCGTGTGGTTTACTTCAATGTTACGTACATCGTAAGCTCCATTTAAATTACCGTGAACTCTAAACAGAGCCCCTGGCTCTGGTGGTCTTGGATAAGCTCCTACATCCTCGAAGAAGGCATACCTTATCCCCTTTATTTTTCCTTCCTTATCACTAGCTATTTCTACATACCCCTCTCTGTCTCCACTTGACGAACTATATAGAAAACTCTCTGTCCTACTCTCGATCCATCTAACAGGGTGATTAGATAGAATAGAAGCTGCTGCAGCTATAGTCATGTAAGGATAAAGTGAATACTTTACTCCAAAACTACCCCCAATGTCCCTAGGGGTCGAAAGCTTGATCCAGTTTAATGAAATACCCAATGCACGGCTAATAAAGTAAGCTTCCAGCATCGGACCTTGAAAGTTAGCTACTATATTTAATGTATCAGTTTTGTAAGCAAGAACACCATAACCCTCGAGGGGCAAAGCCGAGTGTTTAGTGACCTTAAATTCGTTCTTTATCACCACAGGCGATTCTGAGAAAGCCCTTACCATATCACCATAGCTCATTTTACGATTTACAGCAATATTACTTCCTAACTCCTCATGTACTAGAGCTTTCTTATCTAGGGCTTCTCTCACGCTTGTTACAGCCGGCAAAGGGTCTACTTCGACATTAACATAGTCCAGAAGATCGACTGCCTTATATAAATCTCTAGCTAAAACTATGGCTATAGGTTCGCCCACAAACCTAACCTTGTCCTTAGCCACTGCATAGTATTTTATGGGTAAGTCAACACCCAAAGGGAATGGGTTCTTGATAACCTTCAGTAATTCCTGGTTCGTGTAAGCTATTCCGCCGTGGTTAAAGACCTCACTAACATCTACTTTTTTGATAACTCCGTGGGGTAAATTACTCCTATATATAGCCATAAATAGGGTTCCAGAGGGATTGGGTATATCATTAATAAACTCTGAAGAGCCGTTAACGACCCTGGAACCCTCTACATAGTGAGTGCTCATTAAGTAAACATATGTGATGTGGATTAATATTATTGTCTAATTAAAATCATTAACGATTAAAATAGAATTTAATTTATCATGTGTATACCTAGTAAATTTTTACATTCCTGCTATTTATGACAGTCAACGATTCTACTTTTCATTCCCACATACTGACAGTATGGATTTGAGTATTAGGTCTTCCTTGCCTTTACCCTTACCCATTGAAATATATTCTATTACCTCTTCTATTAGCTCTCTGATCTTATCACTATCTTCATTACAAAATCTATTCTTCATTTCATGGTCATCATTCAATCTCTCCTGAATGTATTTCTCTATAGACTCTTGCTCAACAACTTCCCTTATAAAGTTCCTCATCAACGCATATTTATAAAATTGTGACTCCACAAATTTGGGTAGATTTATATCATTATAAAGCTATTATTATTAATTTAGAATACCACATTAACTCATGGAAAGAAAATTAGGGTTCATATTCGACCACAGTAAGTGTATTATATGTAATGCTTGCGTTGATGCTTGCAATAAGGCTTACGGTGGTTTGAACTGGAGAAGCTTGATTGTAATGCCCTACGAAGAGACTAAAACTGCCCTTTCCATAGCGTGCAACCATTGTGATAATCCAGTTTGCATGAACGTTTGTCCTGCAAATGCCATAACAAAGAACGAGATGGGGATAGTGCGAATAATAGAGGATAACTGTATAGGCTGTGGTTTCTGCACATGGGCATGTCCCTATGAGGCGTTAAAGATAACCCCGAGCGGTATAATGAGCAAATGTCATCTCTGTTATAATAGGATAGGAAGTGGTCTCCCCTATTGCGTTGAAGCATGTCCCACTGGAGCACTGACATTTGGCTGGATAGAAAAAGGAGATGCCAATGTAAATTACTTAGCGCCTGAAGATATAACTGAACCTAGATTCGTTATTAAGAAACCTGAGAAGGCTGAAACTATAAAGGTTGAAACTCTTCATCGAAAGAAAGAGGAGAATTACATAGGATTACTAGCTTTCACCATAGCCAGCGAGTTAGCCTTAGGTTACTCCATTTTCAAGTTGCCATACTGGAATTTAGTTGGTCTTATACTACCCCTAGTGTCATTATTGCTCTCAGTGAACCACGCAAAGAGATTTGACAGGTTTTACAGAGTGATTTACAATTTGAAGACTTCGTGGTTAAGTAGAGAGGTATTATTCTCCTCCATATCGGTATTATTCTACCTCATCTCCTTCTTCAATCAGTTATTTTACTATCCTGCTGTAATATTCTTAGGGTTGGGCGTACTTTCAAGTATCATGATATATATACTAAAGGCGAGACCATCTTGGTACAACCCTGACACACCAGTATCATTTATAGGCTCGATTTTCACAACCTCTCTCCCATTACTGTTCTACCTAACTCATGAGGTTTTCATAATACCAGCTTTAATTGTAGTACTGGGAGTTGAGATACTTACAGGCTATAAGAAATCAAGGACTAGGGTAATACTGAACGCGGTCTCTATAGCTCTGTCACTACTTTCTATACCTCTCCCCTTCATTATTTTAGCAGATGAAATAGTAAACTTAGTATCTGAGGTAAGCCACAGGATTCAGTTCTATCAAAAAGTTGTATATTACGGCTTGCCCAAAGTTTAAACATTTTTCATAATAGACTTTTTAAACATCGAATACTATATATTTCTCAAGGTGGTCAATTATTGCTCGAAATAAGATTCCACGGTAGAGGTGGTCAAGGTGTCGTTACGGCTTCTCACCTACTGGCTGAAGCAGCAGGTTATGATAACTTATACTCTTCATCATTCCCCATATACGGGGCTGAGAGAAGAGGAGCCGAAATAGAGGCATATTGTAGAATTTCTGATAGTCAAATCAGGGTTACGTCTCCAATACAGGAACCTGATTACGTTGTAGTTCTAGATGGTTCCCTCCTACATCTTTCAAACAATGTTTATAGAGGTCTAAAGTCTAACTCCGTAATTCTTGCTAACTACGGTTCTGAAATTAAGACAGATAAGAAAATAATTACTGTAAACGCTACAAAGGTAGCCTCGGAACTAGGCTTAATTAGATCAGGTTGGCCTATGGTAAATGTAATAATGTTAGGTTCTTTGATCAAACTTACTGGAATGCCAAGTATTGAGTCACTTGAAAAGGCAATTAGAGATGAATTTGATGATAAGCTAGCAGAGATCAACATGAAAGGAGTAAGAAAGATGTATGAACTAGTAGAGGGGAGGAGGTACAATGTCCTTACTACTTGATTATCAATACTTTCCAATAACAAAGCCCGGTAAGGGCGCTGGAGGTAAGACAGGTTCCTGGAGAGTGGTTAAGCCTGTTGTAGATTTGAGTAAGTGTATAGGTTGCAAGGCTTGTTTCATGTTCTGTCCAGAATCCACCATAGTTCCCAAAGGAGGGAAAGTCACAGTTGACTATGAGTATTGTAAGGGATGTGGGGTTTGTTCGAATGTTTGCCCTGTAAAGGCAATAAGTATGGTGAGTGAGACATGATCAGGAAAATTATTTCAGGAAACGAAGCAGTAGCCACTGCAGTAAAGTTAGCTAGAGTAGGATTAACAGGAATTTACCCAATAACACCACAGACTTCAATAATAGAGAAATTGGCTGAAATGAAAGCTCAAGGAGAAATACAGACAGAGATAGTTAGAGTTGAGAGTGAACACTCAGCGATGGCTGCAACATATGGCGCTGCACTAGCTGGTATAAGGGCTTTTACAGCTACTGCATCACAGGGACTTCTTTATATGCACGAAATGGTGTGGTGGGTAGCTGGAAGTAGAGTTCCAGTAGTGATGGTTGTTGGAACTAGGGCAGTTGGAGCACCGTGGAACATTTGGAACGAACATACTGACTTTACAAGTGAGAGGGACAGTGGTTGGATAATGGCGTTTGCAAGTAACCCACAGGAAGCATTAGACTTGACTATTCAGGCTTTTAGGATTTCTGAAGACGAAAGGGTATTCTTGCCTGTAATGGTGGGGATGGACGGGTTCATTCTATCACACACTAAGACTAACGTGCTAATACCTGACCAAGAGCAGATTGATGATTACTTGCCACCTAGGAGGCAGCCATATGTAATTGATCCTGAGGACCCAGTGGAAATAGGAAATATGTTTCCTCCAGAGGGTTATATGAAATTGAGGGAGTCAATCCATCTTGCACTGAAGAATTCTGAAGACATAATCAGGCAGCACGGCAGAGAATATAACAAGAAAGTTTCCCCTATGATTGATTATTCCACCCTTAATTCTAGCTATAGGTTGGAAGATGCTGACTATGCTGTAGTATTAATGGGAGCTTGGGCAGGAGATGCTATGGAAGCTATAGATGTTCTCAGGGAGAAGGGAATAAAAATAGGTATGTTGAGAGTGAGATACTTGAGACCATGGAGCGAAAAGGAGATTAGGGAGAATCTAGAAGGTAAGAAGGGAGTTCTGGTACTTGACAGGAGTACTAGCTTTGGCAGAGGAGGACCATTGTACATAGAAGTTAAGTCTACTATTCGGGACACAGAAGTTAAAGATATAGTCACTGGACTGGGTGGAGTTACAGTTGGTAAGAGTGATATGATATATCTGTTCTCCAAGTTTGTAGAGGGCATAAAAGAGGATGTAACCTGGTATTATCCAAAAGAGGTGGGAAAACTTGACGTTAGGACTCCGAGAGATATTGAATAAACACAATTCACTTATATCAGGTACAGCAGCCTGTCCTGGATGCCCAGAAAATATGGCAATGAGAATGTTGGGGATGGGACTAGGAAAGGATACGGTAGTTGTAGTTGTAGCAGGCTGCTCATCCATAATACAAGGTAATGCACCTTATAATTCCTATAATTTACCTGTAGTAAACATAGCATTTGCAGCTGGTCCTGCAGCTGCGTCAGGACTTGCTAGAGCATATAAACAAAAGGGTAAGGATGTGAACGTGGTAGTATGGGCTGGGGATGGAGGGACTGCAGATATAGGATTTGCGTCATTAAGTGGTGCTGCAGAGAGAAATGAGGATATAATCTACGTATGTGTGGACAATGAAGCCTATATGAACAGTGGAGGACAGAGAAGTGGTTCCACGCCATTGGGCGCAATAACTTCTACCACCCCAGAAGGCAAGAAAGAAAATAAAAAGAACCTTCCCTTCCTTATGGTATCTCACAACGTGCCTTATGTTGCTACAGCAAGTGTAGGGTATCCTCACGATTATATTCAGAAGTTAAAAAGAGCAAAGGAAATTGATGGCTTTAGGTATATACATGTGCTTACCCCCGATCCATATGGATGGCTATTTGACCCATCGAGGACTGCTGAAATAGCTAAGTTAGCAGTGCAGACGTGTTATTGGCCGTTATTTGAATATTACAATGGTAAAATAACAGTAAGTCAAGAGTGTCTTCACTGTTTAGACAAGAGGACAAGAAGACCAATTAAGGACTTTCTGTCTGTGCAGGGTAGATTTAAGAGAGTAAAGGAAGATGATATAGCCAAACTGGAGAAATATATAGATGATATGTGGGAAAAGATAAAGGAGCTAATGTAAATAAAAAGAGAAGGGAAAGTTACCTTAAGGTCTCATGGATTTAAAGAAACTTACAACTTTCTCCTTTAAGTACCCCTTAGTCCTGAAATGATTATTTATTGCCTCCCAATCTTCCCTTGAAAGTCTCCACTCCATAGCCTGCGCATTTTCTTCCACGTGAGCAGGAGTAGAAGCCTTAACGATAGGCACTAAATTATCCACACTTATATACCAGTTCAGAGCAACTTGTGATGCAGTCTTGTTGTATTTCTTACCTATTTCATTGAGGAACTCATTTCTTGTTAGTATTCCATTTTCTAATGGAGTATAAGCCATATACATTAACCCATTGTTCCTTGCAAATAATAAGGCATCGTTCTCGTCTTTTCTACTCAGTAAGCTAAAGTGGTTCTGAATTGCTACAACTTCATACTTTTTACAGCAAGACATAGCCTTTTGGATACCTGAGGAATCAAAATTACTTAAACCAAAAAATCTTATTATACCGTCGTCTACTAGTCTCTCGAAAGCACTTATAGTTTCACATAATGGAACTGTCCTTGATGGTGCATGAAGAAGATACAAATCTATATGTGTTCCCAACCTTTGTGAACTTGCCTTAGCAGATTTTAACACTTTTTCATAACTTGCATGACTAGGCCATACCTTGGATACTATAAACAATTTGTCCCTCTCAAAACCCTTTATAGCCTCTCCTACCAGTTCCTCAGCATGCCCATTACCGTACATTTCAGCTGTATCAATTGTAGTTATCCCTAACTCTATTGCCCTTTTTATCGACGCAGTCCACTCTCCGTCTCTTGCATGGCTCGCCCTCCAAAAACCTCCCCCTATCCTCCATGTACCAAAAGCCATAGACGAAACGGTAAAATGTTTAAATTTCTTTAGGTCAGCCATTCATCTCCTCCTGAATAATATTGTTGGTACACTATTAGGAGTAACGTGAACTCTCAAGAGAGTGGGATACTTATATGATGAATTTATTGCCTCCTCAGTAATCCTCTTTAAATCGTCTTTCTTCTCCACTTCAAAGACCTTTACACCAATACCTTCAACGACCTTTGTATAATCTATAGGAAATACATCAGTTGCAAAGGGCTTACCGTGCTTCATCATTTGATTCATCCTCAAGAAGTGTTGTACATTGTCTTGAACCAGTACTGTCAAGAAATTTACCTTATATTCCACAGCAGTAATTAACTCATTGAAACAGGCCTGAAAACCTGCATCTCCGATTATACTAACCACTTCTCTCTCTGGTGAGGCTATTTTAGCACCTATTCCAGCCGGTATAGCTGACCCCATTGCGTTGAAAATTAAGGGATTAAAGTAAGAGTTATGCCTATATACTTTCATATCCATAGCCATTACTTGGTTTGTACCTGCATCGGCTATCACAATCCTATCCTCACTTAATTGGCTATCTAAAACTCTGATAAGATCATCATGGGTAATATCAGGATTCTCAGGGGCTGGGAATTGACGTTCTACCTTCTCGACTGTCCATGTCCTAGTCTTAACCTTTTCAGATATTTGTTCTAAGAAAGCTTCGGCACTAGCCTTAATCTCGACATCGGTTTTAACACTGTTATTAAAAACTGAAACGTCTACATCAACATGCAATATTTTAGGAGGCAATTTAGTTGTCCAGTTCCACATTTCAAGAGAATTAAAGGAAGTCCCTATGGCTATCAGACAGTCCCCAGGTACCTCTGACATTTCAAATATGTTTCCTGCATATAAGGGATGGTTTTCTGGTATTGCGCCTTTGCCCCTGACAGTAACTACTACTGGGATACCCAATTTCTCCACGTATTTCAGGACATTAGATCTCGATGCGCCATAACCAAGTAAGAGAATAGGCTTAGAACATGAGTTAATGAAATCGACAGCCTCCTTCAGCTCATCCCTTGTGGGATAAATTAATTTCCTACCTATCTTTGATTGATTTTTCAATTCAATGTCTGTCGAATCCTCAAGTACATCCACTGGAACTTCAACATATACTGGACCCATCTTGTCCTCTAATGCTATTCTGAATGCTTTCTCCATGGTGGACTGGGCTTCAGATGCGGAGTAAATTCTAAAGGAAGCCTTTGTCACTTGTCTAGCTAACTGTAACTGTGCATCATAATAGCCCATGTCATGCAGTTGCTTATCATTACGATATTTAAACTCCTTATTCAGTGATATTAAGACTAATGGCGAGCCTTCAGAATAGGCTTCAGCTAGACCTGTTAGGGAATTGGTGAAACCTGGACCGTTTACTGATATGAACACACCGACATTCTCCTTTACCCTTGCATAGTAATCTGCCATTATAGCTCCTCCGTACTCTAGCCTAGGCATAAAGTATTTGAGTTCCCCTTTCTCAGTTTTCTTCCTTATTTCCTCAAAAAGGCTCAGTCCATGAGTTCCTGCTATCCCGAAAACATCTGATATCTGGGAGGATATGGAATCTATCAAAATTTCAGCTGTGGATTTTGCCATTAATAGTGTATTAAATTATCTTGTTAAATTAAGTTTCGGATGCTATATACCAAGATAAAATACGAATTAGTCAAGTGGTATTGGAATCCTTTAGGATATCACTTAAACCTTTAACAAATAAAAAACGATTATGTTTTCATTATCTAGTATGTTTGTACGGCTATGGTTCTAGTCATTTACAAGATAAAATCTACTCTGTTTTATTAGATTTGGATGAATAAAAATAAATAATGATAAAACTTAACAGGGATCAAAAGCTTACCTATAAATTTCTCATTATACCTATTGCATTATTGATTCTCTCGTTTAACCCTTACACTGAAAGCCTGGAGTTCTCCCTACCTGCAGTATATATGGCTTCCCATTACGCTGTGTATTTCTCAGGTCTGTATATAGGTTATAAGTACTTTAAAGGAGGATATATATCCCTTATTCTAGGGTTAATCCCAGCCGTCTTATGGCATTCTCCATATTTCTTCTCATTAGGGGCAGCCATGTTAGATTATAGAATACTCCTTGAAATAACACTACTATTTGGAGGGGTTTTGTTAGGATCGTCGATTAACTCAATGAGACTACAAATTAAAATAACACTATTAGCCCTGTGGATGTTAGGAGATTCCATACTGGCAATACTGTTCATTACTTCCACACCACTCTACTCAAATTTAGCTTATCCTTTTTCCCCTTATACACCATCAAGTCTACCGTTAGCAGGGATACTGATGTTTGTAATAATGAATGTGTTTCTGATCTACGTTATATCAAAGTTCATGAAAAGTATTATTGGATAATTTTTAGATTTTATAAAGTTAAATCAGTTTTGAATACAAAAAACTATTTTTAAGATCACTAAATTGTAAATTGCTATACTGATATTTACTTATTGTGATGACATGGTATCTACTGTATCATATCATTTACATCTAAGAATAAGTAGATAAGATAGAGAAATCTCCATTAACTGGATTATACATTCAATTACCGACTACACTTAAACCTCCTACGACATTAACTTATGTAATGAATTAGATAGGTGTTTTAAAACTATAACTGTAACTAAAGGTAAAATAACATAGGCAATAAACACTACTTCCCACGAAAACGTCGTCAATAAAACCACTCCAGCGGTCTCAATTGAAGTTGCCAGCAATACGGGTATGGAAACGCAACAACTTGCTCCCACCAAAATTCCGAGCATGGGAACGAGTGCTAAGTACTTCAATCTCCTTCTAGTTGAAATCACAATCATTAAGCTTGACGTCACTAAAAAAGAGATCAGCAGACCCATGGAAATTGAGTAAAACGATAGCTCTATGACCAGTTGATTAGATAAGTGAATTAGTAAAGTGGGATTTAATATTAGAGATAGAGCTAGACCCGTCAAACTTGGCGATACACTAAAGGGTGTGGTGTAAATTCCTAAAGGTGGACCTACATATAGTACGTTATTACCTTGAGTAAACTGACCTAATAATAGCTCAATAGCAAGGCTGTATACAGCATAATGCACTACTAAGTAAAGGAAAAATATTATCCATTTAATCTTGTCTTTACCGAAGATAACCAGTTTTGCCTCATCGCTTAGTGCAGTACGTAGAACTAAAATGGTTGTGAATATCCAGAATATAGTTAGAGGCACTAATTGGCTTAGAGGAAATAGGTAAGTAAGTAAAAGGCTTCCAAATATTATAGGCAAATACGGAAGAACATTTACGAGGGATTTCACATTATTTAATCATTATTTCAAATTAATAAATCTTACTTAATCTAGAATAAAATTGTGTTAAAGAGAATGTACCAACTGTTAATAAAAAAGAGAAAAAATATATGACTTTCCCTTTAGTCCGTGAAGTACATTTTATATATTAAGTAAATTATTGAGCCAAATACAAAAACGTCAGCTGATGCTAATGCGCCTATTAAGAATTCATATGAAATGGTCATCATTAAATACGTTATGACTACTCCTGCAATTAGATCCATGACTAGAGCTATGTAATAGTAAGTTACTGTACTTATTCTCTTTACCTCCGTAGTTGTTGAAGGAGCTCTAAATCTAACTGCAAGAAATACAATACTCCCCATAAATATGGCGAAAACGATTCCAGCAGCCAAATATGTGGCTGTGTAAAGATTCTCCACATAACTACTGATTGGACTTGACGTTAAATATGCTAATTTGCCGAAATCACCAACCCACTCAAAAGCAACAAAGAATGCTACGACAGTAACTACCCACCATATATAATCCTTTAAAGTCAGTCTCTTCCTATTATTAGCGTCCATTCTCAACTCACCACTATGAGAGTTCCTTTCATGGTGTAATGACCAGGACCGCAGAATTCAGCACACCATATATCATATGTGCCTGGCGTCTTCACCACTATATAGAAGTCGTACACATATCCAGGGATAGCCTCAAACTTAAACCCTAACTGCGGTATATAGAACGCATGAATGACATCCTTTGACTGTATTTCCAGCAAATAGGTCTGATTAGCCTTAAGCACTAGCTTGTCTATAGTGGTAGTTCCGTTAGGATATACAAACTCCCAAGCGTATTGAAAAGCTATGACCTTAATAGGTATCGCATCTTGTTTCTGTTGCGCTGACAAATAATTACCACTGTTTATAAGAGCTAAATATCCATCCGATATAACACCTAATACGATTAAAACAACTGCTGCAAGAACTATAGTTGTTAATTCTAATATTCTACCTCTTTCCATAACCAATCACCACGTTCAGAAATATGGATAATGAAAACATAATCATGGATAGACCTATATATTGACCTATTATAAATTGATTAGCTAATGAAGTCATGGGTATTGTTAATGCTTGATATAGAGAGTAGATCAGCGTACCTAGGATGAAGAGATTCATTGATAGAACCAATGCTCCACTAAGAACTCTTTTCTCAGGCTTTATTGTCATTATACCGCCGTCTCTAAATGGTGAACTACTCATTTTCGCCAACACCCTTGGCTGTACAACGTATCTGAGTAAGGGCCATAGAACTGCAAAACAGGCTATGAATATAATTGCGTCCACAACTAGACCTATGGTACCAATCTCTTGACCTGGAGTTTCCTCTGCCCAAATGGTATTTACTATGAATGCTATTATGAATCCTGTACCTAAAGATACTGCGGCAGGTCTGAGTCCTGGATGAGGAGCCTTATGCCTAAATACATAAGCATCTATAAATGGGAATAGTACAGTGACTGCTACCCAGCCTAAGAATATTATTGAGGCACTACTGGGATCTATTGCTTTGTAGAAGAAGTAGATGAATAAGAAATACCAGTCTGGTAATGGAGGTGCTTGGGCAGCGTTTATAGGATTGTACTCCGGTTTAACGTATTTAAGCACAGTACCGCTAACAGAAATATCAAAGGGTATCATAGATGCAATGAAGAATATTATCCCGAAGGTTAATAGGAAAATCATTACTACCATACCTATAGATCTTATTAGAGGTTGTAGCTCCCATCTGTAGTCAGACTTCAGCTTGTCTTGATACTCGTCTATTAACTCAGGTGCACCGGGCTTAACTTCAGAAACTGGTGGAGTTATACCGTGTTTCTCGAATATATATAGGTGAAGCCCAACGACAGCTACTAATAACCCGCCAACTATCCAGTGGAAAACAAAAAACCTTTGAACCAAAGGATCCACACCAGACATTATTCCTGGTTGGTTAGGATTCACTATAGTAAATAGAGAAATTAGATAACCTAAGTTGAACGGCATATATCCGAACAAGTTTAGTCCAGTGGTTGTAGCAACCCATGAAATTAGATTATAGGGCAAGGAATAACCAAGATAGGCTTCAGTTAGAGTCAGACCAGCTAATAAAGTACCAACAATCCACATGAACTCTCTCGGAGGTCTATAAGCTCCAACTATGAAGTTTCTAGTTATGTGAACTAACATAGCAAATATCATAACGTAAGCTCCCCAGCTGTGGAGACTAAACAACAGTGCGCCGTAAGGAACTTGAGATATAAGGTAAGTAGTAGATGTATATGGATCACTTGGAGTGTAATATAGTGCAGTCAGTGCTCCAGTTATTATCTCAAAAATTAGTGAAGCAAGTACAAATCCTCCTAGCCAATAATCTATTGAATAAGCATATCTTGGAGCTTGCCTTAATGTATGACCATAAATACCTAATCTCTCATCTAACCAATATAATATCCTATCCAGAGTAGATCCTTTCTGTGTTACCATATTAATCACCCATTACTACATGAAGGATTATTTGGAACCGAATAACTATATCTTGGATCATACAGTAAGTTATCTTGAGGTGTAGTTCTTGGTATTCCGGCACTGAAGTATGGTGCATTCGTTCCAACTGCATATATATCCCCTGTAGAACTATCGTAGTCAAGTATAACGATTGGAAGTGGTCTAGGTGCTGGACCCGAAACTACAACTCCACCGTCCTTTAATGCATATATTGAACCGTGACATGGACAGTGTAAATCAGCGCCTTTAGCATACAATCCAGGATCAGACTCACTGGAGACTATAACCTGAGCAGGGAGTTGGCAACCTAAGTGTACACATACATCAGAAAATGCAAATATTGTACCGTTTGGACCAACACCCTTAATAGTTTGTATTTGACCTAAAGGACCTGCATATTTGCCATAGTAAGGATTAGGAATCTCTGTAATTTGTTGACCTGTTAACGCTTGTAGGTCAACTAAAAAACAGGGCTCATCAGTCAGAGGATATGCGAAGAAATAAACTGCACAGCCAGAGCTCTTAATCTGTTGTTGTACTTGTTGTATGTTAGCTACCTTATATCTAGGAAATCCAGCTAAGCCATCCGTGTTATCCGCCACTAAGTATTTTTTTGAGAGCGAACCTAGTTCACTATAGAAATAACCTACATAATCTAATGCAGGTTTTATAACTGGAGCAACTGCTATAGCAGCCCCTACAAGCAGATACAATCTTAAAAATGTCCTTCTGTCCATTGATTATTAATATTATATCATGTTTTTAAGTTTTACGACAAAATTTTCTAACATAAAATTCTGTTAATTTAAAAAATAGGTGACGGATAATTCGAAAGTTAGATAACTATTAAATTTAAATTTAAGTATATGTATCTAAATTTTATGAAGGCTCAAAGTTCTGTTTTGCCTGTTGTAGTCGGAATTTTAGTTGTAATAATAGCAGTAGCCGTAGGAGTTTATGTCTACAACCAATATGTTATGCTGTCCTCACCCTCTGCTAGTAGTAGTACAGGCACAAGTACAGGACCTAGTAAAATCTCCATACCATATAGTAGTAGCAATAAAACTGTTTTTTTGACCATAGTAGTTGAATCTTCAAGTAACGTTAATCAGTTCAACTTTAATGGCACTTCATCAGGAAGCTTAGTAATATATATACCAGCAGGATCTACAGTAATTGTAAAATTCATCAATCAAGAATCACTGCCTCATAATCTTGTACTTTTACAAAATTCCACGCCTACACCACAAAGCCCAGAAATAAGTAGTGATGGAAAAATAATAGACATAGTGGGTGCAACAACTAGCAACTACGACGTAAACGGGATATCAGGAGGTGCTTCGGCTGAAGGGGTATGGGGACCAATAAGCGCAGGGGATTATATGCTAGTATGTGGAATACTTGGTCACGCTGCTTCAGGAATGTGGGCAGTTTTGGTAGCCTCAAATAATGTAACAGCTCCTTATGCAGTGATTGATTAAGAAAAGCTGATATATATGATGATTATTTTTATTGAAAGCTAAATAACTCGTACTTATTGATTTTTGCATTAACTGTGACTCTTTCTTAATTAAATAGTAAAGCAATCTACACAGTATTCCTACTCAAAGTTTAAATTAGAACTAATGAGACCAATTATTTTACGTTCTAATCTATCGTAAACTTAAGGTAATTAAGGTAAAACTGTGACTTAATAACACATACTGATTGTTAACTTATAATATTGATTTTCAAAAATAGTAAATCATGAATTATGTATTATAAGATAAATAAGTTTAAATACGATTCTAGATTAAAACATCGAATCGGAAATTCTAAAAATACTTATTGGTATATAAAGCTTTATCTACAATTAAAGATTTATAATCTTCTACAACTAGAATTAAAAAGTAATATGTAATACATTAAATTCAATTAAATTCTTCTTAGAAGTTTCTGCATTAATTAATGATTAATAATGTAGTCCTCCTTTACTAGTCTACATTTGAATGATGAAAAGATAAGAGAGCTAATCCTAAAAATATGGTTAGAGTCATTTTTATAAAATATATTAATCTTTTATTATTAGATACTAAATTCAATATAAATACAAAGGGTTTCAGACATTAGATTTACTTAATAAAAATTTAAAAATAAAAACTAGTATCTAATAAGTGAGATGAACATAAAAAGAATTCTCAAAGTTGCACTTTACACTACTAATGCGAGTGACGTAGGACAGATGTATATAGTATTAGGTATAGTCGCCCTTATTATAGGATCAGTAAATGCTGCCCTAATAAGAGATCAATTATCGTTCAATAATCTAAACGCTGTAGACTATTATGATGCAGTAACCCTTCACGGGATATTTATGATATTTTTCGTTGTAATGCCATTAAGTACAGGGTTTGCTAATTATCTGGTTCCTAGAATGATAGGTGCGCATGATTTATATTGGCCAAAGATTAACGCTTTATCCTTCTGGATGTTAGTGCCCGCAGTAATACTAGCAGCTATTTCACCACTCCTGGGTGCGGTAGATTTAGGATGGTATATGTATGCCCCATTGTCTGTTGAAACAACGGTGAATTACGGACTAGGGACAAATTTGATACAAATTGCATTAATTCTTTCCGGATTATCTTCCACTTTGACTGGTGTAAACTTTGTAATGACAATTACCAAGATGAAGAAAGTTCCCTATCTTAAGATGCCTCTTTTCGTATGGGGATTTTTCACTACTGCAATACTAATGATTATAGCCATGCCTTCATTAACTGCAGGTTTAGTTTTCGCTTATCTGGAGAGACTATGGGGAACACCATTCTTTGATTCTGCTCTAGGTGGAAGTCCTGTTTTATGGCAACAATTATTCTGGTTCTTCGGCCACCCAGAGGTTTACATATTAATATTACCCGCTATGGGATTGGTAAGTGAATTATTGCCAAAGATGGCTAGAAGAGAGATATTTGGATATACTGCTATAGCTTTATCCTCGATTGCAATAGCGTTCCTAAGTGCGTTAGGAGTATGGATGCATCACATGTTTACAGCAATCGATAATACACTTGTTCAGATCGTATCATCAGCCACAACTATGGCAATTGCTATACCCTCAGGAGTTAAGGTTCTGAACTGGACAGCTACACTATATGGTGGGGAAATAAGGTATAAGACACCTACAATATTGCTTATATCATTTATCGTAATGTTCTTATTAGGGGGAATTACTGGAGTATTTTTCCCATTAGTACCAATTGACTACGCATTAAATGGGACATATTTCGTGGTAGGACATTTCCACTACATGGTTTATGCAATACTCTATGCTCTTCTCGGTGCCTTATTCTACTACTTCCCGTTCTGGAGTGGAAAGTGGTATAATGACGATTTAGGCAAGACTGGTGCAATATTGTTAGTAGCTGGAACGTTTTTAACAGCTACTGGAATGTCAATTGCTGGTATACTGGGTATGCCAAGAAGGTATGCAGTTATACCCAGTCCCATATATGACCCATTCCAATTCATGGCTAGTGTAGGTGCAGTTTTAACTGGTATAGGGCTATTTATATTAGCAGGAGTACTAGTTCATGGCGTTTTCAGAGGGAGAGCTGTTAACGGAGTAGATCCTTGGGATAACATTTCCGTGAAATTACAGGACTTCTTTATAAAACCCGTAAAGTTACCGTTGAGCTTTGGTAAATCACTAGATGGAGCTTTTGATGAAGAGTACCATGGAATTAAATTCCCATATTACAGTGTCTTAGGATTATTCCTATCATTTATACCCTTAGGTTTTATGTTCATACTGATTGGTCTAATACCTATAGGGATAGTACTACTACTAGCATTCATGGGTGTTGGACTATATTGGGGATACGATCAGTGGTTCAAACCTATGCAACCTCCTCCACATTTTTATGCAGACGGAGGTGTACCTGTAACCAATTCAGTTAATAACTCAATTTCACCATCACTTGGAATTGCATCAATGAGGGATGCGAGAAGTGCTGTACTATGGTTTATATTAGCTGAAGTAATACTGTTTGGATCTTTCATAGGTGGTTACGCTTTTATAATGAGCCCTGTTACTAATCCATTATCTTATGTAAATAATATTGTGCCAGCTGTAGAAGTCTTCCCATTACCCGCAATTATGACCGCAATATTACTTTCGAGCTCAATACCTGCTCACATAGCATATGAGTATTTCAAGAAAGGAAACGTAAAGATGTTTAGAAACTTAGGACTATTGACTATGGCTATGGGTCTCACATTCCTAGGTGGACAAATATATGAATTCACCCACTACATCCACTTCATCCCACAAGACTCAGCAGCTTCATCATTCTTCTTTGCGACAGTGAGCTTACACGGCTTCCACGTAATAATGGGATTAGTAATATGGGCATTTATGATGTTAAGAATTCGTAAAGGCTTTATACCATATGCAGGTTCAGTGGCAGCAACGTACTATTGGCACTTCGTAGATGCCGTATGGGTAGTGGTGTTTAGTACATTCTATTTACATTTGATTGTCTAGTATTGGGGATAAATAAGTGAAAAATAGCAATTTTTTTATAATTATATCGGTTTTTTTAATAATAATTACAATTAATCCATATACTGAGACCTACATGTCTATAAATCCTATACCTTATATGTTAGCACACTATTCTTTGTACGCTTCAGGTATACTACTTGCCTACTTCGTTTATGACAGACTAAAACCACTTAACAAATACATCTCATTAGTTATCGGAATATTTTTAGCTGTGACTTGGCACATTCCTTTCTTCTTCAATTTAGGTGTATATAATTTATGGATAAGGTTAATTGAGGAATTATCACTGTTTATAGGTGGTTACTTTATGGGACACAGTATTAAGGGGCTGAGCAGAAACTTTAACCTATTTCTCCTGGCGCTCTGGATGATAGCTGACACTTACCTTTCAGCTCTTCTTATGATTTATCCTTCCTTATATACCACACTATATAATACGCAGAGTCTACAATACCTTGGCGTAATAATGTTTCTCATGATGAATACACTAGTTGTTTATCTGTTGCTTCAATACGTAATTAAGATATTCAAAGAGGAAAAGATGTTCATATAACAGTAGAAATTCCTAATCTTGTTGCAGAGGAATAGTTGGAACTTAATTGGGTGAAATGGGATTTTATTTAGTATAGTCTTTCTTTGGACATAATGTGTAAATCTAAAAGTTAGAGACAACATTAGAGCAGCTGGCTCATAAGCCTTTACTTTTATCTTTTAACTCTAAGAGACGCTGTCTCCTCTTAGAAAAGCAGAAGACTAAGATAATTGATATAAATACCAGTTAATTTAATAATTAACAATGAAGCTTGAAGAGGAGATATTAAAGTTTCTAAAAGATATGTCTGCTAAAGAAGAGGAATTAGAATTTCTCATAATAAACCTGTTTAGACCTCAACTGGAAAATAAGGGAATAAAACTTGGCAAAATTAGGAGAGAGTATATGGTCGACGATGTTGGAGTTTTACAAGTGGGTTATGTTTTGCCTATTATATATTATGAGGAAGGAGATAAGTTATATCTGTTCGTCTCAAAGAATTTTGCTGATTATGGTGCAATAGAACAGCTCTTAATAAGAGAGAAATTGTTGTCAGGGAAATTCAACAAACCCATACTTAGATTCTTAGTAGCGTTTACTATACCCAAGAAGTATTATGAATTAGCTAGTAAAATGGGAATTACAGTAATTGCACAAAATATAATCGAGTAAATTTTTAGTCGTTAAAAAGCTTGTAACATTCTTCTGATTCCACGACTAAGTACACTCTTTCTCTTGTATCGTCGAGACAAGGCATGGCTTTTATTACTTTTTTCTCCTTTAGGAGTTTTAGGGCATAGTAAAGAGTCCTTGTGGGAAGTTGAGTTTCTTCCTTTAATTCTCTAAATCTAAGGCTCCTTCTCTCCATAAGTATTTTTAGAACTAGCTTAGCAGAGGGCGGAAGATTTTCCATATAATATAATCCCTCATTTTATTTCTTAAGAGTTTCGCTTGGTGCAACTTTCTTCAATATGTAGTCTTTCCAAAACATTCCATTGCTGTCCATACCATAAGTTGTCTCATATCCCATGTTCATCCAAAGCTCCATACCACCTAACATATTATACACTGTCTTTCCTTCGAAGAGTTCAGGTTTAGAGTTAATTAACCAAGTAGTTCTATTTGCGTGTTCACATACTAGCACTATTTGTTTTGTTTCTAATTTAGGTAGTAATATATCACAATACTCCATTGGAATTAATATTGCTCCCGGTATATGATGGTCTTCATATTCCCACGGATTTCTTATATCAACTATTGTCACTTCTCCTTTCTTATAGAGTTCTCTCACCACTGAGGGAGGAACGTTCTTTACGTTTTTGTAATAAGGAGTTCTCCTCTCAGTTATTTGAACCATCGGACTAAATCTAATAGACAAGAATATAAATGTATCGCATAATACAAGTTTTACAAAATATATTTAATTATTATTATAATTACTTGAATAAGAAATTACATTAGATAAGCTTTTATTTCTAGCCTGAGTAGGAAAAACCTATGAGCATTGATAAGATGGTTGACAGATTCAGAGAGAATTTAGAGAAATATAAGAGAATGGGATTAAATCCTTTGTCTTTGGCAACAGGTTGTGCAGTGAAGGTTGACCTTATTGACACTGTATACCCAGCAATAAGTAAGATAAGACCTGCATTAGAGAAACTGAATATAGAGATAACTCCAAGGGAAGATGCAGACATATTTATCTCAAGAAAGTTGACCACGAGAAAGAGGATAATCAACTCAGGTGAATTTGATGCCGATAGAGCAGTAGCCCTAATCCAGGTTAATCAGAACACTGCAAGTAGCCCAGAAAAATTTGGGGAGTTTCTACTGAGAGTGTACACTTCAATTAAAACTAATAGGAAACTGACAATAGGCAAAGGGCATTCCATAGTGACCACAAATCCCAAAGGTGAGGTGGCAGTGCTGGATTTATTCAAATTAGACGGGGATAAGGAAAACTCATACACTGTCACAAACAATGATACAATTCAGATCGTGGATCCTCTGGACGATCCAGGATCCCAGGTTCAAGTTGATGTAGCTATTTCGAACTCCTTAAATGATCTGTTTACTAAGGGGGTCTTTCAGGATATTAAGATTGTTCCTGTGGTTGATGCTCCTTTAGAGGAGTTAAGGACAAAACTCCTGGAGAACTACAAAGTATTCTCTGAGAAATATTCATTTGAGATGGAAAATGATATTCAGCCTAAAGTAGGTACATTAATGATTGGGGCAACGGTTATAGGTAAGTCTGATCACGAATTGCCAACTTTTTATAATAACGTGAACGAGAAAATGGAAATTCTAGTTACGAGACCAGTAGGTGAATTAACTCCCATAAACTTATCCATGTGGATATTAGCGGTTCCTGAACTAGTAGAAGAACTTGAGAAGAGAGGAATTACCATAAAGAGGGTTGAAGATGCTAAGAGAAAGGCATTAGATTACATGAAGAAACCTAATATTGACGTGGCGAAAACCATTTACAATTACTTACCTCCCTTTGGAAAACAGTTTGATGAGAAAAGTCACATAGCTATTACTACTGATGTCACAGGACCTGGCTTATTTGTAGTTAAGGAGTTTGCTAAAAAGGCGAATGTTGACGTCGAAATAACTGACATTCCAGTAATCGATTCAGATATTCATGAGTTCTCAACAGAGAATTTTATAATACCAAATTCTACTGCTGGAACTAATGGTGCTATAGTCATATTCGCCCACAATGATGTGATAAACCAGTTATATGAAGATCTGAAGAAGATAGGGCAAGAACCAAGGGTTATAGGTAAGGTGATACGTAGAGGAGATGGTATTGTATACGCACCACAAATAGTTACAAAATACATTCATAGGGCTAATGTACTTAAGGAGTTTAAGTTAAAGTAAAGTATATATATTTCTACTTATACATATTTTATACAATGTGAGTTAAAAAATTTACGTTGAAAAATAATTAGGAGAAGCAGTAATACTCCTGAAAAGAGTTGAGTTCGTCCACATTTTTCAATGTAGATTTTTCACAAATTTATGCTTTAGAAGTTAAAAATATTTTAATGATTAAATAAATACTTATGAATATATTATAAAATGTGTATCCGCCGGAGTTTAGTTATGTAAGGGCAGAAAGCCTGCAAGAAGCTCTAAAATTCCTGGAAGGAAACGATAACACTAGACCACTAGCTGGTGGACAGAGCCTAATCCCTATGTTAAAACTGAGAGTTCTGTCACCTGATTATATACTAGATATTAACAGGCTCAATGAACTGAATTACGTAAAGACAAGCCTAAATGGCGTAAGTATTGGAGCTCTGACCAGATATCACGACATATTGAGTAACGATATTGTGAAATCTAAAGTACCACTAATGCATCATGCGACAAGAACAATAGGAGACATGCAAGTTAGAAATATGGGAACAATAGGTGGGGCAATTTCTAATGCAGACCCTGCATCTGATATGCCAGTCGTATTAACTGCATTAAATGCAACCATTATTCTTTCCTCAGCTTCAGGAAGCAGATCTGTGAAAGCCCTTGATTTCTTTAAGGGACCATTTACAACAGACACGAATAAAGGAGAATTGGTAACTCAGATTGAGGTTCCAGTATTAGACGGGTATAAGACTGTATACAAAAAAGTTGTAAGGAGAGCCGGAGACTATGCCCTGGCTTCAGTTGCACTAGCAATCAAATTAAAGGGAAATGAGATAGAGGATATTAAATTAGCCTATGGAGGAGTTCATGATAAACCATTCAGAGCCATGGAAGTTGAAAAGAATGTGATTGGAAAGAAGTTGAACGATGACTTAGTGAAAGATATTGCAAGTAAAGTTTCTAGTCAAATAAATCCTCCCTCCGATCACAGGGGAAGTTCCTGGTATAGGAGGGAAGTTGTGAAAGTTCTAACCATGAAGGCATTTAAGGAGGTGGCTTAAAGGTGTTAGTTGTTAAGAAAGGAGAAGGGGTAAAAGTAAGAGTAAGAGTAAACGGAGTATGGTATGAAAAGTATGTGAGCCCGAGAACACTACTAGTGGATTTCATAAGAGATGAGTTAGGTCTAACGGGGACTAAAGTTGGCTGTGATACAACGACCTGTGGTGCGTGTACAGTAATAATGAATGGTAAATCAGTTAAATCCTGTACAGTCTTGGCTGCACAGGCTGATGGTGCAGAAATAACAACAATTGAAGGTTTATCAAGTGATTCCAAGTTACACCCAATTCAAGAAGCTTTTAAAGACAACTTTGCACTACAATGTGGATTCTGTACTGCTGGTATGATTATGCAAACTTACTTCTTCCTAAAGGAGCACCCAAATCCCACAGAAGAGGAGGTAAGGGATGGGATACACGGTAATATTTGTAGATGCACAGGTTATCAGAATATAGTTAAAGCTGTTCTAGATGCTTCCAAGAGGTTGAGATCATGACCTACACGGGTAAATCCATAAAAAGATTAAACGACGACAAATTCATCACAGGAAGAAGTAACTATATTGATGATATAAAAATACCGTCCCTTTATGCAGGCTTTGTGAGAAGTCCATATCCCCATGCTATCATAAAGAGAATAGACGCTACTGATGCTCTGAAAGTCAACGGGATTGTGGCTGTATTTAGTGGTAAAGATATCAATCCAATGTTGAAAGGTGGTGTTGGAGTACTTTCAGCATATGTAAACCCAAGTCTATTCAGGTTTAAGGAGAGGAAGGCGTTTCCAGAAGATAACAAAGTAAAATATGTTGGAGAACCTGTAGCAATAGTGATTGGACAAGATAAGTATGCTGTTAGAGATGCTATTGACAGAGTGAATGTAGAATATGAACAATTAAAGCCAGTAATAAAAATGGAGGATGCTGAGAAAGATGAAGTAATAGTTCATGATGAGCTGAAAACCAATGTGTCCTATAAGATACCGTTTAAGGCAGGAGATATTGAGAAAGCGTTTAGTCAAGCTGATAAAGTAGTGAAAGTTGAGGCAATAAATGAGAGACTAATTCCAAACCCAATGGAGCCAAGAGGTATTCTCTCAGTTTATGATGGAAATTCACTTTCAGTGTGGTATTCTACACAAGTACCACATTTTGCACGTAGTGAGTTTGCTAGAATTTTTGGAATACCTGAAACTAAGATAAGGGTAGCAATGCCTGATGTAGGTGGGGCATTCGGTAGTAAAGTTCACATTATGGCAGAAGAGTTAGCAGTAATTGCATCCTCGATATTGCTAAGAAGACCTGTAAGGTGGACAGCAACAAGAAGTGAGGAGATGTTAGCAAGTGAAGCTAGAAGTAATGTGTTTACCGGAGAAGTCGCAGTAAAGAAAGACGGAACTGTCTTAGGTATCAAGGGTAAACTATTGCTCGATCTAGGCGCCTACCTCACGCTAACCGCAGGAATCCAACCTACTATTATACCCGTAATGATACCTGGACCATACAAGGTTCGTGACCTGGAGATAGAGAGCACAGCAGTTTACACTACAACTCCTCCAATAACCATGTATAGAGGAGCTAGCAGACCTGAGGCTACATATATAATTGAGAGAATAATGAGCACTGTTGCAGACGAGTTAGGTCTAGATGACGTGACAATCAGGGAAAGGAATCTCATTGACCAGTTACCATATACTAATCCATTTGGACTGAGGTATGATACAGGAGACTACATAAGAGTGTTCAAAGATGGTGTAGCTAAGCTAGAATATAATGAGCTAAGAAAATGGGCTCAGCAAGAAAGAAGTAAAGGACATAGGGTAGGAGTTGGACTAGCGTTCTATCTAGAGATATGTAGCTTTGGTCCCTGGGAATATGGCGAGATTAAGGTAGACAATAAAGGAAATGTGTTAGTAATAACTGGAACTACTCCTCATGGTCAAGGGACTGAAACTGCTATAGCTCAAATAGTCGCTGATGCGTTACAAATACCCATAGAGAAAATAAGAGTTGTATGGGGAGATACCGATATTGTAGAAGGTAGTTTTGGAACATATGGCTCAAGGTCACTAACTATAGGTGGCTCAGCTGCGTTAAAGGTTGCTGAAAGAGTCTTAGATAAAATGAAGAGGGCTGCAGCTAGCTACTTTAACGCTGATGTACAGGAGATAAGATATGAAAACGAAGAATTCTCGGTGAAGAATGATCCAAGTAAGAAAGCAAGTTGGGATGAGATAGCCAGCTTAGCTACAACAAAAGAACCTATAGTAGAGAAGATATATTATGAAAATGACGTTACATTCCCATATGGTGTTCACGTAGCTGTAGTTGAGGTTGACGACTTAGGAATGGCCAGAGTAGTAGAGTATAGGGCTTATGACGATATAGGTAAAGTCATTAACCCAGCCTTGGCAGAGGCACAAATACATGGCGGAGGAGTTCAAGGAGTAGGACAAGCATTATACGAGAAGGCTATAATTAACGAAAACGGTCAACTAAGTGTAACTTATGCAGACTATTATGTTCCCACTGCTGTAGAGGCTCCAAGATTTATATCTTACTTCGCAGATAAATCTCACCCATCCAATTACCCAACAGGAACCAAAGGCGTTGGAGAGGCTGCTTTAATTGTGGGACCTGCAGCTATCATAAGGGCTATTGAAGATGCAGTAGGCGCAAGATTTACAAAAACGCCAACTCCTCCAGAGGAAATCTATAAAGCGATTATGAGTAAAAAGTAAAAAATTTCAGTTGAATATATATTATTTCTTTTTTTCCTACCCTTCTTATTATAACCTAAAGGATGGTTATGGCTCTATTTCCCTTATTCTCACTTCAAACCACATGTTTTACATAAAAGAACCCAAATTTACTTTTCAGGATAACTCAGTCTAAAGTCCAGTTCTACGACAAAGTTCTTTTCTCTTACTGATAAGAGAGTAATTTGAAATAATTCTTTTCTTTTATCCACTCCTAATTGATAATAAAAACACTTAAATACTCTCCATCATCATATATTATTGATCCTTATGGCAGACATAAAAAATAGTAAAACTGCAGAAAACTTAAGGCACGCATTTATGGGAGAAGCAATGGCAAACAGAAGATACCTATTCTTCGCCAAGACTGCTGATGAAGAAGGATATCCTGAATTAGCTCAATTAATGAGAAGTATAGCTGAAGGTGAAACAGCCCACGCATTCGGACATTTAGACTACATAAAACAAGGAGGAATTGGTGATCCAGCCACAGACAAACCAATAAGGACATTAGAAGAAATGTTACAATCTGCAATAGCTGGAGAGACTTACGAATGGACACAGATGTACCCTGGTTATGCAAAGCAAGCTAGAGAAGAGGGATTTGAAGACGTTGCAGAGTGGTTCGAGACTTTAGCAAGAGCTGAGAAGAGCCACGCAGAGAAATTCACCAAGGCTTTAGAGTTACTTAAGGGAGGCAAGTAATGTATACTTTAAATCCAAGTAATCCTTCTTTTTTTAATTCTGAGAAATTATACTCTGAATTCATTAGACAAGCAACAGTTTGTCATGGCTGTAGAATGTGTGTAAACTATTGTGATTCCTTCCCTGTATTGTTTAAAAAAATCGACAGTAAAGAACAGGATCTAAACAAGCTTACCCTGGATGACTTATTTGACGTTGCGTCAAAGTGTTTCCACTGTAAACTTTGTTATGTGAATTGCCCCTATGTCCCCCCACATGAATTTAACATGGATTTTCCCAGCCTAATGGAATGGGCTTGGTTATATTACAAGAGCAAAACTGGACTCAGAATTAAAGATTACATGTTTGAAATGTTGGATGCAACCAACTTAGCAAGACCTTTAGTGAAACATTTAATGCAAAAAGGAAAAGAAGTTCTTGGACTACATAAAGACGCCCCCACTTTGCCCGTTTCTGAAAAAGGTTTGAAGGAAAAAGTTAAGCCCAAGAAAATAGAAAATCCCAAGGCTAAAGTTGCACTATTCACTACTTGCCTTGTGGATAACTTCTTTACAGATATAGGTGAAGATCTAATAGAAGTCTATAACTCTTTAGGTATAGAAGTTATAATACCTAACTTTTTGTGTTGCGGTGCTCCAATGCTTGATGCTGGAGATGTTAACAGACTAAAGAAGAATGCAGAACATAATATGAAATTAATTGAAGAGCTTGTGAATAAGGGCTATGACATTGTTGTACCGATCCCTACATGTGCTCTAATGATCAAAGAATACCATAGGGTTCTTGATAAAAAAGTACCTAAAGTTTATGACTCTATTGAGTATCTACAAAAGCTGAAAAATGAGGGCAAAATTGAATTAAATGCCAAATTTGACAAGACCATATACTATCATCCACCTTGCCATTTAAAGTACTTGCAAGTTGGTCTGCCAGGACCACGATTACTTAGAACTCTAGGAGCCAAGGTCGAGATATCAAATAAGGGCTGTTCAGGGATTGACGGAGGATGGGGTTTAAGGAATTACGATACAGCTAGAAGAGTTGGAAGTAAAATGATGGAGTCGTTTAAGCAAAGTAAAGCTGATGTATTCATGACTGAGTGCCCACTTGCTGGGCTTCAAATTGAAAAAGCCTCTAATAAGAGGCCGTTACATCCTATACAGTTATTAAAGGAGGCGATGAAAAACGGTTAAGTTAAGTGTAGAAGAATTCCTTCCATGGAAAGAGTATGAAAAGGTAAGGAGAGAGAGAGTTAAAAGGATAGTTGAAATAAAGAAGATAAGAAGAGTGAGTTTAGGAGATAGATTATCATTACTATTTGAGAACAGAGACACAGTAGCGCACCAAATACAGGAGATGATATATCTAGATAAGTTATATAAGAAGGAGGATATTCTCAGGGAAATACAGGTCTACTCTACGCTGTTACCATGCAACGGAAAACTTAAGGCTACACTCTATATTCATGCATATGACTTCAAGGACTTAGACTGGGTATTTGACAATCTAGGTGGAATTTATAATGAGGTTTACCTGAAAGTGGGAAGTAAATTAATACAAGGGGAGCCTGAGGGAGGGAGGGAACAGGGTAGAGAGTTCTCAACGGTTCAATACCTGATTTTTGATCTTCAGGGAGAAAAGAGTACAGATATGGAGTTACAAGTACTTCACAAGAACTACAAATACACAGTGAAACTGGATAAGAAACTAGCAGAGGACTTGATTAAAGACGCCTATGAAGTTTGTGAGCAAGTTATAGGTTAATAACTTTTTATTTTGGTTACAACCAATCTATTTTCCTTAAGTAAATTGTTAATGCAATTCCTAAAAGTACTAAAAGTACTAAAGACAAACCAAAGTATGGCGAGTTAAGGTTAGACGGTAAGTCGTTAAAACTTATCGCCAGTATACTTGCTACCGCGGTTATGGGCAAGAATATGAATGAGATAGAGGTCAATTTTTTTATCACTATGTTCAAATCGTTCTGTATTTCAGTCAAGTATATGTTGTATAACTCAGATTCCCTTGTGATCAAGATTTCGGCTCTATCATAAGCAAATAGACAGTCGTCCTCCACTTCCTTATCTAGAAACTTAGATAGTTTCTTTGAAAGATAGTAGAGGGCTGAAGAATCTGAGTACAATGTAATAATCTCTGACCTAACCTGATTTATCTCAGATGTTGATTTAACATTCCCATCTGTTATGTTCTTAAGCAAACTTTCTAGTTTCTTATTAACTTCTATCCTCCTAGTACCTAATTCATAGAGTAGACCATAGACCAGTGACTTCATGACAGAATTTACTGTACATTCTTCAACCTCACCTTCATTCACTAGCTTAACTAAGAACTCAGAGTGAAACAGTATTTTCTCATTGGTTATAGTTAGATAGTGAGGCTTCCCATCGAAGTCAATTCTAACATAATAGGAACCATTTTCACGGATTACCCTATAGATGTCACAACATCGTCCTTTGGAAAGTCAGAGTGCAGTTCGGATACTGCGAAATTACATACCATAAAATCACATTAGAGAAGAATATTATAAAAAATATAATCCAATATTCTTAACGCTAACTTACTGTTAAATTTGAGATGATATAACGATTTAAACAATAATTATAAATTATAAGGCATGAGATTAGGAAAGATAGACGCAAAAGTATTCTCCAGTGTGATTTATCCGCATCTGGGTAAGATAAGAGAGGAAGTCATAGTACCACCACAAAATGGTGTAGATACAGGCGTAATCGACCTGAATGATGGAAGGGTTTTAGTAGTTAAAACGGATCCCGTATTTATTGTACCTCAACTTGGATTCAGAAAATCTGCCTGGTTTGCAGTCCATATCTTAGCGAGTGATGTAATGACTTCAGGAATTCCGCCACAGTATGCGCTAATTGATCTTAATCTTCCCCCCAGTATAAAAGACGATGAATTTCAGGATATGTGGGTAGGAATGCACGAAGCTATGAAAGAAATAGGGGTAATGGTAGTTGGTGGGCACACGGGTGTATATGAGGGTACAGATTATCCTATGATTGGAGGCTTTTCGATGCTAGGTATCGGAAGTAAAGAAACTGTCGGAATGCCATCAAAGGTTAGGGTAGGTGATGATGTGATAATGACAAAGGGACCTGCAATCGAGGCAGTAGCGTTACTGACCAATTTACATCCAGAGTACTTCAGACAGAGAACCAGTAGCAAAGAGCTCTTCGAAGATGCTTATAACTTATACTGGCAGATGAGTTGCTGGAAGGATGGGCTTATAGCTTCAAAGATTGGTATACACCTAATGCATGACGCTACCGAAGGAGGAGTCTACGGAGCATTAAATGAGATAGCAAAGGTGACGAATAAGATGATAAAGATATATGAGGATAGATTATTCATTAGACCCAGCGTTAGGGAAATAACCAGAATAGTGGAGATTGACCCGTGGTCATCAATAAGTGAGGGTACCATGATTATTGTAAGTGATAAGGGAGAGGAGATAAAGAGAGAGCTCATTCGAAATGGAATTGAGGCTGAAGTTATTGGAAAGATTGATAGTGGTGAGGGAGTGGAATTGGTAGGTAAGGATGGGGCTAAGACAAAAATAAATCCACCTGAAGAGGATCCTTTCTGGAGAGCCTTCTTTAAGCTATCTAAGGAAATGTGATGTAGTAAAAAGAGGAACAAATAAAAAAGTACGTGATGGCTTTTAAAACATTCTTCCTTTTTTACTTTCTTCTGCCAATAAATATAGCAACTATTCCTAATGCTAGTGCTATAATAGCAGCTATTAACGCTCCAGTGGCAATTGAGGATTGAGAGGACAATCTCGAGTCTAGTGTACTGGAAACCGACTGTAAATTGTTATTTAGGGTACTTGAAACCGACTGAATCTCGCTGTGAGCGGATTGTAAACCTTGATTTAATTGGTTGCTGAACGTCACATAGGTTGATGTCTTATTGAATAACCCTGTAGTTTGCTGAGCAACAACAGTCAATGTATAAGTACCGTCAGGATATTTTGTGGTATCGAGTTGATAGCTAAATGTTCCACTACCACTAAAAGTCGTCAATAACTGATTATCTAGGTATAGACTCACTTGCGATACTTGACTACCTGAGACGGTTATACCAATATTTACAGTACCCGTTAGATTACCTAAGGGAACATTTATTTGAATCGTGGGAAGTGATGGTGAGACACTGAGAATCTTAGAATTTATCTCTGAACTGATCTTGGAGTTAGTTAAGCCTGCACTATTAACGGTTGTGGATATTAGGTTAATATTACTATTTACTGCATTTATTGAGGCAACCTGTGAATTCACGATTGTAATATTAGCATTCTCGACGGTTATTGAGGACACATTAGAGCCCACAAGCATAAAGTTACCATTTGATAGAACTACGTTCTGGAGGATATTACTTCCTAAAACGGAGTTACCCGTTATATTTACGTTTCTTAAAACCATATTGTATAATTTCACGTTAGAGAGTGTCTGATTTTCCATTAGTGTATATGGAGTTACGTAAAAGGTATATGCAGAACTTAAGTCATTTGTTGTAGGTACACCATCTGCAGAAACTCCTGAAATCAATATCTGGAATGGACCTGTGAAGTAAGTTAAACCTTTGAAATAGCTTAAGTTACCTAATGAGGAAGCTGATGGTATAGTGAAATTGCCCTCCCATAGTTGAATAGATGGATTGTAGAATAATGGTATATTGACATTCGCACTTATATTTGAATAGCTGGAACTAAATGTCATTGGATAAACTGTAGCTGAATACATCCCATATTTTACAGGTGTTCCATTTGGATATGTAATATTAGCATAGACGTATACTGTTTGACCTTGATATACATACTTTTCAATATTTATTTGTGGTACACTGTACTTTGGTACAACATAAATCTGTCCGTAATAGAAACCTGTGAATACTTGACCCAATGTTGACGAATTATAACTTGCGAATAATAATATCGTGTATAGACCAGCATTTAGGTTCTCTGGAACTGGTATGTAGCCATAGTACTGACCTAATGGACTATAAGTGACTAGTCCCTGACTGACTACTTCACCCTGCTGGTTGACTAACTCAGCTTTTATTGTGATTCCCTGTGCTATATTTGGATCAGGAATGTTTGTCAATGGTGTTCCTTGTATTATTATTGACTGACCACCTGCAACAGCACCTGGTTCAGCAATAACTTGCGGTCGTATGAAGAGAGACTGTAAATAAATTCCGTTAGAGAATGCTACTATACCATAAGCGTTGTTCACGTAAATTAGATCATCACCCACTGTCAGGTTAGCCGGTAAAATACCTACCCATTCAGACGCTTTATTATTATATACTAAAGTAATGTTAGTTAGGAATGTATATGCATTATCTGTAATATTATAAGAGTAAACAGAGGCTTCGACTGTAAAGTTAGTAGGTGCAGGATTCCCGTTAATATCTGTGACAACTGCCTGAACTGGGTTTATACCAGAGTAGAATGGAGTCATAGTTACCGGAGATAAGAAAGTCACGTAATAACCTGAAAATGTTTCAGTGAAACCATAGCCACTTGTTCCTTGAGAACTTCCATATACTACAACTGACAAGATTCCATTAGCAGTTGAAGGAAGGGTAAACTGTCCTGTCCATAAGCCAAGGCTTGAATTATAAGTTAGAGGTATGTTAGTCACATTTCCATATAAGTCCTCTAATACTGCATTGAAGCTACCTGATGAAACAACGGTTCTATTAATAGTTATATTAGCTACTACAGTCATTGTTTCTCCAGGCATGAATGTACTCTGAGATCCCTGAGGACCTAATAATTCAACCATGATAGATAGAGAACTCTTAAGTTCTGATCTGTGCGACTTTAAGTACTGCGCAAACTCTCCTGCATTCAGAGCTCCCCAACCTGTGGCTAAATTGTAGCCGTAACTAGATGTCCATGGAATATTATATCCGAATGTTATTGGGTAGAATATTTTAGAATATAACTGAGGATTCTCGCCTATCTGATATAATAGCGGATTTATAAGCCCTAGACTATGGTTAACATAACTCATAACAGCTACGAGCATTCCTGCTAGTAATGGAGAAGCTTCACTTGTTCCTCCGGTTATGAGTGTCTGATTGAATCCACCTATTATATATATTCCAGGGTAAACATTAGCATTCGCCGAAACGTCTGGACCAAGTCTACCATTTGGATATGTTTTAGGAGAAGTTATACCCCATTGATACCAAGGTTTAGGTTCTACAATACTTACACCACCAGTGCCTCCTCCGTAGTTCACTCCATTAGGCACAAATCCATAATTGGACCATGCAGTCTGATAGAATGACCCATTGGGGAACTGAATGTATGTTGTAGTTCCTCCAGCTGAAAGAACGTAGGGTGATGTAGATGGATATCCAGGTGTTCCTAAAGGACCATTACTATAACCTGAACCGCCTACATCTCCGCTACTTGCTATAAATGTTATGCCCTCCACTGAGCCTAGTGCGTAGTATACATCAGTGAGAGCTATGTTGGTATAATAAATTGGGGCAGGATAACTAGATAATGAACTTTCAGATATGCTGAAACTTTGAGATATTATATTAACTTTATGTTGCTGATCAATATATGCAATTACTGCTGATAATGGCAAATTCAAATTTGCAATATATAACACCATATTTGCTCTAGGCGCCATAGTATGAGCTGACTCTACATCAAGGCTAATTTCTGAATCCCAGCCTGTTGCAATACCTAAGCCTGGATTATAAGGACCAATTGGAACGATAGTGAAGTTAGGCGGATTAGGTAACTTGACAATACTGTCATAGTAAGCTAACTGCTGTTGTATGTAAGGGTTACCGGCAAAATCTAAAATACCTATGGTAAAGTTCTGACCTTCATATCCTTTACTGTATAGTGAAGTCAAGTTGTAAACCTTCTGAAGTGCAGTAGGCCAATATGCCTCTATGGGTGCAGTAGTATTGGGTAGACTCCTGAAAGATCTTAACGACCCCTCTGAGATAAGTGTACTTGGATGTCCAAATATTAATTTTGTTACGTTTGAGGAGTATATGTAAATATTATCCACTTTCGGTGTTCCGTATATAGTGTAATATGATACGCTTCCATTGTTCATCATTACGTATTGCACTCCCAAATAGTTCTCAACTTGTTTTACTGTTCCTGTTGCTACGATAACAGAATCAGCTGCAGTGTAAACTATATTAAATCCTGAGCTTTTGAGGTAACTTAATATTTCATTGAACTGGTCTGTAGGGTAAAATAATTTCTCTACCTGCGCTTGTGTGAGAAAATGCTGATAAAGAGGAGAGGAAGGATTTGATATTTGGTTGACATAATAATAGAGTAGGTCAATATTCTTTAGCGGTATGTAAACTGTGAATTCCACATGATAGTTAGATGGAAGGGTACCAACTTCATTGAAACCCTTTATGTTAATCGGCTGTATATACTGCGTAGCTCCTTGGGACTTTAAAATTAAAGCAGTTGGTATTATAAAAATACAGACTAAAAAGATAGATATTATCTTTTTTGCATACTTCATGAATTCTTGTGGTATTCAAAAATATATAAGTTTTATTTATGTATTAAAGGATCCAAATTATTTTTAAACTAGTGCATTAGATTTTATAATTATTATACTTTTCCGTCGATAAAATAATATAATGTTTAATATTCTATACATAAAGAATATAGTAAAATCTAGAAAAATTAAAAATATTTTACTTAAATGTTATTTCTTCTCAAGACTCTTTAATGCCTTTATAAGGGAAGCTGCAAAGTAAGGTAGGTCACCAGGATGTCTAGAGGATATTAGATTATCGTCAACGACAACTGCCTCATCAAGATATTGTCCTCCTGCAGCTATAACATCGTCTTTAATTGAACCATAAGAGGTCAACTTCCTTCCCTTTACAACATTTGCAGATATTAAAACTTGGGGACCATGGCAAATCGCAGCAACAGGTTTCTTCAAATCAAAGAACCTTCTTGTTAAGACCTTTAGTTCTTCACTATTTCTAATGTTCTCAGGACCCCTTCCACCAGGTATAACTAATGCTAAATAATCCTCGGGTCTAACGTCCTTGAAGGCAACGTCTGAAATAACACTGTATCCATGTTTACCTGTGACCTTAGCTTTAGCTTCCTTCCAGGCAACTACTGGCTTAAAGCCTTCTTCTATTACCCTGTAATAGGGGTAAAGGAACTCTATATCCTCAAATTCCTCTCCTATTACAAACAAGACTTTCTTTTCGTTCATAAATATATATGACCGTTCATAAAATTTAAGGTTAACCGCCTTAAAATTAAGGTCTTATATTTTAAACTAGAAGTAAAATAGGAAACTAGTGAAAAACAAAAAGAAAGTAATTAAGGAGATAGAGCCGTGGGGCGTTAATATACCTTATTTGATACTAGGGTTAGTGTATTGGGGGATAGGAGGGATATCAGCATTCAACAATTTACCCCACCATTTTTACTTCATGATGATTGGAACTTATTCTATCTACTTTGGGATGATCTCCAGGCTATTTTTCCCTGCTAGGAACTATCTCGCAACTCATCTTACTTCGCTTTTCCTCTTGGCTATACCTTATTACCCTTTTCAAGCCCTTGCATCGTTAGTGTTGATAATTACAGAACTGTGGTCTATCTCAGATATAAGAGGATACGGTAGTAGATTTCCTTTAAACTTACTAGTCTTATCCTCACCTTTCGCTTCCCTAATAGGTTGGATATTTTACGTCCAATTTGGATACTTTGTATTAGTACCTCCACTTCTCCTCTATCTATTGGGTGTTAATATAGGAGTATTTAGTGCAACCTTAGGAATAAAAGCTAAACTAGGGTTCAAACAATTTTCCGTATTTATCTTAGTTCTGCTGTACCCAATTTCAATTAGTATAACGATTGCAGGTTATGTTTTATGGTTACTGTATAAAACTCGAGTAAAGGAGAGAAACCTATCATCAATTTTAACCCTGTCTGTAGCCGTAATTGTATCTTTTTCCTCACTCTTTCTGGGAGAGCAAATACATGCTTTCGCTTTCGGGGTTATGATACCTTTCTTCTTTAACTGTATTACGTATTCAACATCCCGATATAATTACGGGAAGCTTTTCCCAATACCTATACTATCAGCCCTCTCTTACTTTATGCGATTTGTAAATCTTCCTTTATCGTCAGTATTTTTCATTTCAGCTGTCCTAATCTTCCTCATTTTAAATAGACATAATTTTACTATAAGGACGATAAAGTTAGGCATGTCCAGTAAATATCTGCCAAGGAATTTAGAGTGAGATCAAATGTGTAATAAATTTTGAAATGATCTTTTAAATTATATAAAGTTGGACTATGAATTATGAGTGAGAGGATATACAGGGGGAATATGATTAGTATCATAGCATCAGCATTTATTTTAGTTGAACTTATATTAGTCCTTATAAATGGACTTCAGTACCTATTTTCAACCACATCTAAATTACTGATGTGGATAATATTTATCTTAGCCCTACCATCTTATATCACATATTCTAGATCAAACCTCAAGAAAAGTTTCTTTATGAGAGTATTTGGAGCATTAGCAATAGTCATAGCATTTGCTGGACTTATACTAATCCAGTTGAATCAGTTTATTGGAATCGAAACGTTAATACTAGGTTATATGTTTGAGCCCCTTGCAGGAATATCTATATACCTCTCGCTTTATAACGTGAATAAACTATTCTCCTCATTATTTTTCTATGGCGCACTAATATACACGATAGGGCTTCCCATGTATCTAATAAACTTAGGCATAGTCTCTGTAGCTGGAGATGTGATAAAAATGATAGGGTTATTTATGTTAATAATGTCTTTTTACACTAAAAGGAGAGTACTTTAGAACTAGTATTGTGGACTGAAATATGAATTGCTCTCCGTCTTAGGTATTCCGCCTAAATTTATATGATACAGTAGCTTCCGTTTCTTTAATTTAGCTCAAACGTAGAAGAATTCCCTTCAGTATTGAGTATAAATACCTGAATTTGCATTATACATTATGGAATCTGGTGCAAAAATATTTTTGGAAAATTTGAAAGAGTTAGGTGGAGTTGATAAAATATTTATAGTTTCAGGTACGGATTATGCGGCGTTTATTGAGGAGAAAGCAAAAGATGGAGCACTACCTGAATTTATTGTTGTACCTCATGAAATAACAGCTACCGCAGCTGCTATGGGCTATTCACTCGGAGGCAAAACAGGGGTAGCAGCAGTACATACCATTCCGGGAACATTGAATGCGCTAGGTATAATTGTAGACGCTTACACGTCAAGGATACCACTTATAGTTATAGCAGGCAGAAGTCCTTATACAGAGGAGGGACATGAGGGAAGTAGAAACCTCAGAATCCACTGGACTCAGGAAGCTAGAGACCAAGGTACAGTGGTAAGGCAATGGATAAAATGGGACTTCGAAATAAGAAAAGTTGAACAAATTCCTGAGGCTATAGCAAGAGGGATTCAGCTAGCTTACAGTGAACCAAGAGGACCAGTTTACATAACAATTCCTAGAGAAGTAAGCGTAGAGAAGACACAGTCTCGAATATCGAGAAAGTTATCAACCTTTGAACCTGGAGCTAGATTAGAGGACATTAGGACAGCTCAGAGGATGATCGAGGAAAGTGAAAGACCTATAATACTCACCTGGAGAGCAGGTAGAAGAAAGGAATGGTTTGATGAGATGAAGAAATTTGTTGATAACACAGGGATCCCTGTAGTGCATTACATCGGGGAAGTGGTAAACTACGAAGGTGACTTTGGGTTATATGAGTTTGACATAACGAATTCAGATTTAGTGATCGTTGTAGAAAATGAAGTGCCATGGATACCTAAGAAGGTCGGAAAAATAAATGCTAAGGTCATAAGGGTAGACGTAGATCCGTCATATTCTTATATACCTTTCTATGGATTTCCCTGCGACCTATGTATACAATCAACTGTCTCAGATTTCTTTTCAAGATTAAAAGTGAACGAAAAGAAAGAGTGGAAGGAGAAGGTACTAGAAATTAAAAGTGAGCAAGATAAGAAGAAGATCGAAGAGATAGAGAGATTGTCCAAAGGGAGGGATAAAATACATCCTAGATTACTCTCTTATATGATCACCAAGCTCTCTAGGGAACTGCTGGGAGACCAATATGCCATATTTAATGAATACCCGTTTAATCCGAAATATGCTAAACTGCATTTTGGACAATACTTCTCAGATCCAGCATTCGGTCATTTGGGTTGGAGTTTAGGTGCATCCTTCGGTTTCAGTCTAGCCACAAATAAGAAAGTAATAGCTACTGTAGGTGATGGATCCTTTATATTTGGAGTTCCTGACGCATTCTATTATGCAGTTAGGAGTTATGGGGGTGATGTTACAGTGATAATTTATGACAATGGAGGTTGGCTCGCAAGTGCAGAAGCCACAGCTCATGTCTATCCTGAGGGAGAGGCAAGAAAAAGGCAGAACTATCCTGGGGCAGACTTCAAAAGGTATAATATAGGAGAGGGGGTTAGAGCATATGGAGGTTTCTACAAAGTAATAGAAGAAGTTAGTGAACTGGAGTACTCTCTGAAAGAGGCTATATTAAATCGAGGACTATCAGTCCTGCAGGTTATAGTGGAAAAAACTAGATGACTTGAATAATACAAAAATTAAGGGAACTCTTCTTTACCTTATTTTTTCACTTTCCTCTGTCCAATACAGATCTACTGTCCTAGTCTCAGGTCCTATCAGAGCAGCTATACCATAAATTACAGCAGCTAAAATTAGGAAGAACGCAGCGACAAACCATGGGTCTCCTCCCTCAATACCTGCAAAATATGCTGAAAGAGGTATAGAATATATTGGCATCCAAGCTGATATAAATACTCCAGAACTATAACCGAAACCGACACCGCTAGCTCTTCTCTTCGTTATGAATCTTTCTGATAGATACACTGGCACAAGTCCCCAAGGCCACTGGGTTAACCAACCTATCAAGAAGGAACCGAGGAATAATAACCCTACATCGTTTGCTTTAGCAGCATTGTACCATAAATAGAAAGAGGGTGTAGCTAAAATTATAGTTACAATTGCTGCTATTAGAAAAGCCTTCTTTCTTCCGATGAAATCTGAAGATAGACCCCATAGTGTAGCAGCTATAGCTGCAAATACACCTGCTAAAGAGTAATACAGCGACGCCTCTTGTGTAGATAGACCAGCCTTTGTGAGTATTCCAGTGGCAAAATCAAATAGTGAATAAGAGCTGAAGAATAGTCCAGTCATTAACACGAAGACATTTAAGAACGTGTATAACGTTGGTGGTCTGAACAGCGAGAAGAATGGAATTCTCTCTAGTTTCCTCTCACTTAGAGCCTTTCTGAAAACAGGAGTTTCTGGGACTAGGTATCTTATTATAAAAGCAACTGCTGCAGGAATTAGTCCAGTGAAAAAGACTAATCTCCATCCGTAGTCGCTCATCGCTTTATCTCCTAGAACTGAAATAAACAGATAGACTATCCCTGCACCTATAGCAGTTCCCCATGAGAACGCACCTTGGGCAATACCACTTACTAGTCCTCTCCATTTACTTGGTGCATATTCTATAGCGAAAGGATGTCCTACAGCATATTCTCCTCCTACAAATATTCCCTCTATGAATCTTAACACTGCGTATAAAATTGAGGCAGCTATTCCTATTGCAGCATATGTGGGTAAAAGTCCAATTAACGCGCTAAACACTGAAAAACCTATTATAGTTATCATTAATGTCCTTCTTCTACCCCATACGTCACCGAAGTTACCGAATATTGCGCTTCCTAAAGGCCTTCCGATCAGAGTAAGTCCTAATCCTAATGCTAAAGTCACGAAATATCCTACAAGGCCTGTTAAACCTGGTGGTACTAGGTTTTTCTCTATATATGGTGTTAGGGCTGATACGAATAGTAGATCATAGGCGTCTAGCATGAATCCTAAAAACTGGGAAGTTAGGGCAAGCTTTGCTTCTCTTGTCCAGCTTTCCATATGATAGATTAATATAACCAGTTAATAAATTGAATGTTAGAAAAAGGAAGTCTATTGTTTAAAATTTTTGTCTAAAATACGTATGGTTTGAAAACTGGTCAAATTTTATATTGGATTAAGTTTATAGTAAGCTATTCCAAAATTGTAACTCATAAAATTGTATTATTGTAGATATTTCTTTATATCTACCTAAATACCTTGAAACTATGGTCTCCACTTTGTTATCGTCGATTTCAACTCTTCCAAAGAGATCAAGAAACCTGACATCAGCTTTACCTCTAAAAGCATTAGCAAGCCTTCTGCAATTTTCCGCCCAAACCGGAAGATTGACTGTCAATGCAACAGCTTGCTCTCCGGAATTTCCATAGTTTGCCAACCATGATAGGTAATGCGTATAAGATATGGCAGTGGGAAGTGGTGAGTAGGTTTTCTTTGCTACTTCTCTAAGTATTTTTAGACCTTCATAATCACCTTGAAGAGTTGAAAGGAAGAAGTCTAGCTCGTCCTGCTGATTAGCCCTACTTACCATGATCGCTAGTGATCGCAGATCGTAATTTACGATATACCATTGTTGGTCATAAAACAACTCGAGTTTACTTAATGGTAAATCTCCACTTTCTGCCCTCAGTATAAAGGGATGATTTAATATTTTTTCGTTTAAATTACTTAACTCCTGTCTTAACTCCTTTAACATATAAAATTAGATAAGGGGGAGAAATTTAAACAGTTTTCCTTATGCAAGGGTTAATACTACATTCTCTTTCTCGATGTCTTTTTCAGCGTAAACTTCATCACCATTAAGTTTTACATTAAATCCCAGCTTTCTTCCTATTTTAATCATTGGAGTATTTTCAGGGAGTGTGTAAAATCTCACTTTTGATATTCCCATTTTCTTCGCTTCACTTATCAATGCTAATACTAATTTTGTACCAAGACCCAGCTGTCTATACTCTGGATGAACCACTAGAGCAAATTCTCCATCTTTGTAGATGGAGCCCTCAGCAATTATTTTACCCTGATACTCAACAACTATTGTTCTATGGTCCAAACAATCTGCAATTCTCTTTGCATCATCTTCAGTAGGTTTGTATAGATGGAAATAGCGTAAGTAGAGGTCTTCGTCAGTTAAGGAGGAGTAAAGTTGATATATTTGTTGCCAATCCTCTTTTCTCGCTATTCTCAATGTTATTTGTTCACTCATTTTCTCACTTATATATTACAATTTGGGTTTAAATACTTATCCACTATGTATAAACATGGAAACTAAAGTATAATTATTTGAAAACTGTACTATAGATTACGTATTCTAAATTCAACTTTTTATTATAATAAGGAGTAAAACAAACACAAAGGTTAAATTTAGAAGTATTTTTTAAAAAAATTTTATCTTCCTTTATACTTGGGCTCACGTTTTTCTATGAATGATTGAACTCCTTCCTTGAAGTCCTCAGTCTTACCCAATTCACTTTGTAATAATGCTTCGTACTCGAGAAAATCATCCATGTCCTCAAATAATATCTTATTCACCATCTTCTTTCCTGCCACATAAGTTAAGAACGGACCTGCAGAAATTCTTTGAGCTAGCTTAACAGCGTCTGACAGGGGATCCTCAGATATTTTTACCAACCCCCACTTTTCAGCATCTTCTGCTGTAAATTCCCCTCCTAGAATTAATAGGTCGTACGACTTCACGCCGACTAGTTTAGCTAAAAAGTAAGCTACACCTGTATCTGAGGTAAGACCAATTCTCTGGAAAGCTGTCACAAACTTTACATCTTTTCTACTTATCCTGAAATCTGTAGAGAGTACTATTCCTAAACATGCACCAGCAACAACTCCGTTAATAGCAGAAATATACAATTTATTTGGATTTCTTATTTCCTTAATAATAGGTTGGAAGGTATACTTGAGGTCAGCGTAAATGTCCTCAACCATCTCACTTAAATCAGCTCCTACACAAAATCCCCTACCTTCTCCAGTCAGAATCACTGACTTAACAGTAGGATCAGCGTTTAATTTTCTTAATATCGATATCATATCATTCCTTGTTTTTAGGTTAAGTGCATTCAATTTTTCAGGTCTATCGAACTTTACTATTGCATAACCATCTTTGTTCTCAACTATCATTCTTCCCACCTGGGTTTTCTCTTTTCTAGGAACGCCTTCATACCCTCTTTAGCTTCTTCGCTAGCTAGAGCTACATAAAAGTTTCTCCTCTCTATGTCTAAACCCTGTTGAAGATTAGTCTCTAATGCTCTATTTACAGCTTCCTTTGCTAAAATTAAGGAGAATAAGGGCTTTGAGGCTATTTCATTAGCTAATCTAATAGCCTCATCTATCAGTGAACCGTCTGGAACAACCTTAACCACTAATCCCATATCTTTAGCCTCCTTGGCAGAAATGAGTTCACCAGTTAGTACCATCTTCATTGCGTTATACTTTCCTACTGTTCTAGTCAATCTCTGTGTACCACCTGCACCAGGGATTATACCCAGGTTAATTTCAGGCTGACCAAATTTAGCTGATTCAGATGCAATGATTATATCACAAGCCATAGCAAGTTCGAGTCCTCCACCTGCTGCCACACCATTAACAGCAGCTATTACAGGTTTCTTAAAAGCCCTCATTTTCTCCCATAAAGGCATATGACCTTTAAGTACAATTTCTTTTAAAGGAGTGTCGACCATTTCTTTTACATCTGCACCAGCTGAAAAAGCTTTACCTTCTCCTGTAATTATCACAACTTTTACTGGAGACTTCTCCAGTTCGTCAAGAGCGTTAACTAGATCATCCACCATTTTAAAGTTTATTGCATTGAGCCTGTCAGGTCTATTTAATTTTATGATACCAATCTTTTTATCCTTCGTCTCGAGCTTTATTGTCTCGTACATCAATATTTAAGCTACCTACAAAAATAAAAATTCATAACAAAATTATGATGATAATTTCCTTATGTCAAAGGATTCGTCCTTCAGCTTATCTACCTTACTCTTTATGTCTACCTTATCTTGAATTAACTTATTTATAGCCTCTAATTCACTCATATCTCTGTTGAATGCAACATAACCTATAACTAACCCTCCTTTAACATAAATTACATTCAAGGATTTCTTGTCAAAATTACCCCTCATAACATAGTCATCATACCCAGTTGTCTCCCCACCAGACTCTATATGGAGGTCAAATATATCGGACCAAACTGTAGACAAAAAGTTATAACTCTCATTTTGACCCATCATATTTCTCGCAGCTAATTGACCAGTATAATATGCGTTATTCCAGTGTTCTATCCTCCTCCTTTTTCCTGAGACTGGATCAAGAATATTAGCTACATCTCCAGCAACATAAATGTCTTCCTTAGCTTTTAGATGTTCGTCTACTAATATTCCGTTGTTAACTTGTAATTCGTTAGCTATCTCGACATTAGGGCTTATACCTACAGCCACGAGAACCATGCTACTCTCAATTTTCTTTCCACCAGACGTTATTACACTATTAACCCTTTGGCTTCCTTCGAACTCCTTAACACCTTCGTTCAGAAGGAAAGTCACACCCTTATTCTCAAAGTACTTCCGTACCATTTCAGAAACTTTTTCATCCACAAACGTACTCCATATGAAAGGCTTTACCTCTATTACCACAGGCTCAAAACCTAGGCTCCTGAGACTAGCGGCTACCTCAACACCTATGAAGCCTGCCCCAACAATTACTGGCTTTTTACCGTGTTTCAAATCCTCCTTAATTGAATCTGCATCACTTAAAGTTCTAAGATAATGAACTCCATTAAGATTCTCGCCATGGATACCAAGTTTCCTAGGCTTTCCCCCTGTTGTTATGAGCAATTTATCAAAGTTCAGTGTTTGTCCTGTGGAGAGTGTTAAAAACTTCTCCTTCACATTTAACCTTTCGACCGTAGTGTTAAGCATTACTTTCAGGTTATCCCGTTGATAAAATTCAGGCTTTTCAAAGAATAAACTGTCCCTATCCCTTTCACTCCTCATATACTCCTTAGATAATGGAGGTCTATCATAAGGTAAAGAACTATCACTAGTAACTAGTGTAATATTTGCCTTAGGGTCTATGTTTAACATCTCTTTTAGTGCGTGATAACCAGCTATTCCACTTCCTATAATAACATACTTAGAGGTAAGTTTTGATGACACATCTAATATATCAATAACGTAGTATATAATCTCGTATTTCAAATAAGAGTTTATTAATTATCAAACGCTAGTTTAAAAATATGAGAAAGGTCGCAGTTATAGGTGTAGGACACTCTAAGTTTGGAAAGAGAGATGACGTAAGTATCCAGGAATTAGCTTGGGAGTCAATAAAGGAGGCCTTTGAAGATGCTGGAGTAACCCAGAAGGATGTTAATACTGTGATATTAGGTAGTACTGCATACAGAGGTGTTGAACTTTATCCAGGACCTATTGTAGCTGAGTACTCAGGTTTAACAGGAAAAGTACCCATGAGAGTAGAGGCTATGTGTGCTACAGGTCTCGCAGCTGCTCTAACAGCCTACTCCCTTGTAGCATCTGGTCTAGCTGAAATAGCTATGGCTGTGGGCGTGGATAAAATGACTGAGGTCGATACTTCAACCTCTTTAGCAGTGGGAGGAAGGGGAGGAAACTACCAGTGGGAATATCACTTTTACGGTACTACATTTCCTACTTATTATGCTCTTTACGCTACTAGACACATGGCAGTCTTCGGTACAACAGAAGAACAAATGGCTCTAGTATCGGTTAAGGCACACAAATATGGAGCAAGTAATCCTAAGGCTCACTTCCAAAAACCTGTCACAGTTGAGGAAGTGTTAAAGTCTAGGGTTATTTCATGGCCTATTAAGCTCCTTGATGCATGTCCAATTAGTGATGGTTCCGCAACAGCAATATTTGCCTCGGAAGAGAAGGTGAGAGAGCTAAAGATAGATTCACCAGTGTGGATTAGTGGAGTAGGATTTGCTAATGACTACGCATATGTTGCGAGAAGAGGAGAGTGGTTAGGATTTAAGGCTACAACATTAGCTGCTCAGGACGCTTATAAAATGGCTGATATTACGCCTAATAGTATAGAAGTTGCTACAGTTCATGATGCGTTTACCATAGCAGAAATAATGGGGTATGAAGACCTAGGATTTGTAGAGAAAGGTAAAGGAGGAAAGTTCATAGAGGAGGGACAAAGCGAAAAAGGAGGAAAAGTCGGTGTGAACTTATTTGGAGGCTTAAAGTCTAAAGGGCATCCTTTGGGTGCTACTGGCTTATCAATGATTTACGAGATAACTAAACAGCTTAGAGAAGAGGCAGGGAGTTTACAGCAACCACTTAAAAGATACACTGGACTGGTTCATAATGTGGGAGGAACAGGTCACTATGCATATGTTATGGTTCTTAGAAGATGAAAAAGTACGTGTTCATGACGAGTGATTTAAACCTTATTTTCTCCCTTATTGCTCTGTTCTCTTTTTACAGAATCTAAGTGATAAGCCAGAGCTGTGACATGAGCAATTATTTTCCCATCCTCGTTCTTAACCACTATTCTATATAGCGAAGTCGTTCTACCCTTACTCTCTTCAAAACCTTCAGCAATTATTTTCTCACCTAGAGTTGCTTGTCTTCTAAAATCTATGTCCATATGAAGGGCTACAGAATTCCTCGAAAAGTTGCTTATGTATTCAAAAGCGGTATCGGCAAGAGCAAATATAAAAGAACCATGAACACCCCCGTGTATGTTGAGGTTTTCTTCCCTGACTTCAGCAGATACTTTAACATAACCTTCTCTTATTTCCTCTAATTTTAAATGTAGATATTTTGCAAAATTGCTTTCTCTGAGGTTCACAGTAAATCCCTATTCCATAATAATTACCCTCTTACTCTTACCCTCAAATCTGGGCAAAGATCCTACCTTTATGAATTCTATTTCCGGTGTCACGAAAGCAACTGTCCTTATTTCCTCCACTATTTTATGCTTCAACTCGTTAGAAGGGTTCTCGACCTCTAATTTCAGTATCATTTTATGTTCATTACCTCTCCTGTCAAAAACCACTTGATATTCGGCAATCTCTGAATACTTCATTAAAACTAAGTTTATAGCAGAAGGGTATATCTTCACTCCTTTGTAAAATATAACATCGTCAATCCTGCCCTTTATTATACTTATTTTAGGGTAAGGAATATCATCATCGCTTTCAGTAATCTTAGTAATGTCCCTTGTTCTATACCTAATCAGGGGCACAGCTTCTTTAGAAAGAGTTGTTATAACTAATTCTCCTTCTTCTCCCTCATCTAAAACTTCTCCAGTCTCTGGATCGACTATCTCAGCGATAAAATGATCTGTCCATATGTGCATCCCTTTATGATCGTCATAAGGACACTCCTGGGAAACACCTGGTCCCATAGCCTCTGTAAAACCATATATTTCTCTTGCACCCTCCTTTAGCGCTAACTCACTTTCTATCCTCTTTAGCATCTCCGAGGTCATTGCCTCTGCCCCCGGAATGGCAAGCCTCAAATTCAAGGTAGTTGGGTCAATGCCCAGTTTTTTGATGGTCTCAGCTACTACCAATTCATATGATGGTGTTCCGGTTATCACAGTAGCTTTAAAATCCTTTATAGCCTTGACCATTCCTTCGGTTCTCCCTGCACTCCACGGAATCACCTTTACTCCTATTTTCTCAGCCCCCTGTTGAAGACCAATCCCTCCTGTAAATAAACCGTAACCGTAAATATTCATCATTATATCATTCTTGTTTACGTTAGCAGTTTTGAGACACCTCGCTACCAGGTTAGACCAGACCTCGATATCATTAGTTGTATAAGCGTTTACAGTCGGTATACCTGTAGTTCCAGAGGTCATATGAAACCTTACAACCTTTTCAAACGGCACAGCTAGAAATTCTCCGCCATATGGGTATGCCTTATCTCTAAGCTCTTCTTTTGTAGTAAAAGGGAGTTTTCTTAAATCTTCCACCGTTTTTATATCTTCAGGAGAAATTCTTCTCTGTTGAAAAAGCTTCCTGTAATACGGAGAATTCTCATATACGTAGTTTATAAGCCTTCTCAATCTCTTTTGTTGGATCTCCTTTATGTCGTTCTTAGATAGTAGTCTAGGATTAGTTTCATCATATCCACTCACTCTACCACCTCAGCGATTATCCTCTGACCATCTGTAGATATCTTAACTTTACTTCCTACTCTTGGTCTTCCCTTAATCCAAGCCATCACACTTACTTCTCCCAGTCTAACTATTCCAATCACGTAATCTGGATACTTCTCGAATCCTTGAGGTTTCTGAGACACAATACTATAAGTCATTAGCTCCCCTTCGCCCTGTAATTCAACCCATTCCATTTTATCTGAACCGCAATTTGAACAGTCCTTTTGAGGTGGGAAATATACAGAGTTACAGGCGACGCACCTTGTAGCTACTACCTTACCCTCCTTTAGTTTCTCTAGGAATTGGTCTGGATAGTTTATTTTATAGTTGTAGGTTATCGGTAGCCCGTCTACTTTCAAAACCGTTACACCCTTAGAACACTGGAATGAAGTCGTCCTCGCTTATATCCTTTACTTCCTCTCCACTTATACCAAGTTCAGGCATATCAGGTAATTTTATCCCATATCTCTTCAAGGAAGCGCCTACTCTAAGCACAGCATCCTTCCATGCCTCCTCCTTTTCCTTCTCTGTGGGAATATAGAAGCCTGCATCTCTAGCTAGATCTTCCATTCTCTGATGGACTTCCAGGAACCAAGGAGGTAATTTCCAAAATTCCTTAGGGGGTTTGTAAGTGATTAGTGATAGGAACACAAAGCCAGCCCTAATTTGCTTCGTGACCAGTTTTTTCCTATCTTCGTTCATATTAGGGGCATTCTGGGTCATAATCAAATGGGTAAAGGCATAGTGACGTGTCTCGTCAACAGCTGTATTCTTAAAAATCTTTGAAAATTCTTCATTCTTAGCATTCTTTCCCATGCTAGTGAACACTGTTGTGGCTGCTGCTTCTCCCATCATAAATGACGTGAATAATACATCAAGAGCGTATTTCTTGTAAGCGTCTAAGTAAGCTTTCCAATATCTTGATCCGTTCCACCAAACCCACTGAACATTTAACATTGCCTTCTTCTCGAGATCATCTTGAGGTTTGAAATTCAATGGGAAACCCTCCATTGCATTCTTTATAGCTAGTCCGCAAACTAAGTTATGCCTATTTTCGTCCCAGGTTATAGTTGTAAGTATTCCTCTGACTGCAGTATCCAAATGGTGCTCAAATGACTTTACTACTGCATAAGCGAATACAGGGGTTGCATGATCGAAGTTTGATAAAAGACCATACCAATAGGCTATAGCCAGTCTCTGTTTCCTGTCTAATCCAGACATCCACTCCTTTACTCTCCTCCAATCAATGTTATCTTCGTCCCACTGCTCTTTTTTAGCCCTTCTATATAGTTGCCATGCTCTCTCGTTATCGAAATCCCATATTGGTGGATATATATTATATTCAGGGTAAGTGGGTGACTCTTCAAAATTTATTGATTCATACTTATTCTCCTTACTCATAAAATTCTCACAATTTTTTATTCACCATAATAATATTTAAAGTCATAATCAAACAAGTTAAATAAATAGGTATTATAAAAAGTAGCTAAATTAAAAATATTCATCAGGCAATTTATATAACTTTAACAGGATTAACTAGGGAACCTATTCTCTCTACGTGAACTTCCATAGTAGTACTTTTAGCCTCAAGTTTGTATTCAGATGTATCTTCAGCGCCAGAATACCCTACGGTTCCAGTTGTTATAACACTTAATTGGGGTATTGTGAGTATGGTGGAGAGCTCCCTTATAATCTCCTCGGGAGAAAATATGAACTCATCAGTTGTACTGTCTTGAATTACCTTATTATCATAAATGCTCATCATCCTAAGTCTGTCCAACTTAACCTCATCTGGAGTAGTTATAATAGAACCTAAAACTGCGAACGTATCCCTATTCTTATTCCTAAAATGAGCACCCCTCACAATCATTCGTTTCACTACTCCATCATTAGGATCCCTCCTCCTCGCATAATACCAATCCTTACTAGCCTCACCCGGAGCCGTAACGTCATTAAATACAGTGTAACCTAGGATGTAATCTTGTATTTTTCCAGAATTTATGTTCCTCAATTTTTCCTTAATAATTATACCTATTTCCACCTCAGGTCTAATACCACTCTTAGGGGCATAGACTATATCTCCGTTTCCAACTACGATAGAGGGGAGCTTAATGAAAAATTTAGGAGTTCCCAGCATCTCTTTTCCTTCCTGTTTACTCGAGGCACCCAGCATTTTATAAGAGTTGACCAAGACACAGAAAATTGAAGCAGTTTGGACAGGAAGAATCTTTACAGATCGAATATCATAACTTCCACCTTTAGGCTCTTTATTAACACTCTCCATTTCGATAATATCATTTCCTATAACTTCTCCCAATCTTACCTTTCCCTGATACTCAAAGAAAACTAATTTCATTTTCATTACGCCTTAGGATTAGGCATCTGATCCATGATATCCCTTACCAATTTCACATATTCTCTTTTCCTATCCTTAAACACTTCAGTGTACATTTGAGCCCATCTTATTGTGGGATCTCCTCTACTAAACCTATCATATTGTTCGTATCTCATACCACTCTCAGAGCCTATAACATCCCACAATAGATTGAATAGTTTTACTCTTTCAAGAGCTGGTAGACCCTTTGATGCAAGGTATTTCTCAAGCATCGCCCTTTCCTCAGGGTTCTCAAAATCCCTTATACCTGCGGGTATGGGTATAGATGAACCAGCTGAAATGAGCCTAAGGATTTCGTCAACTCTAGGTAAAGCCCTCATGTTGAAATGACTAGCTGTGATGGAGATATAAGGATTGGGTCTATATATGTTTGGTAAGTATTCTCCATTTTCCTCAGCTGCTATTAATGCTGCCTCATTCAAAGTGAGGTAAATCAGTATTTCTCCCAATTTTTCTTGGACATTAATGAAGTTATTGATACCAACTGATTCTGCAATAGCCATGGCTAACCCAGCGTAAAACTTCAATCTCGAGTAGTGTTGAATGGCAAAATGCCAATTAAACCATGTCCTTAGCTGAACAGTATGCCACATAAATCCTTCAATTTCTTCAGGCTTCTTGTAAAATATTATTCTATCCCATGGAATTAGAACATTATCTAAAACTAATATTGCATCAGATTCTTCAAATCGTGACGATATTGGATACTCGAATTCGCCTAGATTCTCCCTCGGATAGAAGCCTCTTCTTGTTATGAATTTTACACCCTTTGAATTTCCTGGTATAGAGAAGAATATCGCATATCTGGGATCACTATCTCTCCTTATGTTAGGCAAATACCACAACATCTCAGCATAAGGTCCCGCAGTACATATCATTGCTGCACCTCTAACTATAACTCCCTCATTAGTTTCCTTGACAACACCTATCTGAATATATGGATCCTCCCACTGAGATGGTGGTCTTGATCTGTCGTACATAGGGGCTACAATAGCGTGAGTATAGAATAGGTCTTTCTTAGTGGCTTCTTTATAAATATTTATCACATTCTCCATTATTTTACTTCCAAATACTTTACCAAAGTAATCCTCTGCATGTGCATAAAATACCATACTCCATATATTGAGATAGTCTGGACTCCTTCCGAAAAAGCCATAATAGTTGTCATAAATCCTGTTTAAACCTACCCTCATTTTCTTTAGGTCTTCTTTTGACCTGGGTCTGAAGAATGATATACTTGTGTCTTCACCGACATCCCTGTTGTAGACTCTTAAAGCTTCGTCTTCCCAATGTAGATCATAGTATTTGGCTACTGTCTTAATAGGTATTTTAAATGCGTGATGGTTTACTATATCTTCAACTTTTTCGCCATTATAGTAAACTTCTCCGTGATTTCCTTCCTTCAAACTTTTAATATATTCTTCTCCCCTTCTAATCATGTATTCCACCCCCTTAAATTACCCGTAAAGGGATCCTCTACGGGAATCCATTCATTTAACCAAGACTCGGGTATAGGTCTTGACCAGTAATCACTCCTATATCTAAATTGTTCATAAGTCCAAACTACTGGTTTCCACTTATCTGGGTCTAGGACTACATAATCACCCGTGAAGAACTCTAGTCTTCCACCATTCGGATCTCTCAGGTAAATGTATACTCCTTGGGTAACACCATGCCTTCCAGGACCTCTCTCTATATAGTCCCATAGCTCTGCTGAAGCCATTATATCTGCAGCTCTTATAACGTCCCTTAAATCGTGGACGTAATATGTAAAATGATGAAAACCGGGTGTTTTTCTTGATGATTTGGATATAGCTAGATTATGAGAGTCACCAGACTTAGTTAGCCAGGAGACCATCTTCTTTCCTTCCTTATCTAGAAAAATTTCAGTTTCATAAAACCCTAAACTCTGGTAGAATTTTATTTCGTTCTCAAAAACATTGGAATCCACCATGAGATTTACGTGAGCTAATCTTATGGGTGAAACTCCCTTATGTATATGAAACTTCATTCTAATGTCATCAACGTACTCCATATTCTCATAGAATACTGTAGGCATTCCACCAGTGTCAGAAAAGATTATTGCGTTATCCACTCCTTTTTCCTCGAATTTTCTCGTCTTAAGCCCACTAGCCTCAAGCTTTTCCCTCATCTTATCCACGTTTCTGACCCTAAAGGCTATATAGGATAACCCAGGTGACTCTGCCCTCTTGAGTACCAAACTATGATGCTGTCCTTCCTCGTATCCCCTCAGATACACATAATCACCATTCTTTTCTGTTTCATGAAAACCCAGTAGATCCCTGTAAAAGAAAAGAGACTTGTCCATATCTATTACTCTGACACAAACATGCGATAGGCGGAGTACTTCGCTCATAATATACATTTAGTTAAAAATAAAATAAAATAGGACAATAAAACAAGTTAGAGGTATAAGCTAAAAAGTATGAAAGCTGTTCATCCCTCTAGGTTAAATGAGTCAAGTAAAACTCAACTAATTTCTTTTCAGCTGACCTCAGGTGGTATAAAAACGTCACCTTACTTATGTTTAGCTTTTCTGCAAGTATATCGGCATTGGCTTCCCTAGGGTAATCTAAATATCCGTACTCGAAGGCAGCTTTCAATACTCTTACTTGTGATGGGGATAGATACGGGAAGAACATGTCATCTACTTGATCCACTTTTACCTCAATTAGCTCTCCATAACTCTTAAGTTGATCCACTATCTCATTAACTGCAGTACTTGTAGTTATGAAGTCCCATAGCTCTTTCTCTTCCTTAAGCTCGTTTCTCAGGAATAGAGTCTCATAATCGTAAAGTAGACCTGCTATAGAATTCCTATAAGTGTTAAGGAAATCTACATAGATATCAGAATCAAATTGGTTAACTTGCAATACCCTTAGTATTCCTTTATCCTTTGCTCTTTTCATTTTACTTAACTCATTTTTCTTTGAGGAGGGGAAAATAACTCTAGCCCTCAAGTACCCCTTCTCAGGATAAACATGATAATTAATAGTATAACCACTGAGGTCAACAGATGAAGTCCAACACTTATCATGGGCTATCAAAACTTTAACTCTGTTTAAATGCTTCTTCATTACCTAAATATTCTCGATTTTAATTAAAAACTTAATGTACTTAATGGAAAAAGCTTTCATATGAATAAAAAGAAAAATATGTATGATTAGAAATATTTCTTGCCCTCTCAAAAGTCTTCATGTAAAGGCTCTTTCTTCCTTACAAAAGTCCCATTCCTCAGATCATTTAAAGCTTCTAAAATTTGTTCTTCACTATTCATAACAATAGGTCCATACCAGTACACAGGCTCATTTAAAGGTCTACCTGAGATTAATATGAATCTACCATTTCCCGAGAGATCGACCTCGTCTCCCTCTCTATCGAAAATGATTAAGTTTCCAGAGTCAATATAGGGAGTGTTTACGGTCTTTATCTTCCCATCAACCACATAAACTAACACTGTATAGCCGTTCTTTACAGGTATTTTAACTTCCCCGTCCAATAACACGTCTAAATATGTTGGGTCAACTGGACTTTTAACCCTGACAGGACCATCAATGCCCATAAACTTACCTGATAATATCTGAACCTCTCCAAAGTCAAACCTCTCTTTCGGTAACTGTTTAACATCTCTGTATACGGGATCTGACATCTTCATATTAGATGGCAAATTCACCCATAACTGTAGACCATACATGTCCTCAGGTTTTTGATTATACCTAGCTATTTCCGTACCCTCTAATGGTCTGGGCATTTCCTGATGGAAAATTCCACTTCCCGCTGTCATCCACTGAGACTGCCCAGGATAAATCACACCTTTATTCCCCTCACTGTCCTGATGTTCTACCTTTCCTTTATAAAGCAAAGTTACAGTCTCTATACCTCTATGAGGATGCCATGGAAATCCTGCAAGATAATCTGAAGGATTAGATGATCCGAAGAAGTCTAGCAACAGAAATGGATCTGTATACTCAACTGTATGCATACCCCCAAATACTCTGTATAACTTTACCCCGGCACCGTCCATTGTGGACTTTCCTTTTATTAATCCTGAGACTCCTCTTTTCATAATAAATACTTTAACCTTCGTAGAATATAAACTAGATTCAACTTAATTATGATTATTTAATGAAGAGAAATCAAGCCATGTTTTTGTTAAAGAGAAAGTACTATAACGACCACACAAAGTAAGGAGCTATCCAGAAGTTATATACAAACTAAAGTATAGTATGAAGGTTTTTCTGGCTTCCTCTCCCGCCATAAATGGTGAGGCTTTCCTCATTTTGTAAATAAAATATAATTTATTTTATATATGTATTACTTTAAATCTAACCCTCTCTAATATAATATGATGAGCTGGGTTCCAGGCAAAGAGTGGATTGAAAAAAGCAATGTTTATCAATACATGATTTCCAGGAATATTCCCGATTTAGAGAAATTCCTTGAGTTCACATACAATGAGGCTTTTTGGGATGATTTTGTAAAAAACGTATTGAGTTTAAAATTTGAAAAACCCTATACGAAAACATTAGACCTAAGCAAAGGTAAACAATGGGCTAAATGGTTTGTAGACGGGAAAATTAATATCGCGGATCAGCTAGAGGAAAGTTCAAAACCCTTGGTAAGGTGGATGAACGAAAGAGGTGAAAGTAAGACATTAACGTACAATCAAGTATTATATGAATCAAAGGCTGTTTCCTCATGGCTCAAAAGAAGATATAAAAAGGGAGATAGAATTGGCATATATTTACCAATGATACCTGAAATAATTCCCATTTTCTTAGGGATTATCAGGGCAGGAATGATCGTAGTCCCACTTTTCTCAGGTTTTGGAAAGGAACCAATAAGAGTAAGACTTGAAGACAGTGAAATGAAAGCTATATTCACTACAGATCTAACCACAAGAAAAGATAAAGAAATAAATCCGACTGAAAACCTAGAGGACTTTCAAGTAGATAAAATAGTAGTAGAAAGGGGAGGTAAGGCAAAGGTAAACTACATTTCGTATGATGAAGTTAAAAAGACAGCTGGTGATGGCTTAGAGAAGACCGAATCTGAGGATCCTCTAATGATAATTTACACTAGTGGTACGACTGGAAAACCTAAAGGCTGTGTTCACGTACATATGGGATTTCCAATAAAGGCTGCAGCTGATATCTATTTCCAGTTCGATATGAAGAATGGTGAATTACTTACATGGATCACTGACCTAGGGTGGATGATGGGACCATGGTTAATATTTGGTGGAATACTCTTACGTGGTCAAATAGGTCTATATGAAGGCTATCCAGGATTTGACCAAATTTCACATTTCACTGAAGATTTTAAACCCGGTATTTTAGGACTTTCAGCTAGCCTTGTTAGATCATTTAAAGGAAGGGAAGGAAAGCTTCAAGTTAGACTTGCAGGAAATACTGGAGAGCCTATAGATCCAGAGAGCTGGAATTACCTGTATAGACTTATCGACCATAACCCAATAATCAACTACTCAGGAGGAACAGAAATTTCAGGTGGAATATTGGGAAACTACGTGATAAAGGAAATCAAAGCGTCGTCGTTTAATGGTCCTTCTCCAGGTACAAAAGCTGATGTTTTCGATGAGTCTGGGAAAAGAGCATCGCCAAATACTGAGGGGGAGTTAGTGGTTCTGTCTGTTTGGCCAGGGATGACGAGAGGATTCTGGAGAGATGAGAAGAGATATTTAGAGACATATTGGAGCAGATGGGACAATGTTTGGGTTCATGGTGACTTGGCTTACTACGACAGCCATGGATATTTTTACATTGTAGGTAGAAGCGATGATACAATAAAAGTTTCGGGAAAAAGAGTGGGTCCTGCTGAAATAGAGTCTGTGATCAATGCCCACCAGAAGGTGTTAGAATCAGCCTGTGTTGGGATCCCTGATCCATTGAAAGGAGAGAAAATAATCTGCTTTACGGTAACTAAGGAAGAGATTAATGAGAACGAGTTAATCAACTTCGCTCAGGATAAACTAGGAAAAGCCTTTTCTCCAGACCGAATATTTCTTGTTAAGGAACTGCCTAAGACTAGAAATGCAAAGATTATGAGAAGGCTACTGAGGGCTATAATTCTCGATAAGCCACTAGGAGATATATCGTCATTAGAAAACCCAAGTGCAGTTGAGGAAATCAGGAAAGTAGTTAAAGGCTAATATATTACACTACCCAATAATTAAAGTATGAAACTGGATGAAAATGAAATAAAAAGGAGATTAGGGGAAATCGAGGGATGGAGTTATGAAAATAATAAACTTAAGAAGACATTCAAGTTTAAGAATTTCTACGAGTCTGTGGAATTTGTAAGGAAGATACAACCTATTGCAGATGAGATGGACCATCACCCTGACCTATGTGTGTATTATAATAGGGTTGTACTAGAGCTTTCGACTCACAGTGAGGGTGGAGTTACAGAAAAAGATTTTGAATTAGCTAAGAAAATAAATAAAATTCAATGATAAGCGATAATCTTATTTTGTTTGATATCCATCAGAATTTTTTGTGAGACTTTTAGAACCCTTCAAAATAGCAGATGTTGAGCTAAAGAACAGGGTAGTAATGTCACCAATGATAACAAATTTCGGTACACCTGAGGGATATCCAACAGAGACTCACATAAGATACTTTGTCAGGAGATCTTCACTTGGACTACTGATAACTGAGTACACATACGTGAATAAAACAGACGCTAGAGGTTCACCCAATGAATTAGGACTATATACAGACGAATTTATTCCGAAATTCGCAAGACTGACAGAGGCAGTTCACAATCATGATACTAAGATATTTGTACAATTAGTCCACGTGGGAAGAAAGACTAGGAAAGCCTTAATATGGGGTAATAGTCCAGTTGCACCTTCCAACATACCATTAATTGATCCCGTAAGGGAAATGACAAAAGACGACATAAACAGAGTTATAGATGACTTCGTAAAGGCTGCAGAGAGAGCTGAAAAGAGCGGTTTCGATGGGATAGAACTACACGGAGCCCATGGATATCTAATTGCACAATTCCTCTCTCCGGCTACAAATAAAAGGGAAGATGAATACAGGGATGGAGTGAAATTTCTGGAGGAGATAATTAAGGAAGTTAAAAGAGTTGTTTCGATACCTGTAGGATTGAGAATTTCAGCAACTGAGTTCGATCCTCAAGGATTAAATCCTGAGACTGTTGGAAAGATCGCCAAGAGAGTTGAGAATTTATTAGATTATCTTCACTTGTCTGCGGGAAGGGACGGACCGTTAGGGGGCTCATCTTCATTTTATTATAAGGAGCCAAGCTATCTTGAAGAGGCTAAAGTAATCAGAAATCAGTTCGGAAAAACACTATTGGTTGCCGGTTCAATCCTGACAGTTGATGATGCAGAAAAAGTACTAGAGTTCGCAGATGCAGCAGTGTTAGCTAGACAAATTCTTGCTGATCCAGATTGGCTAATAAAGGTAAAGGATGGTGGAAACATAAGACCTTGTATAAGATGTAACCAGCTATGCAGGCTAATGGCTACGAGAGAAGTGAGATGCGACGTAAACCCTGAACTCGGTTGGGAACCTGTGGAGTTGAGAAAAGGGGAAGGAGAAGTGAACATAGTGGGTGGAGGAGTTACAGGACTAGAGATGGCGAGAGTTTTAGCGAAAAGAGGTTTTGAGGTTAAACTATATGAAAAAGATAGCAAATTAGGTGGGCAACTCAACGAATATAAAGATCCTTTCAAGAAAGCCTCCTTCATAAAGCTATTAGAATACTATGAGAAAGAACTAAAGAGGTTAGGAGTAAAAGTTTATCTCAACTCTTACATTAAATCCATTGATGGTCATACGATATTTGCGGTACCCTCTCAAAGGCAACCTATATATCAAGAGTATAAGGGAGAAGTAATATTAGTGGACTCCAATTTGTACGCCTATCAAGACTACATATTTGAGTGGGCAAAGCAAAACGAGGTCTATATTACAAGGAATTTATTCAAGGGGCTCGATAGAAATCGTGGTTATTTATTGGAAGAGAAATACAAAGAAATAGGAGTGAGGGAATGGGATAACAGAACTAAGCCAACAGTTCACATCCATGATGTAAGAAATAGTCAACAGTCCATAGGTCAATCCATATCTAAAGCATTCTGGTATGCTGTGGAATACGATAACAGTAGAAAGTAATCCTCTTAACTGGAACCGATATTTTTACATTCTCCTCATTAAGAACTGATATTATGAAGCTGGAATCAGATTGTAAGCCAACTTTTAACTTAATTCTAAAGTTATAAGACAGTGTATAGAGTATTCATGAAATCAGAGCTTAGTTCACTTTACACTTTACCGTATTAAGATCAATTGAAAAAATCCATCTCAAATATAACGTATAATTTCTTCAACCCTCAACTGATTATGGGTAAAAAAAGTAGTAATTTAAAAATAAAAATAAAACTTTTTATTATGGCAAAGGGTTTAGTTAACTAATAGTATTTTCGTATAAAGAGAAGAGGTTGGGAGAATGAAAGGGTATTACATGTATCCAGATATAAGAAATGATTTTGTGGCTTTTACAACTGATGACGATGTATGGCTTATGTCACTGAAAGACATGAGACCGATTAGAGTTACGACTGACACTGGTGTTTCCATAAAACCCAAGATTAGCCCAGACGGTAAAAGGATAGCCTTTACTACATTATGGTTGAGGAGCGGAAAGCAAGGTGCTGATGTATTTATTGTAGAGGACGGTAGGTCCAAAAGGGTGACATATTTTAACCGACCAACCACATGGGTTGCAGGCTGGCTATCAGATAAGGAGATAATGGTAATAACAGATTACCATACACCATTTAACGCGTGGACAGAGGCTTACAAAGTAAATGTAAATGATGAGAGTTATGAACCTCTTCCATATGGAATAGTTTCAAATATTTCAATAAAAAATGAGACTATTGTAATAGCCAGAGGATATCAAGATTTACCCTTCTGGAAAGGATACAGAGGAGGAACCAAAGGGGAACTATGGATATCCTTTGATGCTGGAGAAACTTTCAAGAAATTTCTCAGCCTAAATGGAATAATTAGCCACCCCATGATATTAAATGACAGAGTCTACTTCTTGTCGGATCACGAGAGTGTAAGTAACCTTTACTCAGTGGACATGCAGGGGGAGAACTTGCTAAAACACACTAACTTCTCAGATTATTACTGTAGAAATGCCAGCTCGGATGGAAAAAGGATTGTGTTCCAGAGAGCTGGAGATATTTACTTGTTTGACCCACAGACTAATAACACTATTAAGCTCGAAATCGAGGTATTCACAGAGAGGAAGAAAAAGAGACCAAAATTTGTTTCAACTATGGAATACTTAACCGATGTAGATGTTAATCAGAATTACATTGGGCTAATAGTCAGAGGTAAACCTTTTATCATGAGACCATGGGAAGGTCCTGTAGTACAATTAGGTGAAAAGCAGGGGGTAAAATACAGGGAATTACAGTTTCTATCAAATGAGGATATTGCTGTTGTAGATAGTAATGAAAATAAACTGTTGATTTTATCAAAGGACGGAAAGATAAAGCAAAAAGTAGAAAAGGATTTTGGTAGAATCGAAAAAATCAAAGCGTCTCCAGATGGTAAAAAGCTCCTAATATCGAACAACAGACTAGAATTATGGTTATATGACTTAGAATCGAAAAAGGAAAAACTTATAGATAAAAGTTCTTATGGGATAATTCGTGAGTTTGATTGGCACCCTACAGGTGAGTGGTTTAGCTACGCATTCCCTGAGGGATTTAGAACCCAGTCCATAAAGATAGCTAACGTATCAGGAAATATTATAAGAGTAACTAGCCCTTATGCGTTTGACTTTTCGCCTTCTTTTGACCCAGATGGAAAATTCCTTTACTTCTTATCGGCTAGAACTCTTGACCCTAGTTCAGACAAATTTATATTTAACATGAGCTTTCAGCGTGTAATAAAGCCTTACTTAGTGGTTTTAAGTAAAGCCTACTCCCCATTTAATCAACCACTTGAAGAAGTAAAACATGATAAAAATGTTGACCCTGAAGGTATTCAGTATAGGGTTATACCATTCCCAGTAGAGGAAGACAACTATGTAAAAATTAGCGGAGCTAAATCAAACAAGGTATTACTGTACTCGCAACCCATAAGAGGGCAACTAAATCCACAAGAGGATACTTTAGGAAAAATTGAGATATTCGATATTGAAATCAAATCGAAAGAGGTCTTTGCTGAGAACGTAAGAAACTTCGTTATAACCAAGGACGGTTCGAAGGTTCTACTAGTTTTCAAAGACAGTATTAGACTCGTTAATGCTACTACGAAGCCAGATTTAAGCACACAGGGAATAAAGGGAGGAGTAGTTGATACAACTAGAATTAAGGTACTTGTAGACCCAGAGAAGGAATGGAGACAAATGTTATTTGAAACATGGAAATTGATGAAGGAGAACTACTGGAGTGCAGAAAAATTGCAGGGATGGGATAGCGTTCTAGATAAGTATGAAAAACTTCTAGATAGAGTAAGCACTAGATACGAGCTTTCTGATGTATTAAAAGAAATGCAGGGAGAAACTAAAACCTCCCACTCGTATGAGACTCCATATGATTTTGAGACCGCAGAACCATTAGTGATAGGAGGTTTAGGTGCAGAATTTAACTATGATGAACAAAGGGAATGCTTCAAAATAGTCAAGATATACTCTGGTGATCCAACAAATGAAGGAGAAAGAAGTCCATTAAAAGATCCAGGTGTAGAACTAAACGAAGGAGATTGCATTTACAGTATTGATGGGGAAAAGGTAAGAAAGGGAAGTATAAATTCACATTTCATAAATAAAGATCAAGCTATCCTTGAGGTTCTAACCAGTGACGGGAAAAATAGAACCGTAAGTGTAAGGTTAATGAAAGATGAGAAGTATCTAATGTATCGTCATTGGGTGGAGAAAAACAGGGAGTACGTACATAAGATGAGTGACGGAAAATTAGGATATGTCCATGTACCTGATATGATGTATCAAGGCTTTGCCGAATTCTTCAGATTGTTTATATCTGAGTTTTATAGACAAGGTCTGATAGTGGACGTGAGGTTTAACAGGGGAGGATTCATTTCAGGTTTAATATTACAAAGATTATTACTAAGGAGAGAAGGATATGATGTGCCTAGAAATGGCGAACGTATTCCGTTCCCCTATTTGTCTTCTCCTAAAGTAATAGTAGCTGTGACTAATGAAAATGCAGGCTCTGATGGGGATATATTCTCTTACCTATTCAAAAAGTATAAGATAGGTATATTAATAGGTAGAAGGACATGGGGTGGAGTTATAGGAATAAGCCCACGTCATCTATTAGTCGATAAAACAGTTGTTACACAGCCTGAATTTGCTGCAATTTTTGATGAAGTAGGATTAGGTATAGAAAATTACGGTGTGGACCCAGATATAGAGGTAGATAATTATCCGCAGGACTATAGGACAGGAAAGGACAGGCAATTAGATAAAGCAATAGAGATTGCGCTTAAACAAATGAATACCTAAGGGAAATCGAACAACAATCTCATTTTTATGGATGTTATGTACGTTAGTTTGTATTTTTTTCTTTAAGTTCAATTCTTATTCAGTTCATATCAATAAAATTAAGTTAATGTATCTACATACACTCTTATTATTTCCCATTTCACAACAGTAAGTTACTACAAAAGTTTCTCATTATTCTAAATTTTTAATTGGATAAAGTTACTATAAATCAAAATATTTAAGAGAAAAAAGCAGATATTATAGTATATGCTGGAGACTATTGATTTGACAAAAATTTACGGGGATGGCACTAAGGCGCTGGATAATCTGAACTTCAAAAGTAATGTTAAAGTCCTCTCCGTTTTAGGAAGAAATGGTGCAGGAAAAACAACATTGGTACGAATACTTTCGACTCAACTTTTACCTACAAGTGGGACAGCGAGGATAAATGGTTTAGACATAGTTAAGGAAGCCAAAAAAGTAAGAAAATTAATTTCGTCCATACCCCAAGAAGCTAGACCTGTTGGTATGTCGTCTCCCTATGAACACTTGTTGATGTACCTCACCGCCAGAGGAATGTCCATCAGTGAAGCAAGAGAGATATCTAGAAAGACACTTAAAGATATAGGTTTATGGGAGGTAAGAGACAAACCTACTGATGAACTTTCGGGGGGAATGAAAAGGAAAATATTCGTTGCTATGGCTATAGCTTCAAATGCTGAACTCATTTTCTTAGATGAGCCAACTGTAGGCTTAGATCCTTACTCAAGAACTGAGGTATGGTCAATACTGAAAGAGGCAGACTCTAAGCTTGTTTTAACGACACATTACATGGAGGAAGCTGAGGAACTCTCTGATGAAATTGTACTAATACATAAAGGGAAACTTATTTCTAAAGGAACAGTTGAGGATCTCTTGAGCAAGTTCAAGGATAAGGTAAGAGTAGAGGGAACTGGTGAAATAAAAGTTGGTAAGATGAAGATAAGCTACGTAGATAGAAAAGAGGCTGAAACGTATATAGGGAAATACATAGTTAAACCTATAACGCTAGAGGATCTTTTCATAATCTATGCAGGTGAAGGACTTGAAGATTAAATTTATCCTGTCTTTTGCTCTGTTTTATGGAGTAGCCCCTGTAAAAAGAGGAACTATATACGTTGTAACCTATATGATTACTCCATTAGCGGAACTTTTCCTAATTTATGTTGTAACAAGAGGGGCATTAATCGGATACGCGATAATGGGGGGATTAGTGGCAATTGTTGCAGGAAATGGAATATCTTTTCTTGCAGATTTTGCATTTCTAAGGCTAGAGACTAAAATTCAAGATTTGTTAGTAGCCACAGAAGTCACACCCACAGAGTATATTTTGGGGCTAATGCTCTCTAACTTGATTTTCTCGATACCAGGGATAGCACTGTATATTGTTTTAGCTGTTTTGTATAGGTTAGTGAACATTCTAAATATACTTCCAATAGTTTTAGTTCTTGTATTGTTACTACTAACAACCTCCTCTATAGGCTTCTTAATAGGAAGTTTCATTCCACATATTAGGTACTCCTGGGGACTGGGTTCAATATTGTCCATATTACTTACAGTCCTACCGCCAGTATTTTACCCATATTTCCTTATACCTAAAACAGCATTTTATGCCATATTTCCAATACCAACTACTTTAGGTGCAATGATCCTACAGGACTTAACAGGACTAATACACCTATCTTCAAATGTCTTATACGGTAGTATAGCATTATTAATTGTGGAGACTGTGATATTTTACTACTTGTCAAGAAGGTTCAGCAGATGGGTTAGTGCTTAAGTGTTTTACCTCATATTTTATGAAAACGTAACCACATATAGGACAACTTTTTGTTATAGTTTTTCCCTCTCGACTCACCTTTATTTCAACTACCTTCTTACACTTTGGGCATTCTCTCCTTGCCATGACCACTGAATTATATGGAAATTACTTATAAAGTGTGAGACAGCTACGCGTATGAATCTGACTTCCTCCCCGCCCTAAAGGGCGAGGCTTTCCTCCTTACGTAAAACAGGGATATATCCTGGGAATCTGATGAAAATATCAGTAGTTGTGGATTAACTTATCCTTTTTGGGATGTCCCTCCTAGAGAACAAGTAGAGTGAAATAACGAATGGAATTAACGTATAGACAACTATAGATAATACAGCGACCCAAGCATTTCCTTGAATAGGGAACATATCTATGAACTGTGTTATGTTAGATAAAGGTGATGATGATAAAAGAATGAAAGGAAGCTGAGTAGACCCCCAGGATGGTAGATACGTTGCTATACTCTCATAGGAAGTATTATTAGTTAGAAAGCTGATGAATAATAACACGTCTGACACTAGTATACTGCCAATAAGTGTAAAACTAGAAATTATAAAAGATAGACTGCTTCTTCTCAGAATTTCTCCTACACTAAAAGAGATACAGAAGAAGACTAACGAGGAGAAAATGACCGATATAATAGTTATCCAAAAATATTCTAAATATTCCTGAACTCCAAATAATGTATATGAGAGAAAGAGAGATAGTATAACCATCAAAACGTAGATCACGACCAGTAGTGAGAAAGAACCTAACCACTTCTGGATGTAGAACTGAAGCCTCGTTATGGGTTTTGTCAAAAAGAAGTCCACAGTACCCTGTTCATATTCCTCGGACATAGAGCCTGAAGCAATAGAAATAGCTAAAAAATGTAGAAGTAAATCCTGGGGTAAAAGCGTACCTATAGCCCATGTGTATGGATAGATGGGGATTAAATAAGTTCTAACTGTTTGAGAGGGCACAAGATATAATGCCAAGTAGACTGCTATTTCGAATATAAAAGAGATCGTGATAAGTACTATCACCTTTCTCCTCCCTATGGCTCTTCTCCACTCGTAAAACAAGACATCAAGCATTACTCACAGCCCTCTCATATGCCCTCTCTATATCATTGTCCAAGTAGAACGATTTAACCCTTACTCCATTAAGCACTAATTCCTTTAACAAATCCTCTCTCTTATCTTCTCTCAATTTAACATAATACTTCTCGCCATCTGCAGTATACTCCTCCACATAGGAGAGTTTATCTAAAATTTCCTTTGCGTTATTATCTGCTTCGATTATGACTCTGATTCCTAAAAATTTCTTTATAAGCTCTTCTGTAGATCCTTCAAACATTTTGTTACCTTTATTTATAAGGATTAACCTATCTGCTATTTTCTTAACTTCCTCCAGATCATGAGAAGTCATTAGTATTAACGTCCCACTTTTCTTAAGCTTATTCAGGAGGCTTCTTACATTAAGGTTAAATATGGGGTCTATTCCGATGTTTGGCTCATCCATAATTAGAATTTCAGGATTTCCTAACAGTGCCTCTGCAATAGCAATTCTCTGTACCATTCCTTTACTGTACTTGGAAATCTGCTTATCAGCATTTTCCACCATTCCTATTACTCCCAGAAGCTCATCGACCTCGTCTTTTCTAGCCCCTTTTATGTTTGCTGATAAAAGTAGAACTTGTCTACCTGTAAGAAATGGTGGCAAATTAGGTAATTCTTGAACGTAACCCAGTCTGGAGAAAACTGACTTATCCTTAAACGGATCCTTACCAAATATTTCAATCTTTCCTCCACTGGGTCTGATTAAGGCTAAGACTATCCTTACAAAAGTTGTTTTCCCCGCACCATTAGGTCCCAGTAATGTCACTATTTCGCCTCTTGTAATAGTCAAAGAGAAATTGTTAAGTACTACTCTGTTACCATATTTTTTAGTTATACCCTCTGAAACTATCATTAATATAATGTTATAAAGGAGTCAATTTAAATTAGTATCTAAAGCTTTTATTCTTTTGTAATGATGTTTAAATCATGACTCGATTAGTTTGGATGATAGGTGGACCCCAAGGACTAGGTGTAGACACTTCAGCTAATGTCTTCAGTAATGCTATAGCAAGAGCTGGATATTACTTGTTTGGAAATAGAGAATATTACTCTAATATTAAGGGAAGGCACAGTTATTTCGAAGTAGTCTTTGACGAGAAACCTGTTAGAAGCATCTCTTCCTATACCAACATATTAGCTACGTTCGACGCTGAAACTCTATTTCAACACTTCACTGAGGTTACCGATTTCGTCATATATGGAACCGACTATGCTACAACCAATATAGATATGGTTAAATCAATGGAACCAGAAATGGCTGAGCAGATTAAGCAATTATTGAGCGAAAACAAAATGGGTTACACAATTAAAGACGTTATAACCTACCTTAAGAATAAGGGAATTAAAGTAATTGAGCTTGATTACCTAGATATCCTTAAGAAAATAGCTGCTGAGCTTAAAGTCCAAGTCTCTGTTGTTGAAAGAGCTAAAAACATGGCAGCAGTAGGGGCTTCCATTGGACTCCTTGGACTTCCATTTGATATACTCGAAAACACAATATCCTCCATCTTTAGAAACGATTTATTCGTCAAAATGAATGTTATGGCTGCAAAGATTGGCTATAACACCGTTAATAACACTTATCATTTAGAAGTGATCAATAACGTAAAGCCAAGAATTCAGATAGATGGGAATACAATAGCTGCAATGGGCAAAATAGCAGGTGGATTAAGATTCCAATCCTATTACCCTATTACGCCAGCCTCAGATGAGAGCGTCTACATTGAGGCAAACCAAAACGTGGATATGATAGTTGAAGGTAATGAGCTTAGAAAAGGAGGAGTAGTGGTAGTACAGGCAGAAGACGAGTTAGCTGCAATTAATATGGCAATTGGAGCAGCACTTACTGGAGCAAGAACATCAACCGCGACGTCAGGACCAGGTTTTTCTCTGATGGCTGAAGGACTCAGTTGGGCAGGAATGAATGAAGTCCCAGTGGTAGTGACTTATTACATGAGAGGAGCTCCTTCAACTGGCTTACCAACAAGGTCTGGTCAAGCTGATCTCAAATTTGCACTTAACGCCGGACATGGTGAATTTCCTAGAATAGTAATAGCATCTGGTGACCATCATGAGATATTTTGGGACTCAATATGGGCTCTGAATTTAGCAGAGAGATATCAGACTCCTGTTATTCATATTATAGAAAAAGCCCTCGCCAATGCGTACTCACTTATTGACGAGGACTCAATAAAAGGACAAATAAAAATTGATAGAGGTAAACTTGTAAAGCAAGTTGGAGATAGGTTTAACAGGTTCCAGCCCAGTGATGACGGAATATCTCCTAGGGTATTCTTAGGACAATCAAGTATATTCTACACTGGTGATGAGCATAATGAGGAAGGGCATATTACCGAAAATAGTCTAAACAGGACTAAAATGCATGAAAAGAGAATGAAAAAGCTTGAAACTGCAGATAATGAAATTCCTGAAGAATTGAGGGTTAATGTAGTTGGGGATGCTGATATTGTGTTAATAACATGGGGATCACCAAAAGGTGCGATATTAGATGCCATGAGTGAGCTTGAGAAAGATGGAATTAAAACAATGATGGTTCAGGTGAAGATGTTTAATCCATATCCAACCAAGTTGGTGAAGAAGTTGTTGGAAGGAAAGAGTAAGATAGTTGCAGTGGAGAACAACTATCAAGCACAGGGTGCGGAAGTTTTAGCTGAAAAGACTGGAATATTTGCGACTAACTATGTCCTCAAATGGTCCGGTAGACCAATTACAAGAGAAGAAATAATTAATAGTATTAAAGTCATAGTAGAAAAGAATGAAAAGAAGGTGGTGTTGACAGGTGGAGCGTAAACCAGTTTTTAATGATTGGTGCCCAGGCTGTGGAAACTTTGGAATACTTAGAGCAGAGGAAATGGCAATCCAAGAACTGGGTGTTGATTTCAAAAAAGTAGTATTAGTTTCAGGAATAGGTTGTTCAGGTAAAATGCCACATTTCGTGAATCTTCCTGTAGGAGGAGTTCACACTTTACACGGTAGAGCATTAGCTTTCGCTACTGGAATTAAATTAGCAAATCCGTCCTTAGAAGTTATAGTGAATGTTGGAGATGGTGACGGATTAGGAATTGGTATGGGACACTTTGTGCACTTAGGCAGAAGAAATATCGACATTACATTAATAGTACATGATAACGGAGTTTACGGATTAACAAAAGGGCAAGCTGCACCAACTTTAGAGAGAGGAATTAAGACTAAGTCACTACCAAAGCCCAACATAAATGACGCAGTAAACCCACTAGCCGTAGCTCTTTCTGCAGGCTATACTTTTATAGCCAGAGCTTACGCTTACGACGTGATTCATCTAAAGGAAGTTATAAAAAGAGCTATAAAGCATAAAGGCAGTGCAATAATAGATGTATTTCAACCTTGCCCAACCTATAATGATATAAACACCAAGGAGTGGTACGATAAGAGGGTTTACAAGCTGGACAAAGACCCAACATGGGACCCTGTGGTAAGAAAAGAAGAAGAAAAACAGAGTAAGTTCGAAAAAGCCCTGTTAAAAAGTATGGAATTTGGAGAAAAAATACCCATAGGAGTCTTTTACGAGAATGAACTAGTACCAACATTCGAAGAAAGACTTGAAAGTAACATTCCTAACTATAGGGAATTCCACCCAGCAGCTCAACCAATCGAAATAGATGGAATTGCAACTACAAGAATAGATGAATTAATAAAAGCTAAAAGGATTTAATTAGAAATACCTACAATCATAAACTTTCTAGTTTTTTTATCCTCTACAACTTTCCCTTCTTCTGCTAACTCATATAATGCCTTTCTTATCTTCTCGTCGCTAGCTAAATTAGTCAATATACTGTGAATTTCCTTTACATCCATTGGTTTCTCCTTAAGGAGGTCTAATATTACTTGCTTTAACTCGTCTTCCTCTGGTGCTATAACAACAGTTAGATCGTCATCGTCGTAAACTACCTCTAGCTTCTCTTCAATCTCTTTCCTCTTCTTGTCTTCCTTTATTACTCCAACACTACTCATATATACAACACCTTCCATATTTATAATTAACATTCCCAAATATAAACTTTTGTTAAGTCAATTAAAGCGGTTTAAATCACTATAAACAACATGGTTATACCTACTAGATCTTATTATTACTTAAGTAGTAGTCACTACAATTTACCAAGTCTACCCTTGTCCTTCAGATCCAAGTACTCGTAAACTAGGGATACAAAATCTTGATCGGGTCTAATCTCCCTCTCTACCACATACATTATTGTTGACAACTCCAATGATGTCAACGCATATAACAACAAATATAGTCCCGTGGGCTTATGTAAAAGAATACACATTCCTCCTCTATATACATACAAGGACAGAACTCTCCCCTCAACTTTGTCCACTAAACCTGTATCTGTAGGTTTAATATCTGTAATTTTATCCTCCCAACTTGCCAAAAGTATACTCACATCATCGTCTTTTCCCCCCGATAACTTTACAAACTCCTTAATGACCTCCATATTAGTTATTTATCTTGGTTAGCAAATATATCTTGTGAAAGTTGGAGTAACAGATGAAGGAGAGTTTGTCAAGAGTATTGGGAAATTCTTTGACGAGATAGTAGTATTATCAGCTGGTGATAGAGTAATAAAGGAGAGACCAGACGTTGTGATACACACTTACGAAATACCTTATGATGAGGCAAATTCCAGCAAAGCCTTAGCGTGGAACATTAATACGTGGCATGCAATAAATATAGCCAGAAGTGCAAATAAGATTGGAATCACAAACGTATATCTGTCAACGTTTCTACTATTTGACGGTAAAAAAGGGTACTATAGTGAAACTTCTACACCCACACCTCTAAACTATTACGGACTAACAAAACTTGTTGGTGAATCGGGAATAATGTCACTGGGTAACTATCTAATCATCAGGCTAGGACTAGTGACATCTTTTAACTACCACAGTATAGCCTACTATTTATACAAAGCTTCCCTAAAGAAGAGAATAATTAAGTGTAATACAAATTTCTATGTATCGCCTATAACATTAAATGAAGCGTCTGAAATCACAGCTGGTCTAATAAAGAAGGGTATCAAAGGAGTAGTGAATGTTGCGGGAAAGAGAAGGAGTATGTTTGAAGTATGTAGGGATATAGGAGAATCCATGGATGTGGAAGTCATTCCATTTGAAGGTAAGTATTTTGACTTCTCTCTTGACACATGGCTATTAAAGAGCTTGGGCTTCAATCCTAGGAGCTAGTCTCTCCTTCTTCAAAGTTATATCAATCTCCGTTACAAAAGTCTGTAGGTAAAAGTCAACTCTTGGAAACTTAACTCTCACTGCATAACTTCTCATCATCTCTACGGCATTAAATAAATGCTCAGATTCACCTGTATAGAGGAATTTAGTTATCTCTATACCTAATTTTCTTGGCATTCTAAAGCCACTCTTATAGAGTAACCTAATTAACAAAACTAGTGATTCACTAGATCTACTCAATAGCTCACTAAAGCTTTTCGATTCACGAATGGAATATACAGCATCAATATACTTATTCTCCAATTTTTCTATTCTCACACAGTATAGTCAGCTCGGTTACTTAAATAAGTTTGTCAAATTGGATAGTATGAGTTTAGAACTTCTCCTCAGTAGAGTATTATTCTATGTAGAGAAAGGTTACCCATTACCTGTAGCGTTTAAAAGAGCCAAAAACTTTGGAGGGTATAGAAAAATAAACTATAATGAAGCTTATGAATTAAGTAAAAAATTAATATTATCCTATTACTCGTTAACTTTTAAGACCAGAAGAAAAAAAGTAAAAGAATTCCTCAGAGGTAAATACGAGGTTAAATTCCCAGAATGGATGGAAATACAGTTGAGTAAGATCTATGATGTAAATTCATTAAAATACTGGTTAATGAATAAACAAAAATTTACATGGTTCAGAGTAAATACATTAATAGCAGACGAGGAGAAGGTGATTAAGAACCTCAATGACAAAGGAGTTGATGTGGAAAAAGATAATGACATTCCCTATGCGTATAAAACTTTAGATAACATAACTAACACGACAGAATTTAAGGAAAACAAAATTATTGTACAGGACAAGGCGAGTATGGCAGTGGTAGAGGCACTAAAACCAGAACCCAATGACCATATATTGGACCTAGCCTCAGCTCCAGGTATAAAGGTCTCACAGATTATGCAACTTACCGAAAATAAGGCAAAACTAATTGTAGCTGATGTGGACAAAGAAAGGCTTGAGAAGGAAAGGCTACTATTTAAAAAGTTCGGTGTAAATGTTGATAGATTAGAGCTCTTGCTGGTAGACTCTTCATCTCTTGCCATCAAAAGGAAAGTAAACAAAGTTCTACTAGATGCGCCATGCTCTTCTTCAGGTGCCATTTGGAATGAACCAACAATTCTCCTGAGACTAACTAGGGAAAAAGTTTTACATTATGCAGACCAGCAAAGGAAACTATTGAATAATGCGGTTAAACTTGGGGATGAAGTCATTTATGCTACATGTTCAATGTTTATGGAAGAGGGAGAACTTATAGTAAATGATTATACTACACAGAGACCATTAAGCTTCGGTCTCGATGTCAAAAACGGAGTCAGATTTGTTCCTTATCTTCATGATACAGAAGGGTTCTTCATAACTAAATTATCAGTCTGAAATCCATTTCCGTAGCTCTTCAAATATTCCTTTCAACTTCACTCCTTTATCCGTTAGCTCATACTTTACTCTAAAAGGTCTATCTCCTATGACTTTCCTGTAGACGATACCACTTTCCTCCAGATCCTTTAACGTCTTGGAGAGAGTCTTGGAATTTAATTTAGTTAACCTGATAAGTTCATTGAAACCTTTCCCTTCGTCAAAAAGATAATAAAGTACAATTAACTTATTTTCACTACCAATAAGTCTTATAGCCTTTATCACTGGACATACTTCGTCAGACTTCATATTTACATCTATCTTAATCATTCATTTAAGCTTATAATACCTATAAGTAAATGTCTTTGCACTAAAGACACTAAACCTTTCAGACTTTTTACACGCAACGACGTATAAGTTATTTTATACTGTGTAACTAGATTTAGGATTAGTTGAATCTATTAAAATTTTATATTTAGTTATTTTCATATACAATTATTATCAAAATTCTAATTACTTGTATACATTTGTAAGATTTTATACAATTAGTATTCACTACATTATAAAACCGTAAAACAATAAAACTCTTAAGACTATTTTCTCTCTTGATAAAATGTAATATGTAGATATAAGTGGAAGATAATAGTTAATTTTATAAGTTTGTAATAGTTTGTATAATAAGATTACCATGATATCACGTTATAGATATGATAAACGAAGGATCAGAGCACTTTCCGGTGCAATAGTGGCTTTAATTTTGGTAATAGCAGGAGTCATAATAGCTACTGCAGTAGTCCTGTTTGCGTTTGGTCTGATCCCAGCCATATCTAATCAAGGTAGTGCACAGGTAGTTGGAACTGGTGCTATTGAACAGGCGGGTTCAGGTCAATACAATATAATTATAACTGTTAGAAATACAGCCTCTAATTTTAACGTCTCAGTAACTAGCATTAATATAGCTGGTATTAGCTTCACAATAAACAAGATCAATAATATAACTTACAATCCTAACAATCCTATGGAACAAGTAGGACCAGGAAAAACAGAGACATTAACCATAACTGCGACCCCCACATCATCAATAGTGTTCTCATCTGGTCAAACATACACAGCTACTGTATACTTCTCTAATGGTCTAGGTGCACCAACAACGCTAATATATCAAGGGTAAAAACATATTTAATAATTTTTTAGTTCTAAGTTTTCTCTTCCCTTCGCCCGTTTTACACATTTTGTTAAAACACTTTCTTACGACAGTCCAACAATATTTTTAATGCGGCCGCCGGGATTCGAACCCGGGATTGCTGGCTCTCCTCCCTGACTGATGGAAGGCCAGCGTCCTAATCCAGACTAGACGACGGCCGCGAGATAATTAATTGACTTGTAGGTTTAAAAAACTTTTTCCGTAAAACTTTCTTTCATCCATTTACTAATAACTCATCGAATAGACTCTGAATTAGTTTGGGCTCAACCACACTCTTTAGGGCTATCTTTAGATACTTTACAAATTCGTCACTTCCAGCTATCTCCCTGTTCTCATATGAAGCGTTCTTGCCGATTAGTTTAACTAGATTATCTATCTTTTCCTCATCCAATGTTTTCTCGCTCATCTCATAAACCTTACTTACAATCGTCTTGAGGAACATGGGATCTAATGACTTTATCCACGTCTCATATTCCTTCAATGATTGTCTAAAATTCTCTATAAACTTCTTCCTTATTATGGGGCTAACTAGTTTAACAAAGTAGTCTGGATTCCCTGTCTTTAATGCAGAAAGATTGCTAGCTATTTCTTTAGCTGAATTCAAAGACGCAGTATTTATTGAGTTCAGAACCTCATCCACTAATATCTTATCTAGATTTCCTATGTTTACTTCAATGACTTTCCTAGTATAGACAGAGAGAACTCCCAATTTGTATGTTATAAATGGACAGACTGATTTAGCCTCTCCTTCTTTCTGGGTGGTTTTGTGGGTTATTTGGTAATCAACATCAACTCCTATTTTCTTAGCCCAAGTACATCCATAAACCTTGTCCCTAACATAGGGCTTTATGACATCATATCCGAAGAAACCTTTTTTACCTCCAAACCTTGTATAAACGTAAAAACCTTCTGGGCATAGGAAGTAAATTCCCTCAGCACTGTTATTTTCAAGCAATTTTTCAATATATGCCACATCATTGCGTGCACCACTCAAATCACCAGATATGTACTTATTGAATCCACAACATACATTGTCAACAATCTTGACCCTTGGGGAGACGTCAGTGAGATTATCACCATATTTATACAGATACTCAAGAAAACCCAAGACACCTATCTCATCGTAATTAGCCATACACCCAACAAATAATAGATAAAGTGGGTATACGTTGTATTTCTCCTCTAACAATTTCTCATATTCCTTAACTTTCTCAGAAACAGGAGCTACCTTAGGCATATCGTCAAAATCCGTTACGTAGGCAGGTATTCTAACATTGGACGGAACCCTTCTCCTTCTTAATTTAGATATGGAAGTAGAAAGGTAATCCTTCAACTCGGATAACTTAGGTCCCTTGTAGTCTAAGTTGAACGTAACCCTTCTATTTTTAACTGTTATGTATAGTTTCGCATACTCTCTTCCATCTATTATCATCAAATATATAAGAGTCCTGTTTTTGTAAAGCACATCTCCTATCATAGCAAAATACCTTGTAGATAACGTAAAGGAACCAAATCTGCTCTTAGCCTGTTCAAATAAGTTCTTAGGATCAGCAAGGAATGCGATAATGCTGTTATCACTATCTCCTTCCATTTGGATAGTTTTCTTGAATTTTAGGAAGCTATTTAGAGTCAATATAACGCCAGCAGCCAATAAACCTATACCAGCCCCTAACATTGTTGGTGCTATCAAGAAAAACCCTGGTCTTGAGCGGAAAGCTATAAAAAATACTATGAGGATAATACCTACAACTACAAATAAGTAATAATAATAGTTCCTTAACCTCATGAGAGCTGACATAATCCTCCCTTAAATTTAGTTGGAATATATGAGAACCAAAAATAAAAATATTTGCATCCTAACTAATGTTAAAAATAAGATTAGGTTATACTTTAGCAACACTCATTCTTTGAACTTCCTTGATTGCTTCATCAGGTTTTATGGAGTATAATACTATATACTTCTTAACGAAGACATAGGCATCTGGTCTATCTAATATCTGCTTTATATCAGATAACATTTTAAGGTAATTCGCCCTTCTCTTTATCTCATCTCCTACAATATCTAAGTTAAGTCCAATCTCCTCAATTCTACTCTTTAATACCTCACTCTTACTTAAATCAAATGTATGAGAATCATTATTAGGATCCCAACTACCAACTTTCTTTAGCTTGTTATATGAAACAACTTCATCGACTTCCACAACTCTTCTCTTGAACGAGAGACCAAATGGTATTCTCCTAACAGTTAAAACAACATTCATCATGGGAATCCAATCCCTGGGTATGTTTAGGGGCTCATTCATTAACCTCTTTATTGCAGACTCTGGGTCATATGCGTGGAAAGTAGTAGCTCCACCGTGTCCAGTACTTAAAGCCTGGAACAGTACATAGGACTCTTCTCCTCTAATCTCACCAACAGTTATTATGTCAGGTCTATATCTCAGCGATAACTTAAGTAAGTCCATTAGCGTAATCTCCTTTCCGAGAGCACCAAATACTGGTCTAGTGTAAAGCTGGACCCAATTGTCCCTAGCTAACTTCAACTCTGGTATATCTTCTATGCTAACTATCTTCATGGTATCCTTAACCAAGTTCAATAGTGCGTTTAGTACAGTGGTCTTTCCTGCTCCAGTAGTACCTATCACCATGAACGACATCTTCAAATCTATAGCATACCATAAGTATGCAACTAAATCTGCTGAGATCACGCCTTGCTTTATTAAGTGTAATACAGTTATTGGGCTCTCTGAGAATCTCCTTATCACAAACGAAGTACCCTTCGCGCTGACCTCTCTTCCGTATGTAGCTGCTATTCTATCTCCTGCAGGCAACATACCGTCTGAGATAGGGCTTGCAATAGATATTGATCTTCCTGATAGCGATATATATCTCATTGTTATCTGGTTAAGGAACTCCTCTCCATCAACCTCTTCATTCAATACGGACATTCTTTTCTGAAATATTATATTAGTTGGAATATATTCATAGTCCCTGTGGTAGACATATATGGGGACATTTAGTCCATTCACAGATATATCCTCAACTTTGTAGTCGGCTAAAAGTGGTGTAAATACATTATAACCTAACAAGTTTCGTATAATATGATACAGAGCTACCCTAGCTTCAGGTTTTAAGACTGTATAATCACCACGGGAGCCCTCTATCACATAATCTCTATATATATTTGAAAAGTCCCTAATGCTAGCTCCTATGTCAAAATGCTTTCCTACGAACTGCCTTTCAAGATATTTTATAAGTAATTTATAAATAACGAACGACTTCTCCTCTAGTGGAGGTTCAACAAGAACGTACTTGTGGACTCCCTTATCATTATCAAAGTAAATAAAGACGTGGGGATTAGGAATTTTCATTTCTATGCCTGAATTATTCAGCTGATCAACTAGTTCTTTGGGAATTTGAGATAATATATCCACCTCATACTCAGACGAGATATTGAGTACTTCTTCTGGAATCCCGGTCAGAGGGTAGAGTGTAGCCGGAATCTTGTACTGAGATACCTCTTCCAAATCTTTATTAGATTTTCGAGTAAATTTACTAAGTGCCATAGTGCTTTATATATATTTAAAATTTCAAATTATATAAGCTTTTTCACCTTCTATAAGTTAACCTCGAGCTAAACAACTAGTTTATTGGAAAAGAATGAAAAAATGATTGAAAAGTTTCCAATCTCCATCTTCAAAAATTATAAAAAATATTTAACTTTATCTAGTTGTTCAGAAACTTATGTTAGAATGGAAGTTAGGCACTATTGAAATTCTTAACTCCACAAATGCGAAAATTGTAAGTGTAACCACTATCATCAGTATTATACCATGTATAAACCCTGCAGAGGCTTTACCATATCCTATTTTACCTATTAGTAAACCCGCTAGAAATGCGTTTAATATGCCCGAAATTGCAGTAATAAATATAATTTGTGGGATAGAAACTAAACCAGTGGCTATCGGTCCGTAAACAGCTATTCCAGAATTCAGCATGCTTAAAATACCACTAGCTAAAAGGAATGTAGCAATCAAGGATACCAAGACACCTGCATATGGAGTAGCGATAAGTGGTTTTACCTTACCTTGATATTCCCTCCTGACTACCAACTGACTATTTATCTGATCAGCTAGGGCTCTAACGTTGTCAGGTGTCATACTGCCAATCTCAATCATATCTGAAAGAGTGTAAAGAGCTATTCTACTGGTGAACTCATTAATCGAATCAGCACCTCTTTTAAGAGCTATCGTTAGAGGGTAGCCTAACTTCAGATAACCATCAACCTTTCTTAAAACTTCCCTGAACTTACCCATTTCCTGAGCGTCTTTCAGTCTAGTAACTATACTCTCAAAAGTAAGACCAGCCAACAGACCCTCAGATATTGCATTGAGGAACTTCACAGCATATTCCTCAAATCCACTCTTTTCTCTCATCTCCTTCTGGTAGAAAAATGCGGGAGGTGCTGAAGCTATCAATAAACCTATTAAAAGAGCAATTGATACAGGGAAGACATTCTGGAGACCACCTGAAAGAGTTATAAAGTATACTATCTGATGTTCAAATATCATTATCAGGAAAGCTACAACCAGTCCTATCGGTAATGAAATGTAAAATATCTTATATGCGCTAGACTGAGTCTCAGGGAATTTCAGTTGTAAAGAGTCTGCCATGTAGACAAAGAGTAAATTAACCATAGGTACTACCAATACTACTACAGGACCAAGAACAGTCAACAAGGAACTGGAGTTACCAACGAAAGGTAATATAGCACCCATTATCAGAACGAGATACAACATTATGTACCCAGATGACAACCAAACCACATATGATTCTGCGACTCCCTGAAGTCTATCTGAAGCTAAATTTGCTGCTAACGAAAACTGTTTAGATAGGTCCTTCAACTTTGCTTCCATAGTTTCAATCACAGGAGCCCCAGTCCTTATTGCGGTAACATAAGCTAGCATAAAGTCGTTAAATAGTTTACCCGGATTAATGTCCATAGCCTTTAACAAAGCCTGCTCAATACTCTCGCTTAAGTACTGAACTCTTCTGTTGACATAAACTACAATATCTTGGACAAACGAAAATGCCTTAGATCCCTCCAATTTCCTAAACAAGAGGACTGGAGACAGACCAGACTTAAGAAATATCACGAATAGTGTAGCAAATGAGAACGATTCAGCGTCTACCCCATTCTTTATTTTATCTATTTTCTGGGATATATCAAGAATAGATATAAGATAAGCTATGGGGGGGATTATAACTCCAAGAAACAACATAACTAATGAAAGAGCTAGATATGCTGGTAAAAGTGTAACTCTATAAAATCTAAGGAAAATTATTAGAGCAAAAGAAATAAACATAACAGCTAAGACAATACATACAAGCAAAATGAGGAACAGCCTGCTGGCGAACAGTTTAGGATCTTCGGGGTTTCTAGAAGTTAGAAGCCTCTTATCGAAATAACCAGCTAATCTTTTGACAACTGGTGTATGGTAAAATAGTAAATATATTGAAGGAATGTTAACGTTAGAGGAGGACTTCTTATCCTTACTCATCCTACTCATGTATATTCACACAGTAAAAGTATATAAATTAAGTTAAGTCTAAAACTTAAATCTATGAAAATAAGCTCATCTTTATGGCTTTAGACAGAGAATAGTATTACTTTAGGATATTCTAAATATATTTAATAACCGAATTAATTTCTACCCTTTTTACGCTTTTTTGATAGCACCCATTTCACTTAGGCTAGTAATATACGTGCTTTCAAGAAGAGAAAAAATTAAATACCAAAACCCTACTTTTAGTGTGACAATATATGAATATAGAGGTAAAGAAGAGCAAGAAAAAGAATATGAGGGCATTATCTGGCGCTATAGTAGCATTAATTCTAGTAATAGCAGGTGTCATAATAGCAATAGCAGTAGTACTATTTGCCTTCGGTCTAATACCAGGAATATCAAACCAGGGAAGTATTCAAGTTCTTGGAAGCGGTACTATAACTAATAGTACAGCAAGTGGTTCATCACGTACTATATATAATATAACAATTACAGTAAAGAATACTGGAACCACAAGTATTAGTGTAACAAGTATTAATATTAATGGACAGCCCTTCAATATAAATGGTACTGCTCCTTCTATCCCTGCCGGTAGAACACAACCTATAACTTTCGAAGTAACACCTGCTAGTGGTAAACCCAACTTCTCTCCAGGTGCATCATACACAGCTACAATTTACTTCTCTAACGGACAGGGAGCTCCAGCAACACTGATATACCAAGGATAAGATAATAAACAATATCCCATTTTTATAAGTTTTATTCTTTTTTATACTACTCCCCTAAATATTTAATTATACTATGTATAAGGAGTTTTAATTTTAGTCCATAAACATTCATTTAATCTTAATCCAAAATATACTAAGACTGTATTGGAAAATTTTCAATTTTACTTAAGTTATATTAAACTGTATACAAGTTTATTATACTAAAATAAAGGTGAATATGATAGTTAAAGTTTTTAAAATTCTTACAAAACTATTTTTAGTCGTAATAAATAAAAAATATCATTCCTAAGGGGTTGAGATTTAAATAGCAGACTAAGCTCAGGTAAAATTTTATAATAGATCGCTGTCTCTTCATTAACATTGTTCATTTAAACCCCTTCTAAATTATTTTATATTAAGTAATACTGACTTAAAACGTAAATGGTTAACAATAACGAAGTAAATTATGCTATAATCGGAAGGTTCTTTACGGTTAAACTTATCCTTAGTTCGCACTTCTCACTACTTTGAAGTTCGAACTTAATCCTACTAAAAATATATATAGTAATTAACTTGTATTAGTATCTAGCGACCACGATTGCTCGTTGTAAAGAACTATATACCAATACCGAGGCAGACAGATAGTGAGTTTTGGACAGCTGATAGAATAGATCACATTAGGAGACTGGCTTTAACAGGAAAGCCCTACAAGATATTTCCACATTATGACACACTAAGAGTATTAGATAGGATACATTTCAAAAAGGAGAACACCCTAATTTCCGACTCCCCTTCATCTGCAATTTCAACTAGTGTTGCTGGAATACCCGTCTCGGCACCCCTTTACCTAGGTGATATGTCTTACGGAGCTTTGAGTGGAAATCCAAATATAGCAATAGCAAGAGTTGCAGATATAACAGAAACTTTAGCTGGTACAGGTGAAGGGGGGTTACATCCTGAGGTGGGCAAGTCAAAAAGGATTTTTGTCCAATGGGCATCTGCACGTTTTGGTGTTGACATAGATGTGTTAATGAAGGGTGCTGGTATAGTAATAAAAATAGGACAAGGAGCTAAACCAGGTATAGGAGGTCATCTACCTGGTAGTAAAGTGACTGACCCAATATCCCTAACTAGAAGGATCCCTGTTGGAATAGACGCAATATCTCCAGCTCCCCATCACGACATCTATTCTATAGAAGATCTAGGGCAGAGAATTGAAGCATTGAAAGAGGCAACAGGTAAACCTGTATTTGTTAAAGTGGCTGCCACAAACTACATACCTTACATTGTCTCAGGAATAGCCAGGATGGGTGCAGATGGTGTAATTATTGATGGGCATGGGGCAGGGACAGGGGCAACACCTACAGTGATCAGAGATAATTTAGGGATACCAATAGAGCTCGCAGTTGCAATTTCTGATAAAGTACTTAAGGCACAGGGAATGAGGGATAATTTCACTGTTATAGCGGCAGGAAGGATTGCGAATGCTACAGATGCAGCCAAACTAATTGCACTAGGTGCAGATGTGGTCAGCGTTGGTACTGGAGCTTTGATAGCAATGGGGTGTGTGATGGTTCATAAGTGCCATATTGGCTCTTGTCCAACTGCACTCACCAATAAGATAGATGGGACTAGGATGTTTGAGACAGAGTTCGGTGTTAAAGTTCTGACGAATTTTGTAAGGGGATTCTCTCTAGAACTAGCTAACATATTGGACAACTTAGGTATGACTGATTTGAGGAATCTGAAGGGTAGGAAGGATCTATTGGTCGGTAAAGGATTGTCCAGGGAGACCTTGGAGGTACTAGGTATTGAGGGGGAGGAAGAGGAACTTCCGCCCAAACTAGGAGAGTTGTGGACCAAGAGGAGAAAGGCTTATCTCCACGAACTAATAAACAAGGGAGATCCGGTAATAACGAGTATGGGGAGTACCTCACCACCTGATGTGGAAAAACCTGCTAGAATATTAGACTGGATTAGGTCTGACGGTGCCCAGGTTACTAGACCTTCTATTGATCCGTACAGGGAAGACATAGACACAAGCTTCTACTTAAATCATGGTAGATTCTATTTATCACTCCCTATAATCTTTGACATTACTGAAGCTGATGAAGATACAAAAGAGGCATTAAGTTGGGCATCCTTAGCATTGAGCTCTGCAATATTCACAACAGAGACAAACCCTAAGTATAAAGACGTTTCCATAAGTCTAGATGGTAGAGGGGCTCTAAACTGGAGTGATGAGTATAAGTTTGGGTATTACATTAGACTACCTTCCAATCCTGAAGCTGTAGAGAAAGTTGTTGAGCTTAAGGGTGTACCTGGGTTTATAATTGATGAGGATTTAGGTGGAGAAGATCTCGAAATAGTTATCTCAGACGTTGATACTAAGTTGAAGGAACTGGGAGTGAGAAGAAGATTTGACATCTTAGCTAAATCCTCCAAATTAAGAGACTCTGGAGATGCATTTAAGTTAGTGGGCTTAGGTGCAGATTCAGTTATAATGAGTCATAAGATCTTGGATGTGGCAATCGGAGAGGGAAGCCGTAGCTCCCTAAAGGATAAAGCGTTTAATTTAGTTGCGGGTTTCAAAAAGGAAATTGCCCTATTGGCAGGTGCAGCAGGAGTTTACAGTGTCCAATCCACTTTACTTGGAAATAGGGAGTTACTTAGAGCTGTAAATCTAAACTCGTACATCCTTAAAAGGCTCAGGATCAGAGTGGCTGGTTCCCTATGATTCACCCTTCTGGTTGTGGAGTTTTAGGTATTTTAAGAAAAAGACATGCTGAGCAAATACAGGGAGGCTCGGTAGTAAGAGCAATAGAAAAAGTAAGGTATAGGGGAAGCGATAGGGGTGCAGGTTTTGCTGTCTTCAATCTACACAAGAAGAATGTTTACACGATAAGGGCTTTTAGTGAAGAGGATGCTAATGAGATAAAATCACTACTGGAGTCCCAGGGTCTTAAAATAAAAGATTCAAAGTTGAACTACATCAATGAAGAGATTTGTGACTGCAATTTTGAAGTTGTTATTGATGACGTAACCAAAGCCAGAAAGGCTTTCAGAAACATTAATGAAATAATTTGGGGTAGCAAAGAAGGAAGAAGAGGTAGAATATACAGCATTGGTTCCTCACTGAGCGTGTTCAAAGGAGTTGGTTACCCAAAGGACATTTCTAAGATGTATGATGTGGAGAAGTTAGAGGGTGATTTATGGCTAGCTCATACAAGACAGCCTACAAATTCTCCAGGTCACTTTCCATACTGGTCTCACCCATTCTCTACTTTTAACGTTGCAATAGTTCATAACGGTGATATAAGCTCTTTTGGTGCGAATCTGGAGTTTTTAAAGGAAAGGGGATGGGAAGGATTTGTGGGCACGGATAGTGAAGTTATCGCTTTCCTATTTGAAGAGTTGTTAAGTGAAGGTTTCTCTATTGAGGAAGTAGTTAAGATAATGGTAAACCCATCAAGAAGGCTGAATGTAATAGACCCATCTCTGGACTACACGTACAGGAACGCTAGGTTAGACGGACCATTTACTGCAGTTATCGGCTATGATTCAGGAGACGATTTGTACTTAATTGCAATTGCCGATAGAGCTAAATTCAGACCAGCAATTGTGGGTGAGGACGAAAATTACTATTATGTAGCAAGCGAGGAGAATGAAATAAGAGAGATAAGCCCCAATGCCAGAGTTTGGACGTTAGAACCAGGTTCCTATTTCATGGCTTCCTTAAACAGGGGTATAATCTCATATGGCAGAGACGAGGAGAGAGTACACTCATTCTCTCCACCTCCAGTATTTATACCTGAACACTATGACATTGACGCTAGAAACCTTAATTATAAAGAGTTAAACTACGTAATAGCAGAGGTAGCGAAGAAGGGTAAAAAGGAAATTACTGTAGCAAATGTGACTGGTCACAGATACATAGGCATAAACTTTAAGAGACTAGGTGTCCATAACGCAAGGATTAACCTTTACGGTATAGTAGGTAATGTTTTTGCAAACCTTAATGAAGATAACGAATTTTACGTTTATGGAAATGTATCTGATGACTGTGGAGATACAATGCACGGTGGAAAGGTTGTAATTTACGGTGATGCCAGGGACGTTTTAGCTCAGACTTTTCAAAATGGAAGGATATTTGTGAAAGGAAATGCAGGAAACAGGGTCGGTATTCAAATGAGAGAATACAAGGACAGGAGACCATACCTAGTAATCGGCGGATTTGTAGATGATTACCTAGGAGAGTACATGGCAGGCGGTGTTATAGTTGTACTAGGCACTAACGTGAAGGGAGAACCCGTAGGTAATTATGTAGGATCAGGTATGGTAGGAGGAAGAATATACATAAGAGGAAGAGTGTCTCCTTCAAGGATAGGTATACAACCCACTAGGCAAGAGGTACTCAACTTCTTGAAGGCATTACTGGTGGAAGGATATATTGGCGAAGAGGAATTCTCGTCATTAAAGGATAAGTATTACATAGAAGTAATGGACTCGCTGAAGGACAAAGCAAAGGAATATGCTAAGAGATTATTTGAGGAAAAGATTGGTATACCAGAGTACGAATACAGGGAGTTAAACGAAGAGGAGTTCAAGGAGTTATTTGGAGTAATTAAAGAATTCTCACAGGACATGGGGAGAGACTACACCGAGTATCTAAAGGAGAAGTTTACCGTTATAAAATCTAGAAGTAAAAAATAGTAATTTAACCTACACTAAGTTTTTATCTCATAAACGCAATATTATATACAAATTGTACTATAATAAAATTAGGGTTATAGGGAATAGCTCTCTAGCAGATAGGATTATAAAATTGCTAAATGAGATTGGATATTTCATAGTAAATGAAAGTGAAAACCTAAGAGTTGTAGTTGGTCCCTTATCTAGAGCTATAAAATTTGCAAACAAACCAGTCATCTTAGTCACAGAGAATGGTGAATATGTTATTCCCGTAAACAGGGAGGAGTCTGGAGTATCCCTAATAGCATCTCTGATATCTGATATGATAGGGGGTAACCTTATATTGACCTCTAAGATGGCAGAAAAGGGAGTTTATAGTGTGCAAGAGTTCTCCTGGGTGAATGGATTATATTGGACGAACTCTGAAAAAGTTAAGGAGCTGAATAAAAAGATACTAAAAAGCAGTAAACTCACAGTCTACTATGATAAGAAGATTATACTTCCGGAAGGATATTCCAGCGTCGAAAAACCATGTAGCGCTGATATTGTCGTGGGGGATTATGACTGTAACTCACTTGTGCTCAAACCGTACAAGGTGGTCATGGGCCTAAAGTATTATTCTACTATTCCCCCTGAGGTCATCTTGTACAGTATTAGATTAACCTTGAAATCAATTTACATTCTTAATGACAGAGTAGACGTAATAGTCTCTCCCGTGAAGGATAGAAACATCATAAATATATCAACCTTATTAGGGGCTGAATTGTTCACGATTTATGGGGACACCTGTGAAAGTATGCTCCTCCAGTACGGGGGTAAAATTCTACTTAAAGGCGTAAAGAGGGCTTTTGGATTGGAAACATGCTTAGGGGTCGTAAAGGTTGAGAAGGGTATACAATGAAGTGCTTGACGATTACCTCTCTTTACCTGATAGAGTTGAAAGAATAATAAGTTTAGACCCTGCAGCCACAGAAACACTATTTATGCTAGGTTTCGGTGAAAAGGTAATTGCAACTGACGCATTTAGTTACAGACCTTCTGAAGCTAAAAGAAAGTTGAAGATAGGAAGTTATACTCACGTTAACCTTAATCTACTTGAGGAACTAAAACCAGACATCGTATTTACAACCATGGGAGCGCAAAAGGAACTGACCAGAAAACTAATTGACAGAAACTTCAACGTTTATCCTTTGGGTGTAGCCACATCTGTGTCTAGGATATTGAATAATGTGATCCTGGTCTCATTAGTTGTCAATGCACATAATGTCGGGAGAGAATTATACCAATCACTACTCTTATACCTAATGGGTTATAGAAGACTAACCAATAAAAGACCAAAGATATATGTGGAATTTGATTTAGGAGGACCAATCTCATGTGGATATGCGACACATGTAAGTGATGCGATTAACTTGGTAGGTGGTGAAAACATCTTTGACGATATTTCAGATGCATACTTCACCCCCAATGATAATGATGTAATAGAGAGAAATCCCGATCTCATAGTATATGAACCTAAAAGACTCACTGATTACGAGAAGGAGAGAATTCTGAACTACATCGAGAAGAGAGGATTGGGAAAATTCAAGGAAAAAGTAGTATTTACAGTGGGAGACTTCTTAGCTCACCAAGGTCCGAGTTTTATTACTGATGGGGTTAAATTTCTGCATAGCGTTATCCCTTGTTAGTTTCTAATTCTCTTCTCTGGTTTAGGCTTAGTTCTCCTTGAGGATATAATCTTAATTAACCCATAACCAGACACAATAATTCCAATTACGAATAAAACCTCCAAAAAGGTAGAGATGATACCTGAAAGAGAATAGAATGAAGATATATAGTAAGAGGGTAGTACGGCATAGTTAACCCTGACAGTAATCTGTGAATCTGAAGGGTTCCCTAGTTTTATCGTGTAATTCCCTGGATACTGTGGATTATAAATTATATACCCTGTGTTGTTGTAAGCTACACCATCTGGATTCACGATAATAACGTTAGTGTTAGAGTAGTTTGTAATTACCTCAATACTGTAACTGTTTTGGTCTAATGTCACGTTCTTGAGGACCAACGTTGTATTGGGTGGGATATTTAATATATATTGATTACTAATTAAATTTTTTGAAATTATACTATAATATGGTAAATAAAATGGCATCAGCAGATACATTGCTAGAGTTGAAAAGATAATAATTACACCTATCACAAGAATTAATAAATATATATTCACACGTACTGCAGAAATAAGTTAAAGCTTAAAAATCTTATCTATAGTATTTTACCTATGTCCGGTGTTTACGAAATCTGTTGAGGTATTAGATACAACTCTAAGGGATGGAGCACAAACAGCAAACATATCGTTTACATTAAACGACAAAATTAGGATAGCCCTACTTTTAGATGAATTAGGGGTAGACTATATAGAAGGAGGATGGCCTTCATCAAATCCTAAAGATGAAGAATTCTTTAAGGAAATAAAGAAGTATAAGTTAACTAAGGCTAGAATTGCAGCCTTTGGCAGTACTAGAAAGAAGGAGAGTACAGCAAAGGAGGATCAGAGTCTAAATTCTATAATAAAAGCAGATGTAGATGTAGGTGTCTTATTCGGAAAAAGCTGGTCTCTTCACGTTACCGATGTATTAAAGATATCATTAGAGGAAAATCTTGATATAATATATGACAGTGTAAATTATCTTAAATCTCATGGTTTGCGCGTTGTATATGACGCTGAGCACTTCTACCAGGGTTATAAAGAGAACAGGGAATACGCTCTTAAAGCCGTGAAGACTGCTGAGGAGGCTGGAGCAGATGTTATAGTGCTCTGTGACACTAATGGTGGTACATTACCCCATGAGGTTTACAACATAACTAAGGATGTAGTGAACCATGTAAAGGTCAAAATCGGTCTTCATATGCATAACGACTCTGGTGGTGCTGTGGCAAATACTGTAATGGGGGTTGTTGCAGGGGCTAGGCATGTACAGGGAACTATAAATGGAATAGGAGAGAGGACAGGAAATGCAGATCTTATACAAGTAATTCCCAATATTATGCTGAAATTAGGATTAAATTCACTTAAGGGAAATGAGAGCTTAAAGAAGCTAAAGGAAGTCTCAAGAGTAGTATATGAAATAATCGGAGTACATCCCAATCCATATCAACCTTATGTGGGAGACTTCGCATTTACACACAAGGCAGGGGTTCATGCAGATGCGGTCATGAAAGTTACAAGAGCTTATGAACATATAGATCCTACATTGGTTGGAAATAATAGAAGGTTTGTCATTTCAGAAGTCGCAGGCTCCTCTAATGTGATTTATTATTTGGAAAAATTGGGAATAAAGGTTGACAAAAAAGATCCTAGAGTGAGGAATGCTGTGCAGAGAATAAAAGAACTAGAGAACAGAGGGTATAGTTTTGACCTAGCACCGGCATCGGCTGTGCTGGTTGCCCTTAGGGATCTAGGTATGTATAGAGACTTAATAAAAGTGGAATATTGGAAAGTGATGAACGAGAAAGAATTAGCAATTGCAATAGTTAAGGTAAATGGACAACTGGAAGTTGCTGAAGGTGTAGGACCTGTACACTCAGTGGATATTGCATTGAGAAAGGCATTACAAAAAGTATATCCGCAAATAAACAAGGTAAAATTAACAGATTACAGAGTCATTCTTCCAGGAGAAATAAAGAATACTGAGAGTGTGGTGAGAGTGACAATAGAGTTTACGGATGGAGAGAAAAACTGGAGGACTGAAGGGGTCTCAACCAGTGTAATAGAGGCTAGTGTAATTGCGTTAATTGATGGGCTAGACTATTACTTACAAACTGAGAAACTAATAAAAAGTGAAGTGATAAATAACTAATTATGCAGTGGGATCCTGGAGGAGCTACTGAAAGTAGAAGTAAACTTTACATTTATTTGCGTTTCTTAAGGATTGAGCAAGTGTTTTTTAGCCTGCCAATGGCATACATGGGTGCTTTCCTAGCAATAAGGGAAATTCCCCCGATACAAGTACTAATCCTCATGTTTTTCTCACTTTTCTTCCTCAGGACTGCAGGAATGACAAATGATAATCTAGCTGACAGGGAAATAGATGCAATGAACCCTAGAACAAAGAGTAGACCTTTAGTTACAGGAAAGATAACAGTTAGAGAGGCTAAACTTCTAATTACGATTTCCTTAATAGGTTTCTTTATCACAGCTTATTTAATTAACTTGTACGCACTTATCTTCGCACCTATAGTTGCTCTAATAGTAATGAGCTATCCTTACATGAAAAGATATACAGCATTTGCAAATTATCATCTAGCTTCTATTCAAGGTTTAGCTGTTTTCAGCGGCGCTGTGGCATCTCTCGGGCTTTACGCCAAGTCTTTTACACAACTAGTTACAGGAATTCCATGGCTTTTCGTAATATCGACTGTCTTCTGGGCTGTTGGCTTCGATCTTTACAATCACATACCAGATGCGGACTTTGACAAAAAAATGGGTTTACACAGTTTTGCAGTCTTACTTGGGGATAGAGCGTTAATGTTTGCTGGACTAAATCAGCTCATATCGGTATTGCTAGCCCTGTTCGGAGATATACAATTTAACTTAGGGATAATAGCTTATATAGCCACAATTCTTCACGGTCTGATAATGGGTTATGCATATTACTCAGCAACAAGAGGAAACTTTGGAAGAGCGTTCTACTATAATATTTACTCTTCGATAGTGTTGGGTATAGGTATAATAATAGACATCATAGTGTAGTCAGGTAATGTAGAAAATAAGAGCTTTAATTCTCAGCCTCGGGTTCCCTCTTCACTTATCTGTTGATGGCGGGCTTCATCATCAAAGTCCTGAACTTATACAATGTCCTTTCAATCCCTCCAATATATATCTTTTATACTCATCAGTCGGATTATGTTCCCCAGATATATTAGGGGCAACATATGCACATGCATAATATTCCTTACCATTATTATCATAAACTTTAAACACCTCTCTAATATACCTCACTAAGTGCTTCTCAGCGCTGTCAAGTAAATTCAATTCGTCCTCTAGTATCATTAATAAATAACCGCAAACCCTTCCATTTTCATACTTTGTTAGATTAGCACAATATCCCCATTTACATTCAACATTAAAGACTATCTTATAATCAGGTAAATACACAGGAATTTTCTTAAATATTTTCGTAACTCCTCTAGCTTTTAATATTTCATCATTAGTATTCTCCGCATATGCAAAGTAGTTAAATATTGCAGATGTGCCAACGTATTTAGAGTAGTCACCATCTACTATTACGTCCCTACCTGTAATATCTTGATTGTAAACGTAAATGTAAACATTATCTAAATAATATTTCCTCTTGTCATCAAAGTACACTCTGACTTTTTCCCTAATGTACAAGTCGTCAGGTGAACCTCTATAGTCTTCGACCTCGTCCAAAACATTTAACAACTCATCATTTATCTCATACACCTCTCCATGTACAACGCTATCTCCTCTTACCACTCCTGGATAGCTTCCAAGATCATACATCTTATAACCTTCCACCAGACCTAAACCCACAAATCTACTGTTTTTCAAAAAATGGTTAAGCTCAAAACCAAATCTTAATGAACCATAGACAAAAATATACGGAATATCAACCACCCCCCTGATCCACATAACTTAACCAAAACTGGATTTCAGATTCGTCTAAATCTCTACTCTCCTCCCCTTTAATTACACTCGCTTTCAAAATCTTTAATTTTTCTCCATCTATAATACCCCATATCCTGATTATAGGCTTAGTATCTTCATCTACATCTACTCCACTTGCCTCAGAGATAGATGGCGGTACATAATCTATAGTCACATTATTACCTTCAATTTGAACAATATAGTTGGGATAACCTCTTAGGACGTCCAAAATTTTAAGGTTAACCTCTAACACGTATATACTTTTTAACTATTAGTTTTAAATTCTGCATCCCTATTACTATTACCTCATCGCCCTTAGATATTGGCTCATTAGAAATCGCCCTCCAATATTCTCCCTCGATCAAAACATACCCTTCCTTGCCCGGAGAAATGTCATCAACTGCCCTTCCTATCTTGCCCTCATAGGTATACAAATTCCTCCTCCTTGTTGTCCATATTACATTTACAACTCTGTAGAGCAAAAAACCAACCAAAGCAAGTGATGGAATTGCAACAATAGGGTTAGCGTATTGACCAGTAAGTATTAAGGCTAATATGACTACAACAATAATTATTATCGACACAGGATCATGTACTACCATAATATTTAATACTCCTTAATCTAAAAATACTTTTCAATGCTCATAAGAGTTTTGCTAATTATTGTAATGCTTATATTGCCTTTAACAGTTACTCCGCTCTTGCCAAACTCTCAAGTCATAAACTCTTACCCTATAGGTGTATCTTTCTTCCCTTTATTTTCTATATATCAAACACAAGAAGTTTTAGGAGAGATTAATATTAGTTCACTATATATAGGAAACTCCTACTTGTCTAATGGTCAATATCTAACAACAGGCAATGCCTCACTCCAGTTGAATGCGATGATAAATGGAATATACTGGGCACAGGATGTAATATTATTCAGCCAGATAAATAAAACAGCATTTAACGCTAGTTTGGTAGTAAATGTCTGGAATCTTTTAGGACCGTTTAATCTAAACCTGTCCAAGGGAATTGAGACAACATATCAAAACTTAGGAGTCATATTATATACAGGACCCTCATATATAGTGAAAACACCAGTTCAAATCAAATTATTTATGATAATAAACTCCACCTCCCTTTATTTTGGATATTATATAAATGGTCACAGCGGAATATTTTATCAGTTACCTTTAACAGGAAGTTTTAGGATAGGTGGATTTTCAGCCATAGGCCTTCCGAATGACTTGGAATTGGTGTTCGGCGGACCTGGAGGGGGAAGTAGCGTGCAATTGATTACAACTGCTAATGCTAATCTCTATTTTAAGGATGGAAATTCATTAACAGTGGTGCCCTCAGCATTATCCACAGGTCTCGATACTGCGGAAACTGTAATAGGTATAAACTCTGTGGGTAACCTAACAAATTTGTTTAAGCCATCAGTTATAATAGGACCAGGTGATCCTACTCCTTCTGTACTTTGGCCGATAAAACCAAATATTATTGTAAACTCAAATAATTCGTCAATATCAGTTAGGTTGATGTACGATAACAAGCCCATAATGTGGCAAAAAGTAGAGCTTTATGGAGTGAGTCTGAATGGTCTATATAGCCTCTCCAATATAACAACAGATAATTCAGGCTATGCATACTTTAATACTTCTCCATCCCTTTACGTTATATATTACCCGGGTAATTTCACCTTGTCCTCTACCTATTATGTTTCAGCACCGGCGTTAAACTCCTTAATATCCTCTCTTAAATCTGCATATGATTCCTTAGCAAACTTTTTATCACATTATGATTTCAAAAATGGTATTTCGTCATTCTTTTCTAATGCTAAAAATGCTGTGAATTACAAAAGTAATTATCCCTCCCAATACCTGATTTTGATCTATATATCAAGTTTCCTTATAGGAGTGGTAATTTCTGCTCTCCTCATAAGATTTAAACATTAAATAAAATATTATAATATGGCAATCAGTATAGGAGATATCATAGGGATAGTCTTCCTTTTGATAATTATCATAATTCTATTGTCTCTTTCCCTTAGAGTTATAGCGGAATGGCAGAGAGCCGTAATATTGAGATTAGGAAGGGCAATAAGAGTTAAAGGACCGGGAATAATAACTCTTATTCCATTTGTGGATAGACCTATAGTTGTGGACTTGCGAATAGTCACAGTAGACGTGCCTGCTCAGACTACAGTTACCAAGGACAATGTAACTGTGACTATTGACGCTGTATTATACTATAAGGTGGTTGACCCAATGAAAACTATTTTGTCAGTGGCTAACTATAACTACGCCGTATTGAACTTAGCTCAAACATCACTAAGAGATATTATAGGACAAATGGAGCTTGATGAAATCCTTGTAAAAAGGGAAGAAATAAACAAGAGATTACAATTGATCTTAGATGAGATAACAGAGGGATGGGGAATAAAAGTCACACAGGTGACTGTTAGAGATATAAGGTTATCACAGGAACTCCTATCAGCAATAGCAGAACAAGCAAAAGCTGAGAGGATAAGAAGAGCAAAAGTTATTTCAAGTGAAGGAGAAAGACAGGCTGCTTCCATATTAGCTGATGCATCACAATATTACGTAAGCAATCCAGTAGCGTTACAGATTAGGTTCTTGGAGATGCTTACAGATATCTCACAGAGAGGTAATATGGTAATAGTAGTACCTGCAGGTCAAGAATTTTATTCCACACTGTCTGTCCTGAAATCCAAACCGCAAAGTTAATCAGCTGGACTAGGATAATTCACTGATCATCACAGAAATTTTCATCATTTTTATGATGCTACTCAGCAGTAGTTTATAAAGAAATAAAAATATTAGGCATAAGACAATGTTTTATGGCTAAGGAAACTTATAGACAAAAGTGATGACAGAACCCCGGCTTGAAAGATGATAGAGCCGTGTGAGAACTGATCAATGTTTTTCCATAGTAGTTTTACCATTCTTAGTCTGTGACTTTAGCTAGGCTACAAAAGCTAAACCTAATGTCTCACATAATCTCGACTATATTTATTAAGTTACGTTACCTTTGTTATACCACTCTTTTAACTTTTCTAAGTCAATATATTCTACTTCTTCAGATTCGTCTTTCTTATAGAAACTTTTTGCAAATATTACTATTTTATTTACATTCAGATTTAACCTCTCCAACTTTCCCTTCAAATCATATAGTACTTTAGTGCCATTAACTTTCTCACTCCACTTACATTCTCCAGCTAACTTCAAGTCCTTATCTAGAATATCAATTTCAACGTCCTTATACCAATGTCTGCCTACTTTATTTAACCTATACCTCTCCTTTAAGTACTGGACAGCAACTTCCTCAAATATCCTCCCTAGATACTCATTATATTCCCTTTCACTTATTTCAAATATACCCTCCTCTATTTCACTAAGATTGGGATATGTGAACCTAAACCAGAAGTTTACGAACTTATCCTTAATAATATATTTACCCTTCTTGGACTTTTTACTCTCCAGGACAGGAACCTCTCTCTCAATTATCCCTATTCTCTCTAACTTCTTTAGGTAAGAAGACACTTCTCCTCCAACCCCGACGAAATCCCTAATCTCCCCTAAACTATTTTTCCCCATAGCAATAGCCAATAATATCTCCTTATAGGTAGAGATCTCCTGAAATTCGTACCTTAGCAGAAAGTCTACTTCGTCCTTAATAAACGAATCTACTTTTTTAAGTTCAGTATTTATCCAATCTAGAAACGGGGTTTTTACTTTAGTGAGGTAATAAGGAACTCCTCCTGCAAAACCGAAAATTTTAATTGCCTCATTTAGATCAAATCCGAGTCTTCTCAATTCCTTAAATTTCAATTCATTGACCAGCATAGAAGCTGTCCTCCTTCCGTAAAGAGGACTCTTATAGGACAGTATATCGCTCATTGTGGAGATAGATGAACCTAAAAGGATAATCTTCGTTTTAGTACCAGCGAGCACCTCATCTATTATTTTTTGAAAGATTGAAGAAATAGCCTTATCCTCCCGGATTAAATATGGAAATTCGTCAATTACTACTACCTTGTCCCTTAGGGCGAAAAACATAGATTCCCAATCTTCTTTGACGAATTTTATGTTAGGGAAAACCCTTTCAGCGGTCTGTTTGAACTTTGCTAAATTATTTCTACCTTCAGTAGCAAGGTAATATACTGATGGGTACCCTTTAATTGCTTCAAGAACCAATGACGTCTTACCTATCCTCCTCCTGCCATAAATTAAAATTAGCTCCAGTTTATCTGAGTTAAGTCTTTCTCTGATTGCCTCTAATTCTCTCTCCCTATCTATAAATATCATATCTGAGAATATGATATTTACAAATATGAACTTTTCGTAGTATACACCATATGTAAATGATATAAGAAAGGCGACCCTAAGTTTACAGGAGAAGAAAATAGTAAGTCTTAATCTAAGCTATCTCAGGGAAACTCAATATAAGTTCAATAAGAAAATTGACTTACCTTTAGGTATACTCAGCCACATAGAAGTCTTCCAATTTAAACTACCAAGGAATTCAGTTAAGTCATAACATTAATAGAATACAAATAATCAGTTTTGTAGACGCGCCGCGGGGTGGACTCGGACCACCGACCACCGGGTGTCCGTAAGGATTTAACAGCCCGGCGCTCTGCCAACTGAGCTACCGCGGCATGTCTATATTGATTAAACCAGCCATAAAAAATTTTCGACGAGAGTGTGTTTAATATATTTTAATTAAATACGATAGAGTTTTCAGATATAAAGCGTTGAGACAACAAAGCTATAAAAACCATATCTCAAACTTTAGCTTATGCCACTTATAGCGCTTACTCCATCTGGAGAAATTGCTATAAAGTCGTCTCGCTCCAGAAGGAGATTCGAGAGAATATTAATAAAAAACATTGGGAAAGTTATTAGAGTTAAATCATATAAATTGGACCAAGGCATAATAATTCTAAATACAGATGATGATTACTCTAAATTATCAAAAGTCTTCGGAATATCTAAATATTTTGAAGTTTACGAATTTAGTTTTTCCTCGATCCAAGACATAGTGAACTTCGTAAAGGACAGGTTTAATCAGACAGTTAAAGGAAAAAAATTCGCTGTGAAAGTTAAACGAGTTGGTAACCACAGCTTTAACAGTATGGATGTAGCCAGAGAAATTGGCAATGCTCTATATCCCTATAGCCTTGGAGTTGACCTAGAAAATCCCGATGTCAAGATTAACCTAATATTAAGACAAGATTATGGTTACGTCTACACGACTGAAAATGATGGACCTAGGGGATTTCCAGTGGGTTCAACAGGAAAAACAGTTGTCCTATTTAGTGGTGGCTTCGATTCCCCCGTAGCTACATGGATGCTTATGAAGAGAGGAGTTAGACCAATATTACTTAACTTTGAATTAGGTGGAAAAGTTCAAAGAGATTTAGTTCTAAAGGAGGTTGACGTTCTAAAGCAATGGAGCAGTAATAACGACATAAATGTATACTTCATTAACGGACTCGACGTCACGTCAAAACTTGTAAATGCAGAACCTAGTCTAAGGATATTACTCCTGAAAAGAATAATGTACAATACGGCAAGAGTTTTGGCTAACAAGTTAAGGGCTTACTCCATAACTACAGGTGAATCTCTGTCACAAGTCTCTTCTCAGACAATGATTAACCTATACGTTACGGAGTACGATATAGATCTACCTGTTTTCAGACCCTTAATAGGATTCGACAAAGAAGAAATAATCCAAATGTCACGTAAAATAGGCACCTTTGAATACTCCTCAAAATTACCTGAGTATTGTGTAATCTCAAATAAATCTATCGTAAAGTCCCAGTTAGATAAGGTATTAGAAGAAGAGAGGAAAATTGAGATAAATTACGAGGAACTTATAAAGAAAGCAGAATTAGTTAGGATTTGAGGTTTACAACTTTTAAAATTGAATAAGATTTAGAAGAAGAGAGGAAAAATACAAAAATACATTCTATTATGTGTATTTACTAACTAGTGACTTTAGAAATATACTCCAACAAGACCTTCCGGGACTCCTCCATCGATGAGTAAACAACAGGAGGTTTTTTGAAGTAATAACCGGAAACCTCTGGTATTGAACCACCAACCCTACTCTCCTTTAACATTTTAGCTATTCTAATTAAGTCCACTAAAGGAGCTACTGCGTTTGGTGCGTCTTGTGATTTCAATGAGACATCAATTCTCACAGGAATTCCAAATGAATACAAACCCTCAACTACAATGTAACTCACTCTTCTATCTCCTAAAAATTCAACATAGTCAGTTGTTCCGGCAACAACTTCAGCACCATCAATATGCTTAGATATGAAATTACTCTTTATACCTTTCTTTAAGTCTTTTCTCCAATCTTCCAATGTAACGAGAACCTCAGTGTTTCCTGCGATATCAACCTGATATGTTCTGAGAACCTGGACCCCCTTGCTCTTTAAAAACTCTATTAGCCCTGTATGAAGTGATGTACCTCCTATTTGGCTCAACAGGTCGTCTCCAAATATTGGTATCCCCTTCTCCTTATATGCACTAGAGAATTGATTTACTAAACTTGTGGGAGTTGCATTGATAAATGCTGATCCGGCTTTTAATGCCTCCTCGGCATAATATTCACTTGCCTTTACGACTCCAGTTGGTAGTAAATTTATAACAACGTCTACTTTTTCGTCCTTTAATACCTGTGATATGTCACTCTCTTTCTCATCCGATAATTCAATAATCCTCTCTAATATTCCTTCTAAACTGTCTAAAACAACTCCCTTCTTTACAACAACATCACCTCTAACGTCTACGTATTTAGGAACTACATTTGGCTTTTGAAATATAGCTTCCCTAAGTTTATACCCAACTTTTCTCTTGTCTATGTCAAAAGCAGCTACAACTTCAATTTCATCAGGTTTATAGGGTAAACTAGTGAGGCAACCTTGAATTTTTTCACCTTGCTTAACCATCTCTAGGGCTTGAACTAAAGCACTAGCTACGTTGCCGACTCCTAAAATTGCTGTCCTTATCATTTCATACCAACACTCCAAATATTAATGGAGAGATTATACCTAATGCTATACTTAAAACTGCTGCTACGATTACACTGTCTCTCTCTGGGGAATCAACCTTTTTGAATTGTCCCTCTCTAAATATCTCCCTTATGGGCGGAATATAATATCCTGCGGATATCGCACTGTTTATGAACCCTATAATTGTCAGCCAAGGCTGAGAAAATGATGATTCAAGGACAAATAATTTTGCCCAGAATCCCAATATGGGTGGAATACCCAGTAAGCTTAGAAGCAAAATAGTCATTGAAAAGGCTAAAACTCTATCCCCGCTACTCATTCCTCTAAAACTCTCAAAATAACTACTGCCCGTTATTTTCTCCACATGGCTCAGTGAAACGAATAGTCCTGCCTGAGCGATTGAATAGGATAAAAGATAGACCATTAAACCGGATATAGCTATATTCATGTTTACAGGCAACATTGCTATTCCAATTACCATAAAACCTACCTGCGTTATACTACTGTAGGCTAAAATTTGAGCGAAGTCCTTTCTTGAAAACGCAGATATATTACCGAAAATTAAGCTAAGCACAGAAATTATGGAGAAGAGGATAACAACAGTGAGATATATTACCTGGGAAGAAGAGTTATCCTGTATCAAATAGTATAGAATTACTAATAATGGCTCTATTCCTACTATCTTACCTACACTTGATACGAAACCCACAGAGAACCTGTCTGCCAACGAATATACTTCTGGTAACCATCCTTGAAAAGGAAATGCGCCTATCTTAAAGAGAAAAGCTATAGAGAAGAATATTATTGATAGGACAATTAATGGTTGATATGATATAACTGGATCAAGGTATAATGTATTTCCAGCCGTCACAAAAAATGCTAGACCAATAATCATTAGGGAACTTGACAGTAGACCCATTACCAAATACTTGACACCAGCCTCAACAGACTGGTAATCTTTCTTTAACATTGCTATAACATAAGTTGCTGCAGAAGCAATAGCCCAAGAAGCGAAAATCACCAGAACGTTATAAGCAAAGGCTAAATAGATAACACCTATGTTAGTCAACAAAGATAAAGACAGAAATGATGTCCCTGTCTCCCAGTTTTTCAAATCATTACTACTTCCCAACACTACAAGAATAGTAGCAATCAATGAGGAGATTGCAATAAAGTAGCCAAATTTTGTTAGATATAGCGCGTTATTGAATACTCCGTAGTTATAGTAGCCCAGAGAGAAAAATAGTGTAAAGGAGAGAAATGAAATTAACAAACCTATAACTGCAGTATACACAGCAGTACTGAACCTTTTCTCCATATATAGTATTGCAATTGAGGGAATTACAAGAAATACTGAAGGAATAATTATGGGTAGATACTCACTCAACATTTCACATCACCATAACCACAAGAAGAACTATAACTATTAAAACTACGAAACCTGCTATGTAAAGCCCCACATAGTCCCTCAATACACCTGTATTTGTTTTACTTACAAGAACACCTCCAGCACCAACTAGGCTTCTTGGCAACTTAACATTAAGAGACATATCGACTAGACCATATTCGAACTTATTGTAAACACCTTGAGCGAATCTATAGCCTGAGTTACCTAACACGTCTAACGCAGGATTAATAAACCATCCATAATACAGAAAATCTACTAAAGGCTTTGCCACTCTACTGAAGTCAACTCCTCTCATGTAAATTACAAATGCTAAAATAAAGCCTAAAACTGCAGCAAGCAAAGAGGGCAGATCAAATCCACTGTAGATCAGCCCTAGATTTCCAAAGAATGGCTGTAGGAAGAAGTAATAAAGGACACCTAAGACTATAGATGCCAAGGCTAATATGGAAGCGGCAGTAACCATAGTTAGACCTATATGACCTTCTTCATGAACATCCTCTCCCTTACCCCACAAAAACGTTTTTACTATGTATCTAACTATGTAGAATCCTCCTAAGAATTCAACTAAGATATAAAGATATATTAGCCCAGCATCACTAACTAGGTCGCCTATGGCATTATGAGCCCAGAAGCCCACTAAGGGAGGTATACTGGCTAAATTCAGTGCTCCTATTAATTGTAAAATAAAGATGGAAGGCAATCTCTTGTAAAGAGACCTGAACACTCCAGTATATCTGTTCTCTGTGAAGTGTATTACGCTACCTGCATTCATAAATAGCAATGCCTTGTAGGTTCCATGGGCTAACATCTGAACTAGTCCAACTAGTATTCCAGCAGTTAAGTAAACTGAGTTGTTGAAGACAGAAGCAAGAAAGGCACCTGTTGAAGAAGATAGTATCATTAAGGATATCTGATCTGCTGTGGAGTAGGCTAAAATCACCTTTTGTTCATTCGATGCTAGAGCATTGGTGCTAGTGTAAATCGCAGTAAATAGTGAAACACCCATCATAATAGCTGATAAAAGTGTTGTTTGGGGACTGGGGTACACAAGGAAAGGATACAGGAAGAACGTTAATATGGCTCCTAAGTTTACCATTGTGGCTGCGTGTATAAGGGCACTAACTGGAGTAGGACCTGTCATAGCTGTTAGAAGCCATTGAGTTAAGGGGAATTGAGCACTCTTTCCTATTCCTCCTATCATTATGAAGAAAAGTATAAGCCAAGCATAAGGTAAGGCGTACACGAGAGGTATAACTCTAAACACTCCATCAAATAATGCCATATTTCCAAAGTAAGGATTACCCAGAGAAGTTAAGAATAATAAGTAGCCTAGACCTATTGCTAAGCCAACATCAGCAAGTCTGGTGAATATCATGGCTCTTATTCCACTGTTAGTGGGCGTAGACAAATACTCTATACCAAATATACGTCTTCCAAAGTCGCCTACAACATTTCTCTCATTATCGTCTAACCAGTAACTGATTAATCCATAAGATGCCAGACTCGTGCCTTCCCAACCTGCTAAGAATAACAGTAAATTGTTTGAGTAAACAACTGAAAGCATAGATGTGACGAAGAACCCAAAGAAACCCCAATATCTCCTTAGCACATGATCCTCCTTCATGTATCCTATACTATATAGAGCTATAAAGAATGATAGACCTGAAACAAAGACACCTAGAATAGCCTGAAGTAATGAAGAGCTAAATGAGAAGTAACTAAATGTAGTGTAGGTTTCACTAGGGTAAAACAGGGGAGCGTGTATTGACCTTATTAGATTTAGGACAGCTAAAATCAAAGATATACCTATTAAACCTACTACAATACCACCCCTAACATCTTGATTTAAGCTTTTGGGAGTTACTAGCGCAATTAATGAGCCTATAGCAGGAAGGAACGCCAAAATAAAGAAATAATATGATGAAGATGCTAATACACTCCCTATCCCATAGAAATTATTCAGTGAATGTACAAGTAATTGAGGGAAAAAGAAGAAGACTACACTACAAAATGCCAATATCGCCATAGGAATAGTGTACTCTATAGCTGAATCCATGTTGACTTTAAACTCTTTGATACCACTGTAAACTTTCTTGAAAAGATAACCACCATACCCTGAGGATATGCCAATGGCTATCATCAATAATGCAACTAACAAGACTAACCAGCCTAAACTAATTGTGCCTGCTAGCTGACCAACTGACAGTAAGAGAAGTATCTCACTTACTAAACCTACAGATGGCGGTAAGCCTAAGATGTTTAAGAGACCTATAAATGAGAGCCCTGTATGTGCAGGTGAAATGAGATATAAGCCTCCTAATTTGTCTATATTTCTCTCTTCTAGTTCAGTTATTGCTGCTCCCGCACTGGCGAAAAGTATTGCCTTTCCAAAGCCATGAGATACATAAATCAAAATGGAAGCGATAACACCTAACGGTAAAGACAGAACGCTACTTTTTAAACCTACAAAGAAACCAACAGATGCGCCGAGTAACATATATCCCATTTGAGAGACACTAGAGTAAGCCAAAAACCTCTTGAAGTCTTTCTGAGCCATGGCATTTAATCCGCCATATATCATTGTAATTACAGCCCATCCAATGAAGATTGGCGCCAACCAGCTGAGTGAGGGGAATAGATAGAAGTAAATCATAACGGTAAATATACCTAAGCCTACCATGTTTGGACTCAGTAAAATGGAGATAGGAGTAGGAGCTTCACCGTGGGCATAAGGCAACCATATGTTGAATCCAGCTATAGCTCCTTTAACTAACATACCAATAACTCCGATAACGAAAATTAGCAACGAGTAATTGATTACGGAGTAATTGTTTAGTACACCATATGATGAATAAATATCCATAGTACCTGTGGTCAAACCTAGAACAACAATAGAAGTCAAAGTGAGTATTGTTCCTACATGGGTCCATATGAAATACATCAGGCTTATTCTTCTCCTGTCTCCATAACCATACAACAGGATCAATAGGAATGAGGTTATTAGAGCTATTTCAAGGAATATATACAACTCTAGCAAGTTAATAGAAACTACAACGTAAAGCATTGAAATAGCAAAGAGAGAGTATAGGCCGTAATAAAGACCCCAGTTCTCCTTACCCATTTCATGGAACTTCTTCTGCATGTATCTTTGGGAATAATAGGCAGTCACTAGAGTCACTATTAGTATTGTTATCACGAAGCCAAGGTTGAGATCATTCACTGTGAACCCGAAGTTTCCTATGTTATTCTGAATGAATACCGAGTAGTATAAACCATATGATAGACCAAAATATATGTTTACACCTATTGATATTATAGACAGGATTCCTGCAAGGACTTTCTTATTGAAGAAGAAAGAAATTACCGCAATAAGAATAGAAAGAATGAAGATTATAAGGGGGGTGATCATTTTTACTCCACCTCGAGAGAACCTTTATTCTTGTAATAGAGGAAGATCGCAGCGAATGCAACCACTATTTCCACTAAAGCCATTCCAATCGCAAAAAGGGAAAAATAAATTGGTAAATAGACTTGATTAGTTAATGAGGATACGGAAAAAACAATTAAGATTGAGGCATTTACAAGTATTTCTGATGACAGAAATATTCTTACTATATTTTTACTATTTAGAAAACCATAAACTGAAATACCGATTAGAACTACTGAAACCATTAAACCAATATAACCGAACTCCATTACTTACCACCTCTAGCTAAAGACAAGGCTTCAATAAGTGTAGTTGCAAGAGCTATAACTAAAATTAGAATCGGGAACCAATAGTCTGAGAGAAGTGTGTTAGCGAATGTACTTAGAGTAAACACTTGAGCTTGTAAAGGTGTAGGTGTGTTTTCTACAAAGGTTAGGATAAATGCAAAGAAGACAACCAATGCAGTTATGAAACCTAATATACTAGCCCAAGCAACTCTCCTTTCCTTTACTTCTAAACCTCTAAATACAACTAACGACACTGAAAGGAAAACTATTGCTGAGCCTACATAAAGTATCAGGTGAAGAGCTGAGTAAAATGAATAGGCTATTGGATTAAGTAACGCTATAATAACTGCTACCGATACTCCTAGCAGTCCCAAAGCTACAGCTGAATAGAACACATTCTTCTGTCTAACAATTAGTAATGAAGACGCTATTGCGAAGACTGAAAAAAGTAATAGAAATGCCAGCTGAAAATCACTCGTCAGGGACATATTTTATACCCTTATTCTCATCTATTATAGGTTTAACTCTTCTAACTACCTTTTCTGCTGGTGGTTCATCATAAGCCTGGTCAAATTTGTCTGGTCTGAATACCAGATCTCTCCTATTTGTGAATATGGTGTCATGAACCCTAGTCTCCCTTAAAGCGTCTACAGGACATACATCCACACAGAAACCACAGAAGACACACCTACCATAGTTAATTACTGGTAACTTCTTTCCTGCTTCAGTAGTCATTTTCATTGCGTCTGCAGGACATATAAGAGCACACAGAGTACAACCAATACATATATCCTTGTAGAGCCTTATCATTCCCCTATATCCAGTTGGAAGGCTTATAGCCTCCTCAGGATACTTTAAGGTAATCCTTTGTGGTCTAACAGCATACTTTAATCCAGTGCCTACTGCTTGTAAATGGTCTACAAATGCCTTTAATGGATTATCTTTTTTATATTCTTTCACCTGATCCATAAATAACCACCTACTATACCTAAAATTAAGGATGCAAATGCGATTGGGAGAATATATTTCCAAGATATCTTAAGAGCCTGATCTATCCTGTATCTTCCATAAACACTCCTCAAAAATACCGAGAACCAAAGTACTATTATTGATTTTATGGAAACCATGAGAGCACCTAGCAGACCTCCAAATGGTAACCAACCGTTTAGGAATAAGTTAGAGAAGATATATGAGAGAGCAAAGGTCTCTATATAACTTCCTCCCATTGATAATATGAAGAGAAAACCACTATATTCTGTGGCAGGACCTATAACTAACTCACTCTCAGCCTCTACAATCTCAAACGGAAACCTACCTGTTCCCATGATCATGCCGATAAAGAACACAAATGCAGCTAGTGGGTTAGCTATAGCGCCAGGAATTCCCGTCTCAACAACTTTAGCCATATCCAAAGTGTGGTACTCAATAGCTATTGCCACAACAGATATAACAATTAACACATCATAGGAGACAGAAAGTAAAGCTTCTCTAACTGCTCCAACTATTGCAAACCTATTATTTGTAACCCAAGCCTGTAAAAGTATGAAGACTGGGACTATGGCTAGGATACCTAAAGCTAAAATCATGTTATAGTTTACAAAGAATCCCACGAAAACTCCCTTTCCTATTGAAGGATCATAGAATGCATGGAAGTAAGAGGATAGAATTGAGCCTGATGCAGGTATTGCAGAGAATGGTATAACAGCCAATGGTAATATTGAAAATACTAGAACAGCTATTGGGACTAGACCAAACAATACCGCGTTCACATCTCTGGGCACTATAATCTCTGAGAATGCTAGTCTTATTGCATCAGCAACCAATTGTAAGATACCACCAACTCTTTTAGATACATATAGTGGACCAACTCTCATCTGCACAATTGCAGCAATCTTCCTCTCAAACCAAATGGTGAGTAGTAAAATTATCACCGTAAATATCAATCCTGGGAATATTATAACTCCAAAAAATGAAGGGTAAAAGAAATAATATTGGAGAGCTTGTAACAGACTCATTACCTATCAGCCTCCGGAGGGAAGTAGTCTAAACTACCATAAATCGCAACTAAATCGGCGTATCTAGCTCCTTTGCACAACTCTTTGAAAACATAGATAAGCCTGTATGAAGGTGTAATCATCCTAAGCCTATAGGGCTTGGGAGAGCCATCACTTATGATATAGTAAGCTAATTCACCTCTTCCAGCTTCGACTCTACTAATTGCCTCACCCTTAGGAGGTCTAAAAGAGGCGTAATAACCTGGAAATACCACTCTTCTCTGACCCTCCCACCATTTCTTAAGTCTAACAGGTGGAATTTGCTTAAAGAATCTATCGCTTAAAATGTTACCATCAGGTATCTGCTTAATAACCTGCTCTAATATCCTCATACTCTGCTCCATTTCTTCGAACCTAACCAATGTCCTAGCATATGCATCTCCCTCCTTATACATTGGTATTTCAAAATCCACCTTATCATATGCGCCATAAGGCTCAATCTTCCTGACATCATAGTATACTCCAGACGCTCTCAAGTTTGGTCCCACTGCTCCCCATTTTATCGCATTCTCCTTGCTCATCACACCGACATTCTCTAATCTAGCCCTAATATTAGGGTTGTTCACGAGAATCTTGTACCAGTCCTGTATTTTCTTCCTCTGATACACTATTGCCTTCTCTATCATTTCCTTTATAGCAGGGGTGAGATCTCTTCTCACACCACCAGGTATTATGTAAGAGTTTGTTACCCTAGCACCTGTAATAGCCTGGAGAATTTCAACCCATACCTCTCTATCTCCAAATCCCCACATGAAACCTGTTGAATGACCTAAGAATATTGCCAATATACCCATGCCGTAGAGGTGGCTAGCAATTCTATTCACTTCTGCTACCAAAGTCCTTAAATACTGTGCCCTCTCTGGAACGTCTACGTTTAATATTTTCTCAACAGCCATTATATATCCTAGATTCATATGTATAGAATCCAGTATGGCAGGTCTCTCTATCAAAGGTATAAGGTGCATGTAGTTTCTGACTTCACTTAGCTTTTCCACAGACCTGTGGACATATCCCACATCTAAGTCAACATCTTCAATTATATCACCATTAAGTTTCACGTAAATCCTCATATGTCCGGATCCAGGATGCTGAGGTCCAACATTTAACTCTCCTTCTACAGGGATGATTTCTACTCCAAAAGATGGTTCAAGCTGGCTTGTCAACAAAGACACCCTCCTGTTTTAATTTATAACTCTTCCTCAAGGGATATACACCTTCGAAATCTTCGTCTAAAAACATTCTCCGTAATTCAGGATGACCCTCAAACACTATGCCTAACATCTCATATGTTTCTCTCTCTCCAGTCCAAACACTCTCCCATACCTTGAAGAGAGATGGAAATACAGGATCCTTATAACTTGTCTTCTCTCTCAAGGCTACAATAACCTTTGCCAATGCCAGATCTGAATAGGACGAAATATGGTATACCACTTCAAATTCCTCTGTCTCAGGATAATCTATACCTGTTACAGCCTTCACATGGTCAAATCCTATCTGCTTAAGATAATTTGCGATCTCCAATATCTGTGACTTATCAACTATAATTGTAGCCCTGTTTGTCCCTTCCACCTTTCCATTTACCTTGAACTTAGAATTCAGGTCTTGTATGATCTTTGCAAGATTATCATTAGGAGCACTCATCCCATTCACCTCCTCACTATCCAGTACTGAATTACGTTAATCTGCTTTATAGCATAGTACAAGACAGGGTAAAGTAATGCTATAGAGACTAATGCTATGATCAGAAGATTAGTGAAAAGTGTTGTTGAGGTATAATAATATGCTTGAGCTAATGAAAATAATATAACAACTATTGGCTCAATAGATGTGTAAATGAGAAGATAGCCATAGTATTGTAGGGGGAACCATAGTCTACCCTCACCAAATGGTATATTTCCCGCCTCGAATCTGCTGACCTTCACAGGATTATATTGTCCCTGTAATGCAATATACAGTATTCTGTAAGTCCCATACCCTACTACGAATAATAATACTGATGGAAGTCCAAATGCTAGAATTGCTTGAGTGAGAGCCATAAGTAGTATTCATAACACTATCCTAAAATAGTTTCCTAATGATAATTAGAATGGAAAAATTGGAATATTCTGCGGTGAAAATGACAATTTATTTACGGATTCTATTGAACAGGATATAAATTACTAGACGGGGATGCTGATATAGTTTCAATCCAAAAGACTAATAAACTAAAACTATGCACGATTAATGTTTATTACAAAAAATAGTTTAATAAAAAAAGCATAATAAAACTGTTTAGTATTATTTGCCCATGACTACCCCATCTTCACTAACAAGTATACTTCTTGCATTCTTCACACATTTTGGTATACCCTCTCTTGTTACTCCCTCTATGCACCTCTGAGAGATGAAAACAGTGTTGTCTATATCGTCTAAGGTAATGGGGTTCTCCCTTATGAAGTTCTCATGTATTATACAGTTTGGTCCAGCGTATTTGAAGAGCCTAGGGTGCACTCTCTTAACCTCATCTAGCATCTTCCATGCTATGGCTCTGATCTCCCACTGTGCCCTAGAGCACAGCCTTAACCCAAAGAAGTTGTATAACTCCCTTGCATTCATTGTGACCACAATGTTAGTGTTCACTCCATTGGGCAACACATACCTAGCGTCTTCTTCTGGCACACCTTTCTCTAGGAGTTGATAAAAGTAGTTATAAGCGTCTTGATAAGCCTTGTCCACTACTTCTTTCCCCCTCTTCTCTATGCTGGGCGGAGTGATGGGCTTATAGTACTTGTCCACAGGCTTAGCAAAACGGTGAGACATCTGAGTGTAAGAGGCAATTCTATGCCTAACTAGTTGATGGGAAGCAACACGTGATATACCCTCAATAGAGAATGTATATACACTGTGCTCCAGCACTGACCAATACCCGTGTGTAATGGAGTCTCTAATCCACGTCTCGATTTCGTCATCAGTCATCTCCTTCTCGTGGTAGTCCCAGCCCTTCCTTGACCTACTCATCTTAGCTGCTATCGCTACAATCCTCTCTCCGTCTTTTGAATATGACACAAGCTTAATTTTCATTTAATATATAATTGTACTTACAAAATAAAATGGCTTTGATGTTTTGATGGGGGAACCATGTAAAGAGATTCAGCTATCAGTATTATAAGTAAATATTTAAAAAATCACTCTATAATTTTAACCTAAAACGTTACTCATCTTTTCCACCAGTCTCGTAAATAAAGCGGCATTCTTCTCTGCGTCTTTTTCTGTCTGATCGAGAACTTTCTTTATCTCCTCATCGTTAACCTTAGATAGCCTCTGCTTATATACAACTATCTTATTAAGCTCGTCTTCAAGAGAGTCTAGAATCACTTTCATTACATCTTTATCTACTTTACTGGTGCTAGAAGCTTTTTCCTTAAAACACGTATAATGAACTACTGCCTTGTTTGACATAAAGGTAAATAGTTCGTCCCAATAGATTGGCTTTCCACATAATCCACAGTTCCACTTGGTCTGAGGTCTGCTCATAATGGAACTTTCTCCCAGAGTAATAAAAGTTTTACCAAAAACTCAAATCCAATAATCTATTTGACGCATATACGACCACGAATTATAATAACTAACTTATCGAGGATAGCAGGCTCTCGAAGGGAACACATGAAGGACATAAAAATTTTGAAGATAGATGTAACGGCTTGGTTTAGAACATAGGTTACTGGATTTAGAGTTAGAGTAGAAGGGTTAAAATTAACGGATCTTAATTAAAGATAAATTGTGAACTTCCTGACCTAAAAATCCTGATATTTCTGTCGTAAAAAAGGAGGGTAGAAATATTGCCACTGGAGAAGCTTACAAAGCATTAAACAATTAAGATGTTAGAGAGTGCCAAAGATATTTACATTAGTTTAGTAAGATTAAGGAGTTGTATACTTTACAATGTACTCAAGGGTATGGTTAGAAAACTAGAATTTGACTCAGATTTAACTAGATAATATAATGTAATGTTGTGTATAGAATCGTAAATTTTTATTTTATCCACTGTCGCATCTTCACATAGCTATTCAGATAGAACGAAAAGACATTAAAGTAAGACGGACATTAAGGTACTTATGATACAAAAGAATATGATTAACGATGCCAAATTTTATGATAAACTTATCGCATTCTTCTTTGAGACTGAAAACTGTACAAACTGTGAGGATTTATATAATAAAATTTTGAAATTGACAATCTCTCAGAAATATTATTTTTTAAGGGCGAATGCCAATGAATACCTCTTTTACACAGTTAGATTTAGCAGGGGAGTTGTACCCTCAATAGGTATAATAAATACAAGTGGTGAACTCATAGGTATTATAGAGTCAGAGAACATTGACTACATACAAGCTAAGTTAAGAGAGATCTATGACAACAGAAACAAAATAAAGGGATTCAAAATAGATAAAATTACCACAACAAGAGAAATAAACACTGCTGATTTCTATGAGGTTGTCAACTACGCATTAGACGGCGGTCAGTTAGACTTTAGAGGAGCACAGTTTCTAAGGTTTTACGCTAAAATCCACAAAGAGTATGAGAAAGTGCTTGAAAGAGCCTTACCATTAGACCCATTTGCAGAGTATGTTTTAACTGGAAAGAAACCTGATGTAGAGCATTACTACACATCAACTTTAGCAATATCAACAATACTAGGTCTATTCAACGACGATGTGATATCAAAGCTCCTTGAGAGAATAAACAGTGACGGGAGTGTTTACAGAAGTATAAGAAAAGAGGTAAATGGGCTACTTATAGATCAGGCATTAGTAGGACAAGCTCTACTGAGAGTATATAAGAAGACTTGGGATCAAAAGTACCTTGACTTGGCTATGAAAGTTTACACTTACATCAAAGACAATCTGAAAGGCGATTTAGGATTTAGAGACATAAAACCATTGGACGAGGTAACCAAAGAGGAATTCTATGAACCAATATCCAATTCAGAAACAGCAATATTTCTCTCTCAGCTGTGGTCAGTGAACAATGATGAAACTTACCTCTTAGAGGCAAAAAAGGCTATGGAGGCAAGTTATACAATAGGCGGAAATGACATTAGAGTAATTCCAAGAGTTGCCATAGCTTATTTGAAGATTAATGAGTTAATAAAGAGCAGAGAGGAGATCAAGGATGACATTAGAGTTGAGGTTATGAAGGAGATAAGTTGCGAGGATAAGGATGCTGTAGTATATAAGGGAAAGTGCGTGAAAATTGATGAAGTACAGAGTGAACTATAAGTAGTGCGAGTTCTCAGTGGGTACAGACGACTCTGCTGATTAGAGCCTATAACTTCACGTAAATTTTCTTAGTAAATCTAGACAGATGCTTTGCTAGTCCTCCTTCGCACACTACTCTTAGTGCCTTTATCTTGTCCACAGCGATCACTTTTCCGATATAGTCAAATCCGTATTTCTTCAGGGTAATAGGGGCGTAGACAGATGATATACCACTTAAGATGAGATGATCAGTTGATATGGAGGCTAAAATCTTCTCAATATTTCCCGCTACAAGAGCTGAACCGAATATTACAGTACTATCACATGTCTCTGAGGTAAATGACGAGAAGGGCTTCACTGTAACATTATCAAAGGATCTCTGGGGAGGATTCCAGAAGTCATATATAGTTACGGATACAAACCTATTTGTAACTGTTCCTGGCGAGTAGCCAAACACACAGAGCTTATTCCCTTCTAATACATCTATAGGATCACCATTCTCATAGCCTTCAATATTTCCCACACTGTTCAGTATTGCAACAGACACTGACCTCTCTATAGGTGAGTTCTTTAAGCTTTCAACTAAGCTTACTGCGTCGTTACCAAAAACCTCACCACAGAGCGAGTTTTCACCTTCAGTAATAGTGTGGGAAATTCCTAAAGAACCATCACTTAGCATAACTGAAGTGTAAGCCACACCAATGCAATTATTTACAACTTTCTTACCTTTTAATGAATGCCTTAACTCATCAATCATTTCATCTAATAGCATCATTAAATATTTAGATAGGGGAAATTAAAATTAAAGTGAATGAAGACGTTCCACCCGAGCGAGTGATGAGCGAAACGGTTAATACTGATGATGATGTGGGAAGAGCCAGATTAAGATGAAGACCTCTCCTATTCTGATGATGACGCCGAGCACTAACGATTAGGTGAGTTCAGGACCACAGCTGAAAGTATATTTGCTCTTCACCAGACTATCATCTAAATGACAAGGCTAAAATCGTTTTTAATATTTAATTTCAATTTAGGATAGTTATATCGTTTAATTGAAAAGACAGTTTTTAAATCTAAAGTGGTAAATTAACAAATATGAGTATGAAAAAGATAGTATCAGATAGGGTAAGAAGAGGAACACTAAGGCTTTTAGTTTTAAGTTCATTAGCTGAAAAACCCATGTACCTATACGAGATCATAAAGAGTATAGAGACTAAGGCAGAAGGATTTTACAGACCTAGTACTGGCTCAATTTATCCTGTACTCAGGAGTCTAGCAAGGGATGGATACATAATAATACAAGAGAGGGACGGTAAAAAGATATACAGCCTCACAGATAAAGGAGTAAAAAAAGTTGAGGAAATTAAGATAGAGATCGAGTCCCTCTTTACAAGAGATCCTCTGAAGAGGAGAGTTATTGATCTACTATTCAATATTGGACTAACTGTGCATATCAACAGGAAAAAGATTGATGATAAAGTTTTAAACCAACTTATTACTGATCTCGAGAAATGCATGGCTTTAGTGGAAGAGGCTATAAAAAGTAAAGGAGAGAAAACAGTTACCCAGGTTTGAAATCTAGTTGTTCAAGAAGTCCAGTAGCTTTAGGCTTTTCTCTACTACTTTCATAGGATCATTATCTATTACGAAAATTCCTGGCTCTTTGCCGAAATCACCCAGATCAACAATGTAATTAGGTATCCTCTTTAGCGTATTAAAAGCCAATTCAACCATATAGTTCATTGTTTTCCTCTCCTTCGTCTTCTGTTCTGCAGGTTCCTCTCTCCTGCTAAAAATGAAAACCTGATCATTAGGTAAATTATCCACAATCTCTCTGTAGTATTTCAGGTTTATGGCACTCCTCTTCTCGCTATCGTACTTCATAGACGTTAATATCACTCTTGCTATATGGTCAGAGGCACCAAAGGATGGAGGTAAACAATAGATTACCCTGTTAAATGCCACTGTAAGTCTTCCAGGAATAGCTGCCACATCGCTTATGTCCTTAGCATTTGAAAGTGAATAACCCAAATTAGTCTTAACCTCTGGTATTAATAGGTAAGATTTCTCATTAGATGCAAACTTGTCTACTGCTTCTTTCAACTTAACTAAGATCTCGTCTCTTTCATCCATAAGTATAGTTTACTATCATAACCTATATTGTTTTTCAATTAGAAAGTAAAGTGATAAGAGTCTTACTCGCAGAAATTAAAACGAGCATTTTACCTGACAGAAATGATTTACGACCTAAAATATGCGACTTGAGAAAAATCACAAAAAATAAAAAAAGTAATACGTAAAAAAATAATATCTTTTTAACTTATCTTCCTATAAACCAAAACTATTGCAACTATTGCAACTATCAAGCCTATTATACCAGCTATGATACCGCCGTACACTAATGGTGTTAAACTATTTACTTTACTCTGTAGGCTGTTTAACTGACCACTCAAATTGGTTATACTACTATTTAAGCTACTGATCTTACCTTGTAATGCATTTAACTGACTACTTAATGAACTAGCAGTACCACTCAAGGAGCTTATAGTTGAATTTAGTGAGGCTAAGGTGTTCTGCAAACTGGTGATCCTTTGCGATAATGAGCTTAGAGAGCTGTTAAGAGTTGATATCTGAGTCTGTAAGTTGTTTACCGTCTTCTCTAGGTTAGTTATATTTTGCACTAAACTACTTATCTCCTTATTCACCAAAGCCTGGAGGTTCTGGTTAGCTTGTACACTCATTAAATACTTTGTAGATAATGTTTGACCGGAAGAAGTTGTATAGTTGGCAACAATCAAGAGCTGGAACACATAGTTCTGAACAGACTCTGTTGGAGGCATAATTGTTATATTATACATACCGGCATACTTACCAGAGGTAATTACTGAGGCTTTCACTGTTTGTGTTCCATTAGGATAGTACACCTGAGCTGAGACTGGAGCAGTTGTAACTCGCTGACCTGCAAAGGATACCTGAGCTAATATATACGCTGGGAGACCTTGATATACCACAATACTAGATAAGGACGGACCACTGCCAATTACAGTACCATTCTGTATCACATACATTGGAGCTATAGTTACTACGGCAGGAACAAGTGTAATTGTCACACTAGCATTTTGCTGACCAGTTATACTCACTGAAGCAGTACTAGCAGCATACCCTTGAAGCGAAGCTACTAACTTAAATGTCTGGGTAACTCCTGGGAACGATAATACAGTAAAAGTAGCAACACCTTGCGAGTTAGTAGTCTGAGTAGCTACTAGAGTATTTGAACCTGAAGTCGTATTGTAGAGCTGTACTGTTGCCCCAGCTAATGGGGAGCCTTCCTGATTTACTACTGTTGCTGTTATCGTCGAGGTTAATGGCACATATTGCACATTCACAGATGCGCTCTCAGATGTTGTTCCCTGAACGGACAAGCTGACGGTATAAGTTCCTACGGTAGTAAATCCAGGAGTAGATCCGAATGTGGCAATAGTAGCCGTTAAACCTCCACTTGAGTTAGTTTGATAAACGTTGTTGTATACTACATTGCCCTTAGGGTCATATACGTATAGTGTAACTAAGGCATTAGGTTGTGACTGTATGCTAAGCACTAATTGTTGACCATATTTGTAAGTCTGGTTGGGCACTGGACTGTAAAAAGTTATTCCATTTATAGTTACAGCTGAAATTGCTATTGGAGCTAAAACTAAGCTCAATAATACAATGGGAGTTAATATAGCTAAGTTCTTATTCATACACATACACCCGATATGTTATAAATTGAGAAAAATTTAAAAAAGGATTTACTTAAAAACATTTTTCCCATCATTGAGTTAATGTTACGTTTGTGAATATTAATTGTGCTGGATATTCAGATAGCACTGGACCGCCTGCAAATGGTACTGCGCTTAATACTATAACATATTTACCAGCAGGTAAGTTAGATATTCCCTGTAATTGTACATACACTAGTAAGTTTGGTACACTAGTGCCTATACCTAATGCTGGATAGGCTCTTACAGCAGAGTAAGAGAAGTACACTGGTGCAGCAGTTGGACTTCCAGTATGTACATTGAACTGGGAGGCTTCATAGACGAAAGCCTGTATCTGGAATTCTTGTGGATATGGTAATATGCTAGTTACATATATCTTCAAAACTTGCTGCTGTGGAGTAATTACTATAGAGCCATTATACTCATACTTCAGCTTTGGAGCATTTGGTAGTGGAACTTGAGCAGGAACCTGGAATGGAGCTAACCTAATTGGAGTGAAGTTCTCAGCAGTTATTGGAACTTGAGTAGTTGAAGTTCCTACACCGTCAGAGACAGTTATAATTGCAGTAGCATTAGCACCTATAGCCGAACCAGTATAGGTTACAAATGGTAATAGGAACAAGCCAGCTGGTCCTAAAGAGTATGCCTTACCGTTCAAAACAATTGCTAAACTACCATTGGTGTAAACTGCAAATGAAGTCTTAGTTAACGAACTAGGTATTTGGACAACAGTATTGTTTGGAACTATAGTAAATTGTAAACTTCCAGTAAATGTGCCATTACCCGCAGCTAGTTCAGTTAATGTGGGCAATACGTTTCCAGATAATGTTGCAACAGTCTGTCCATATATGTTAGTTATTACAGTCTGTCCACTGGTGGAATTATAGTAAACAGAGGCTTTTCCACCTAATCCAACTACAGTAATATTCACTGTACTTAATGATAATATAGCGCTTGGATTAGTTTTAGCAAACTGTAAATCACTGTAGGTCATGAAAGGCTGCTTTACGACATTTTCAGCTATGAACCATGGTGGGGCAAAAGTTATGTTACCTGTGTATGGATAAGCAGTTAGTAAGAACTCTACGACACCAGCACCCTTGGCTACTAAGCTTAATGTCGATAGAGCAACCAACTTTGTTGTTGCTGTTAGAGTTTCGCCAGTTACGTAATCATGGTAAGTTACACTTAATATGCTATTATTCAACTGCTGTACATTTAGATTTAGTAATTTCTCTAATCCGGTTATACTTATTCCAAACTGGAATGTACCATTGCATGCCTGCAATTCTTGTCCAACTAGCTGTGGGAATAAAGTCTGCATATTGCTGGTCGTTAGAGGTATAACTACAGTAGTACCATTACTCAATGTTACTGAGATACTCTTTATGAAACCTAGGTACTGCTGGACTGCAGATACACCAAATAACACGTAGTTGGGTGAATTCCATAGTGAAGTACCATTTGTGCCTAGTCCTATATAGGTTGGTAATGGGCTACCGTAGTAGGGTTCACTCAAGTACAGTGGTACACTTAGCTGGTATAATGGAGTTGTGGAAGATGGGAAGTATAAGTTTGCAGTTACATTAGGTACACTAACTGTTTTGAATACTTTATACTGTCCTGTTGAGTAGAAGTAATGTAAAACAGCGTAGTCTGTTGTTGTATATGTCAATTTGATATTTGAACCGACAAAGCTTCCATTTGGAACTACATATATTAGAGTGTTCTGAGACGCGACATATAATCCATTAATCATATTATTACCTACCGTAGCACCATCTATTTTGTAAGTAATGTATATGTTCAAATTATAGTTAGGAGTTGCCATACCTGGTAAAGGTGATGGTACTTGAGCTGCACTTGGTAATAGATACATAAATCCAGGGCTTGAAGTAGATGATGGTAATGAAGCAGAAACTGGGGAGGCAACTATTGATAAACCACCCATCAATACGGGCATTCCATTAACAGTCTGTATGAAGTAATAATTATCAGTTGGGTTATTATCAGCGTACTGGGATAGATAGTTGGTATTGCCTGTCAATGCTACAGGAGAGAATGGACCGGATTGGGCAGTATAAGTGAACGTTGTCACTGCAGCACCCTTATTGAAGTTGCTATAACCAAACACACCAGATGGGTTATATACACTGCTTCCTGGGAATATTACAGCACCTGTTATATTCATATTACCATACTTTAATGGCAATGAGGATGTAGTAAAGCTTCCAGATGGATATGGATCTAAGACTGCATCAGGATCATATATTGTCACGGTAACATAGTTGTTTGGACAGATGAAGTTCTGATAATTATATGGTGCTGTCGAAATACTTGGAGGTATAACGATTCCATAGAAGTAACCTAGATTTACACTTAATTTATTGTTGACGGTGTCGTAAGCAGACACTGTTACGCTAGTTAAGTTACCCCACAATCCAAAGTCAACTAAGGCTATATAAGATGTGGATGGAACAGTGAAGAATTCTAACTGTAGTGGTGATGTACCAGTCTCTGTCGCTGGTACTGATGGCGCTAATAAAGTTAAACCAAACGGAGCTAGTGTGGTAACCTCGGTCAAATTATTATTCATGACTTGCATTGGCTCCTGAGAACCAGCAAAGGATAATACGTAGTCAGAAGTCTTGTTATAAAGTGCGCCTATCACATAAGCCATAGCTGTAGTACCATTTATTGCAGCATAACCTGGAGTTACAATAATTCCATTAAAACTATATTGTGTTAGAGGTATATTCTCATAAGTTAAGGTTGCATTAGTTAATAGATTTACTGTGGCAGATGCAGAAGTTGCAGTTAATTTTCCTTGGGCAGTTATAGTCGAAGAACCAGTTATACTAATCTCAGATGGTGGTGTACTTAATATTGCAGTGGAATAATAAGGCGACTGTGTAGTTGAGACATTAATACCTTCATATGCAACGGCTTTCAATAATATCTGAGATACGTAATTGGTTAAAGTCGGGGTAGAGCCAACAGTTATTTGGACAGTGTAAGGAGTACTGTACCAATTACCTGTTAGTGTAATTGTTGTTCCAGCTGGACCACCTATCTCATATACTGGTAAGGTATATTTGTTAGAACTTGTAGTAACAGTTACACCCTGTGGTAAGAAATTAGTAGAGCTTGGATATTCGACTACTAATTTAGTGACATATTCAACTGGAGTTGTTGAGTTTGTACTCCCTACTACTAGTAAGTATACGTAGAACTTCTTGCCATTTATAGTGAAATTACCTGATGGATTTATAGTTAGTGCACCTGCAGTTAATTGAGTGCTGTTAGATATTATACCTAAGAAACTCTCGTAACCATTAGAGAATTTATATGATAAGTAGGTAAAGCTTGTAGGTAAATTGTTTATAGATGCAATCCATGCTAATTGAGCCATATTTATTGTTAGTGGACCAGGTACTGAGTAGTTCAGCTGGAATGTGAATGGAACTGAACCAGACGCATATGTATCAATTAATGTTGTATTGATTAGAGCTCTTCCCCATATTACAGGATGATAGTATGCTTCAGATGATAATGAACCTAAGTTACCATTTACTTGCATTGGGTTATATAATCCAGCCTGGTATGGACTGTTAGAGAATATGAATGGTGCATATAATATTACAGGTACTGTAGAACCACTGAAGCTTTGACCACCTAGTGTAAAGGAAGTCAATGTCCCAGAAACTACTCCTTCTTGCATGTTTGTATTAGCTTGTGTTGTATAACTGTTATAACTTGTCAAGACTGGATTGGTTCCTAAAATTTGTTGACCAGTAGAAGTGTCAATTAAACTACCAAAAGGAGTTGAGCTAACTGAAGTAACTTGCGCACCAGTCTCGTCATATGGTTGAGCAGTTAGTAGACCTGGTAAATATTTAGATAGGTAGCTTAATGGTATATTAACAGAGGTCGTAGTATATGGATATAGGAAACTAACTACAACAAACACTACTTTATCTACAGAATCATAATATGCGTTGTAACCACTGGTTGGGAATCTAACCGTCACTGAACCCGTTGTAGCACCTGTCTGAGCGTTTTCTGTTTTAGCATTTATTTGAATGTTGGATACTACTGTGGATATTACGTTTGTGACATTTGAACTAGAGACTTGGATGTTGGACACATTTACTACAAATAATACTAATCCGGAAGCTGGAGCTCCGGAACCTGTTAATAGGTAAGCCTGTATTCCGCCTGCAGACACTGGTGGAGTTAGTGCTGTCGTTGTTATTGCTGGAGCTATTCCAATTAATATTGAAGCTAGGAATAGAGAGGATACAAGAAGACCTACGAGTTTATTCATACTTTTCACTTTCAAGGAAAAACATCAGGGAAAATAGTTTAAAAACTCTTTTATACACATGTATACAATAGTATATGTGTTAAAATCTATGTTATAATTATTTTAAATCTATTTTAGAAGAGTTATAAATTCTATGTTATAAGCGTCCACTTAGGGTAAGCTAGATAATTCAGAAACCAAGTGAAAGAACACCCTTTAGACTTCCAAATTCCCTTCGAAATTGATTAACCATATAGCTAATAGGGCATATAAAGAAGAGGCTTAGATTCCTTAGACATTTACCGATATTTAAAATAGATAAAATATTCAGTCAAGTCTATTATATCACTATATTCCTAATCAACGTTAACTTTTCCATTAGAAAATATTTTTAGTTGTGTAATTTCCACAGCCAAAAGAGAATTAAGTACAGACGGAGTGTAAAATTTATGGTGGAACTGACTACATAATGGATAAATGAAATCCACTAGTAAATACCTCGGCGAGATAAAGTACTATTAGTTTGCTGTATATTTCAGTTTTTTATAACACCTTTTATTTTATAAATTTCTAGCTATCTTCTATAACCTTAGCTAAATCCCTTTATAAATATCAAGGACTATAACATTCTTTTGTAACTACATACTAAATTTACTCTAGTATATCGAAACTCATGTTTTCATATACCAATGTAGTCATCGGAGAAATTTTATTTACTCAGTTTGTTACTGTAGTGTCAACATGAAAACCGTAAAAAGTGTAAGTATTGTAGGTCTAATACTCCTCTCCTTATGCCTGAATACATTCCTATTCACCTCACAGACTACTGCTGGTAATCAGACAACGAATTCTAACGCGGGAGTCTATATTGCACCAAATAATCTGTTAAACCCATTAGCCTCCTCTCCACCCACTATTCCAGTGTTTACCACAACAAACCAGGCAACATTTACTTTTTATGTAATAAATAGTAGAAGTACTCAAGCTACCATTCCAGTCTATGTAGATTCCTCCCTTTATACAACTCTCACTCTACCACCATACTCGTACAAACCAATTTCACTTCAACTAAGCACCGGTTTGCACACAATTTCTGCTAATAGCGAGACAGTTAATGTAAATGTCACAACTGTTCAGAACGCGATTAATGGTATTATGTACTTAAATGGCACACCAACTTTAATTACTATCAACGCTAATCCTGGAAAGGTCTACAGTCTCTTCTATTCCTACTCACCACAAGTCCAAAACCTTAGCTTGATCTCTCAAGGGTTCATAACCAACTTAGCAAATAACTACTGGGAGACCTCTTACGTTTTTCCAAGCCCAGGTAATAAGTTGTTAATAATAGTACCACAGAATATATCTCAGGGGCTTTACTACGCATATTATTACTCTGTCTTCGCAGGGTTTGTAAACGGTACAGAAATTCCTAACTCTTATGTCTACGGTATAGTACTTATTAACGTGAGTTATGGCATACCTTCTTCATTACCATCTCCAGTTAAATACTTTGGACAAGGAGGAATAAGCGCATTTGTTGAGAATATATCAGGAAATACTTATCTACAAATAAACTATCCGTTCTCTTTCCAGAATGTATATAACGTAACTGTATTGACTAACGGAAAAGAACAGACATACATACTCACTAACACCTCAGGAGGTAATTATGTAATTTTAGGAACCCCCTACAGTCCCTCAGTCTATGGTACAAATACTCAGTGGAGCTATTCCAACAGCTCAATAATGCTAAAATTACCTCAGTTCAGTAGTGGAATAGTTAAAGTCACAGGACCTTATGGTAATGCCGTAGTTAACTTGAGTGAATCTAGTAAGATTAGCTTGGTTACTACTACCCTTAAAGTGGTCTCCGTGAATGGCTCTCCAATTCAAGGGGCTACAATAGATGTATATAACATGACCACCAAGTCCCTTATTACTACTTTGCAGACAAATTCAACAGGTTTAACTGCTCTTCAATTACCGCAGGGTACTCAAGTGGAAATATATGTTAAAGCAAACGGCTATTTATCAAATTCAACAGTACTCAACGTTACACAACAGGGAGAACTGACAATATACTTAAAGCCCATAGTCGTGAGCATTACTCCATCAGTGGTTTTAGTTAATGGCACACAAACCTCACTGGTCTTAACCAAAACAGGTTATGAGTTGGCAAAGAACATTACAGTTGGTTCAACAATAGAGTTTAACTTTACTGTAAAAGTTAGCGGAATGGTTATGAACAACGTCTCAGTAACTGCGTATATTAATGGTAATATGGTAACAGTTGAGTCATTAGGTAATGGTAACTACTCTGTAGTATTCAAACCTACCAACACGGGAACATATAATTTAACATTAGTTGCAAACTATAATGGAGTGAGCAACAGAACAATGATAGAATTTTACACACATCAATTGCCTGTAACCACTGGAACCAGTACATCAACTAGTACAACAACTAGTACGACGACTTCTACTACAACTAGCTCAACCAGTAGTACAACAACTAGCAGTGCCACAACAACAACTTCCACTTCAACTATTACTACTACTCCACAGAGTAGTTCCACAAAACCTTCAACGAGTTCAGGATTTCCCGTGATTCCAGTAATAATAGTGGTAATAATAGTAATTGTAATTGTAGCAATCATACTCTTGATAAGGAGAAGATAAGGGAAGGACAGGTATTAATAAAAAATTTTTTATCGATTGTATTTTTATGTTCAGAAGTTTTCCTTATCAGCTTTACTTGTGGACTAACTTCAGATATCAGCTCAACTAGAAACAGCTTGCAGTGGACTCGACATGTTTAGCTATTCATATAGGTTTAACAGGATAAGATACTAGTTATGGATAACTTTGTATGTTGTAAGTAATGAACAATTTTGTATACACTTGGTGGTTTAATCAGTAGCTATTATTCTACTTAGTTTTTTAACGTGATTAACATAGAACAATAATTCATGCCTATTTAATCTGGTTTCATGAAACCCTTCCACATGAAGTATCCAGGCGGATTTCCAGATGTCACTCAAATCTTTATAGTATAACGAAAGCTGCTTTACAGCTAAGAAGAGTAAATCCGCCCTCCACCTGTCAATCTTTCTAAGGTCTTTGAGAACAGGAATTTGATGTTTTATCGCTAGAAGTTTTATTGCCTCCTCAGCAGCCTTATAATACTTCTCAGAAGCCTGAACCAAATCACCCAAACCTAAAAACTCATCCCCTTCCCTCAAATACACTTCAGCAGCAGTTTCTACTAGCATCAAGTTATCATATTCAAATGAAAATTTAGGAACATTATAAGAAAGCCCTAAAGAGGACAAGCCCATTTTCAACCTTTATCGATGTGAGTACATAAATTACACGACTAATTAGAACTAACTTCTTACCTAAAAACCAAACCTTAGTAAGTCTCTGTAACTGAACACTAGGATAAGGAGGGAGAGTTCTTTTTCAGAACTTCAAAAGTTGGTAAAATCAAGAGATGACTTTTTACGTTGTAATATTCTAGATATTATGCGAATATACTTTTCAATTATTTGGAAGCTAATTGCCATTATCGCTATACGTCTAATACGAAAAAATTAAATTGGGTAGGAGTCATATTAGATTTCATGGGCCGGTAGCTCAGCCTGGAAGAGTGCTTGGCTCGCACCCAAGAGGTCCCGGGTTCAAATCCCGGCCGGTCCACATTTATTAAATGTGTGTATTGAAACCTACATGTATACCTTTTCTATGATAATAAGGAATAATTTAATATTGCAGAATGCGTAAATAGAGTTACTAATTTAATAAGATGTATAAATATGGATTCTTAATTTTATTTAGAATTTATTAAGTTTATTATCTAGTATATCACAGATTTCCAATTTTTCATATTATACATTTCATTGTAGAATGGAAAACACACTAAGTTGTTTATTGGTACTTTGGGTAAAAAGATGCTTATCATGCTAATCTAAGTGAGGTCTGTTTCTATCCAAAATAGTAACTTTGTTTACTCTAAATTCCCTCCTCATTTATTTAACCTCCTTATTCTTTCCTTTAGATCCTCTACGTTCTTTAGCGTAGATATTATTATGGTTATGTTGTCTCTCTCAGCTAACATCAGCGATAGTGGATCTATTCTCACGGGTCTATGAAAAACAACTATGGATGGCTTAATAGGGGCAATTTTAAGTGCGATCATCGGTGATCTTCCAGTACTTACACTGGTGAAAATTACCACTCTACCTATCATGAAATTAAGTAGTTGATAAAATTCAAGTCCCTTTAGGCTTGTTATTGCCTTTATACTATCTGTGATTAACCAGCCGAAGACACTGGTCTCAGGGATTGAGGAGTTGGGTAATATGCCATCGACTGCCATTACAATGTCGTCTATAGACACAGGAGAATTATAATCTCCTAAATCGTCTATGAAAGGAAGCATTAAGGTGTAACCTTTAATTAACTCGTTTATTACATTGTAACCTCTTTCAATATCTATATTAACAAGAGCTAAAACGAACCTTTTAACAAATTCAACTCCGGGTTTTCTTCGACCCTTCTCGTAATCGGCTATTACTGATTGGGATATACCTAGATATCTAGCCAACTCACCCTGAGAAACATGAAAAATATCTCTCCATTTTCTCATTGAGGAACCTGGATTATCACTGAATCCAATATCCCCTACGATCCTCTTTGCCAACGATTCAATAATGTAGTCCACAGAAAAATCTATTAATTATGTGAAAAATAAATTAGTGGGGCCCGTGGTCTAGCTAGGATTAGGATGCGGCGTTCGGGTCGCCGTGGTCCCGGGTTCAAATCCCGGCGGGCCCAAACTACAAAGTCTTAAGTTGATTTTTGAACCGTCAAGTGACGGTTGACGATTCTGACAGTTGTAACTAGTTGGATTAGATTTTAGAAAATTTTAGAATTATATGTAAGAATGAGCTTCAAGGAATAAACAAAAACTAAAGAGATACTAACCAAATATTAAACGGGCAAATACTAAAATAACTACTTGTTTTCTCCCTCAGTTAACGCAAGGATGGCTTTTGCTATATCTCCATTAGATTTCTCCAGTGCTTCCCTAGCCTCCTTCTCACTCTTACCTGTCTGCTCCATTATGAACTTCACGTCCTCCTCCTTAATCTCAACCTTTTGCTGTTGTTTACTCTCTTCTCTGGCACTCCCCATTACACTAAATACTTCCTGTCCTTGAGCTAACATCTTAACTACTACAGGGTTATCTATAACTAGTATCTTATCCTGGAGTTCTATTGTAACCTTTACTGCATTCAATTGCTCGGTTTTCAACCCAAGCATTCTCTCTAAGTCCTTCATCTGCTTAGGATTGAATTTTGGCACATAATATATTACTTAACTCAAACTTAATAGTTTGGCGGTTGAATTAATGCCTATGGATTCAGTGAAGATACTGGGCGGAGGAAGAGAAGTAGGGAGGGCAGCCATTGAAGTAAGTAAAGGGGACTCAGCCATAATTTTAGATTACGGTGTAAACTTTGATCAGAACGATAATCCTAACCTCCCTTTGCAGGAAACGCCAAATAGAGTAAAAGGTTTCGTAGTCTCACATTCACATCTTGATCACGTCGGGTCTTTGCCCCTATACCAAATATCGGGCAGTTATCCAGTGTTTGGAACCATGATGACCAAATTGATCACAGAGTTAATGTTAAAGGACTTCCTCAAACTTTCTGGTGCTAGACTTCCCTTTGAATGGATGGAAGTAAAGAGAACAATGGATAATTTCAGGACAGTGAACTATTACCAGGAATTTGAGATAGACACTTTTAAGGTGGAACTCGGAAACGCTGGTCATATTCCGGGAAGTTCCATGATCAAGGTGAAAACAGATAAACATAACATTGTTTACACAGGAGACACAAATGTCATTAACACGAAGTTAGTAGGTCCAGCAGATCTCAACTTCCTATCAGATGCAGATGTGCTTGTAATCGAGAGCACTTATGGAAAATACAACCACCCGAAGAGGGAAGAAGTGGAGGAGGAGTTTTATAATTCTGTTAGGGAGGTAGTTGAAGGAGGAGGGGTTGTGCTTGTACCATCATTTAGTCTAGCAAGGAGCCAAGAAATTTTAGCTCTATTAGCAGATAAGAAATTCGATTACCCCGTTTATTATGACGGCATGGTTAAGGAAATAACCGAGTTGATGATACAGAACCCTGAGTTTATCAATAATTATGACGCTTTAAAGAGAGCACATAAATTCTACCGTTATGTAAATGGGTGGAATGATAGGAACAAGGCAATAAAGGGTGAAGGTGCAATAGTGAGTAGTGCAGGCATGTTGAAGGGTGGTCCAGCAGTCTACTACTTCAAGAAGATAGCTGAAAGTCCTAGAAATGGGGTATTCTTAGTGAGTTATCAGGCTGAGAACACTCCCGGAAGAAGGTTATTGGAGACAGGAAAGTTTGATGAATATTCCCCCATGCTCAAGGCGAGGTTCCAGATCTTTGATTTCTCAAGCCATGCCGGTAAATCCCAATTGTTGGAGATGATTAAAAGTTCGAAGAAATTAGAGAAAGTTATCCTAGTTCATGGAGACCCCTCTAGCAGTTCAGCACTTGCAAACGAAATAAAGGAGAAGATAGGTGTTGATGTAGAAGTACCGGAAAACGGTAAGGAGATTAACCTATGATAATTCTTCTAATTCATGCCTCAAAATTCTCTTTTTCAATAAAAGACAAGGCGATAAGAGAACCTGAGGAGCCTACAATTCCCTCATTAGAAAAGGAAAATGTATTGGTGGCTTTCACAACAGTTGAAAAAGGTGATGACGAGAAAATAATAGAGAGGGCAGTAAAAGAAATAGGTAAAGTCTTTAGTGACGTAAAGGCTTCTAGTATAATTATTTACCCATATGCCCATTTATCTGATAACCTGGAGAAACCAGACATAGCTATAAAAATACTGAGACAGCTAGAAGAGGAGACAAAGAAAGTCACCATGGAAGTGAGTAGGGCACCTTTTGGTTGGTATAAGCAATTTTACATTAACTGTTACGGTCATCCGTTAAGTGAATTAAGTAAGAGAATAAGACATGAAGAGGATTATGAGAAAAGCGAGGAGATAAAGGTTTGTGAAAAATTTGGCTTTCCGAGCTCTCCACATAGTGTATTTATGAGAAATGCTACCATTGAATACTTAAAGAATCTGGTTAAACCTAATTTTATAACTGAAGGAGATGGAATTCCTGAGGAAGGAGAGTTCAGGATAATTTACTCTTCCACTCAAGGACGAAGATTACCTTGTGTAAATGAGGAGCCAAAGATTAAGGTAAGGATAAAAAACGGGGTAGATGGTATAATAGAAAAATTTGAGGACTCAAAGAACTCATATGTTATAGTAAACAGGACTAAGGATTATGTGGAGATAGATGTTAATTTACTAACCTACTATTTCCTCTATAACGCTAGTACTAAGGCTCCACCTATGTTGCCTTTATGGATGAACCCAATCCAAGTGAGAATCTTGCCTGTTAAAAGTGATTACCTACAGGACGCATTCAAGATAGCTAGCTACATTAAAGCGAGGGTAGATGTTGACGACATAAATGATAACCTTGGCTCAAAAATAGCCAGAGCTGGAAAGGAATGGATACCCTTCGTAGTTCTACTTGGGGAGAGGGAAGTTAAGACAGGTTCGTTAACAATAAAGCTAAGGGAAAAGAATGAACAGAGAAGTTACACCATAGATGAGTTAAATGAGGAGATAAAGAGGGGAGATCCATTAATGTTGCCATCTACACTGCCATTGCAACTCTCGAAGAGAAGTAAGAAAAACGTTACTCTACAGTAACAGTTTTAGCTAAATTTCTAGGTTTATCTGGATTTAGTCCTTTACTTACAGAGGCATAATATGCAATTAACTGAAGTACAACTGAAATTGATAGAGCAGGAAATTGAATAGAGTCCAAATATATTTCGACATCACTTTCACTTATTTTCTTGTTTGCACTAATCACATAGGCTTTCGCGCCTCTAGCTTTCATCTCTATAACGTTATTTCTAAGCAGATCAGTGATTTCACCATCGTTTATTGCCACAATTGGAAAGCCTTTATCTACTAGTGATATGGGACCATGTTTACTCTCACCTGCAGGATATGCCTCAGCATGAACATACGCGACTTCCTTTATTTTCAGTGCCCCTTCCATAGCTAATGGTAAAGACATTCCTCTACCTAAGTAGTATATACTAGTCTTCTTGGATAACTCCTCTCCGATAAGTTTTGCATAACCCTCTACGCTAGATATAACCCTTTCAACCTCCGTGTCTGCTCCCCTGAATTTATTAGTATTGTCCCTCCTTAATCTAGAGTATATAAAGAGGAGAGAAATCAGCTGTGTTATAAATGTCTTCGTTGCAGCTACACTTATCTCAGGACCTGCCCTCATATAGATTTTGTAATTACTTTCTCTCGCTAAAGCACTTTCTATAACATTAGTTAGAGATACTATTCTAGCTCCTTCCTCTTTAAACTTTCTAACTGCCTGAAGTAGATCTAAAGTTTCTCCGCTCTGACTAATAGCAAATATTAAGTCATCCTTCTTAGCCTTGAAATTATAATACTCTGAGGCTATCAACGGAAAACTATTCATTCCTTCCCTACTCAATAAGAGGGAAAAATACAATCCTGCGTGATAACTCGTACCAGCGCCTACTACTACAATCCTTCCTGAACTCTTCATTTCTGCTATAATTTTGTCTATTAAGTCGAGGTCAGAAATTAGACTGTCTACTGTATCTCTGATTGATTTTGGTGATTCGTGTATTTCCTTAATCATGAAATGTGGATATCCTTCTTTAGAGGCAGTTTCCACATCCCAGTCAATGACCCTTACTCTATCTGATAGATCCACCGGATTACCGTCCTTGTCTTCTATAAAGACATTAGATGTTGTGATAAAACCGAGTTCTCCATCCTTGATAACTAAAATCCTCTTTGTGTATGAGAGAAAAGCAGGAATGTCACTGGCTATATAATTTTCCTTCTCTCCAAGACCAATAACTAATGGATTGTCCCTCTTGGCAAAGAATATTCTCTTTTCTCCATGAATAACAGCTAAAACTGCATAACTTCCCTCTAAAGTCTTAATTGAATTCCTGAACGCACTATAAGCATCCATACCTCTTTTCATGAATTCCTCAATTAAGTGGGGAATTATTTCTGTATCCGTATCACTTTTGAATACATGTCCTAGTGTCTGAAGCTCTTCTCTCAATTCCTTATAATTCTTTATTGTACCATTATGGATTACAGCTATCTTACCTGAACAGTCTACATGAGGATGAGCGTTATAGTCTGTAGGAGGACCGTGGGTCGCCCATCTCGTGTGACCTAAAAATATGTAACCAGACATCTCACTGACTTTCTTTTTACTAATGACCTCCTCTACAGTTCCCTTAGCCTTCCTTACCTCCAGCTTATTATTATCAAGCGACGCAACGCCTACACTGTCATATCCTCTATACTCCAGTCTCTTTAATGCGGAGATAACTTTGTCAGCGATCTTCTTATCTTCCTTTGAGGATACTATTCCGATTATTCCGCACACAAGAATTTCTCTACGCTAACTACTAAATTAACTTTATCATAACTCCATTGAACGAGGGATTGGCGTTTATCAGTTTTCCTCCCATGGCTTTGATCAGAAATTCCGCTTGCTCACTCTTAGTACAGACCACAGCTCCTCCTCCACCACCACCACTGACCTTACACCCTTTAACACCTGCTATCCTTGCAGTTGAGACAATTTGATCTATTACGGGGACAGTAATGCCTATTGAAAACAGAAGACCATGGTTAATGTACATTAATTCTCCCAATTCGTCTTCATCGTTCTTAGCAATAGCATTTTTTGCCTCAGTGGTAACTTGCTCTATCACATTTAATACAGATTCGAATAACTGGGGTTTGGATTCCTTGAGTTTTTTAACTCTCTTTAACATGTCTGCAGTGGTTGCTATTCTCCTAAAATAGCCTGAGGAAAAGTTCATGTTTGCATCTAATTTCTCAACTTCTTTACCCCCTTTCTTAACTAGGATAAACCCGCCAAAAGTCTCTGTATGTGTGTCCATAATGCTAGCCAATCCTTGAACCCTTAACTCGATCTCATGAGATATTTTAGCTATTTGCTCTCTAGATAGTTTATGACCTAAAAGCGTGGAGTAGGCAGAGACCATACCTACTACTACACCTGCGCTAGTGCCTAACCCAACAGATGGATCCACTGGTGACTCAATATCAATACTGACTTTTTTCTCTGCACCAAAGTAATTTATAGTCTCAGTTATGTAAGCTAAAACTCTCTTCACGTTCTCGTTTTCCACTTTATATTCATGCAGATCAACTTTGACACCAGTGAGTTCTAAAGTGTTCGATGTAACATAAAACCTTTCACTTTCTTTAATTCTTATCTTCAAATATTCTGATATAGTATACGCTATAGCAGGTCTACCATAAACTACAGCATGCTCTCCAAATAAGGTCAATTTGAGAGGAACCGATGCTTCAACTATCATTATTTAACCGTAATGAGATTTACTCATATGCAAGCTATAATTCTTGCCGGTGGCAAAGGTGAAGGGTTGCTACCATATACTGAGAGAGTGCAAAAGGAAACCATTAATATACTTGGTAAAATGATCCTTTCCTATTCTATTTCAGGCTTGAAAAAAGCGGGAATAAATGATTTCGTTGTGGTGACTACTGATCGAGGTAAAAAGTTAATTGAAGATGAACTAGAAAAACTAAACGTGAGCTTTGAAGTAATAAATCAACATAGGGAAGGTATCAGTGGAGCTATAAAGGATGGATTAGAAAAATCAGATGACGATAATATAGTAATAGCTTTTGGAGATATTGTTGCACCAGAAGAATTTTACGTGAATCTAGTTAATGCGTTTTCCGTTTCAGGTTCCGAGATAGTTATACCGCTAGTACCTGTGAGTAAAGGAATCCAAACCTATGGACTAGCAAAGATAACCACTGAGGGATTAGAAGTAGTAAAAGAGGGATCAACTTTAGCTCTTGCAGGAGCATACATAATAAAGAATGAGACATTTGAGGATTTCATAGATTACCTTAATCAACGCAAAAGTAAGATAAAGTACTTTATATGGAGTGGGGATTGGTTTGACATAGGTTACCCTGAAGATATTATCGGTGCTTTGGAAGCCCTATTAAGCAAGCACGAAACTGTTATATCAAGCTCTAGTGAGATATCAAAAACAGCTATTATAGGAAAGAAGGTTATAATCGATAATAACGCAGTTATAGATGATTATGCTGTTGTTAAGGGACCAGCTTACATTGGTGAGAACGCATACATAGGGAACTTTTCACTTGTGAGAGATTACAGCTCGGTGGAGAGAGGTGCAAAAGTAGGAGCCTACTGTGAGATAGTTCATTCCTCGATACAACCTGGAGCTGAAATAGGTTCAAAGAGTTACCTTACATACAGTATAATAGGGAGTAATTCTAAGATAGGATCCAATGTTATAATGTCAAGCTACCCAGCGAATGTAATAAGAGGGAGAGTTGAAAAGTTAGGTGCTTTAGTATCACCTGATAAGGAGGTTGAGCACGGTAGCATACTACGACCTGGAACTAAAATTTAAACAACTGTAGACCAAAAATCATAACACGTCTGTTATTATTCCCATCCATCTACCTTCTTCATAAAGCATATATTCAACTTCTAATGTTAGTCTTTTCTCTCCGTGTTTTGTCTTTACTTTGATGGGATAAATGAAGTAATAAACGTCTCCTTCAACTTCCTTTTTAGCTCTCTCCGGAAATTCAATCTCGTACCCATAAGATAGTGCTACTTGTTCTAGTTTAGAAGTCAGCCTAGCCAGTATATCCTTTAGGGACTCACCGTATATCGGTTCCATAGAAAGCGACTTTAATTCTTTCTTAAAGGCTATTATACTCTCTCTACTTACCCTCTTCTTCCTTGTTTTTTGTTGTTTATTCTTCTCCACACTTAATTCATCAAAAATAATCGTTTAAAAAGGTAATCGCAAAATGTTTCTAATCAGTTTTACCTAATAGATTAAATCTGATTATTTTCTAGATAAAATTAGATATTTTGTTATTACTTATTATGTGTTAGATTTATGTTAGAAATATGATAATTTCTTTTTCATCTGATCCACTAATTCATTTAGTTGCGATGCTAATTCAGGATCAGGGTTTCTAATGGAATTTAATGTATTACTTATTCCATTCGAGAGTAACGACCTATCAAAATAGAGGGATCTTGAAGCTAAAAGATAGAGTAGTTTTATCTTTTCAGACTCCACAAATTCATCAAACTTATTTTCCAATATCATAGCCTTTAATGCCTTGCCCCTTGAAACAGTCTTAATCCAACTCTTACTACTCTTTAATTTCTCCATGAACTCACTATCATATGCTATATCCTCTAGTATGTCCTTAATATCTAAGCTAATCTCTGCCTTCCTCTTATCTACTAAATCGATAATCATGTCCTTGAGTAGACTATAATTAACTCCCAACTCTTCCTTTTCTGGATAGATAGTTAAACCTAATGATGTAGCCTCCTTTTTTATCTCTGAAAATACGTTATCAATATCCTGCGAAATTACCCTAGAGTTTAAAGGTAGACCTGTAAGTGACGAGGAAACGGCGTGAAGTATATGAACATCTAATGTAACAAAAAGGGAGATAACCTTGTCTATCATTTCAGGTTGTGATCTCTGTAACCAAGCCAAAAATGGCTTTCTCACGTACTTCCTAGGCCATGAGTCTAATTCATATAAAATTGGTGATTTTGCATATGATATACTTACGTAATATCCTCCGTTAATCCTCTTATATGCTTGTATAACTAAATCTCTATCAATACCTGAATTAACAGCTAATGTGATAAAATCCAACACTTATCTACCTCAGACCTGGCCACTTTCTTCATTAAATCAGAAAAGAATGTGCTCATCAACATATAAAAGGATTCATATATCCAATAAAAAATTATTACTACTTTGATTTGAGGTATATAAGACGAAATTAATCCATATAACCCTTCTCCACCAGGAATTCTGTTGCTAGTATACCCCCACCTGCAGCTCCTCTGACAGTATTATGAATCAGAGAAGCAAACCTTATAGCCCTCCTATTAACTTGCGAAAGTCTTCCAACGACTACACTCATACCCGGAATTTCTCCAGCCCATCTGTCGAAGTAAACTTGAGGTCTTGAATCCTCATTAGTTAGGATTATAGGCTTAGATGGAGCTGTAGGTAGTTTTAAGTTCTGTGGTTCTCCCTTAAAGTTATCCATAGCCTCCCTTACTTTCTCCACGTTAACATCTTCCTTAAACGTAACATAGATTATCTCATAATGACCGTGAATAGTGGCTACCCTATGTGTTGTAGCAGAGAGAGTAACATCATTACCGCTATCGTTCACGTTCCTCTTAGTTTCTGATAGAACTCTATGTACCTCTTTAATTAACTTATTATCATAATTTTCCCCAAGAACCTTTATATTATCAATAATGTCTAATGAGGCTACGCCAGGATATCCTTCACCTGATACAGCTTGCATAGTCGTTATGAAAACACTATCTACCTTAAAGTTCTGATAAATTGGTGCCAAAGGCAAAAGCACTCCTTGAGCAGCACATAATGGTGTTGTAACTATAAACCCCTTCCAATCCCTTTTCTTTCTCTGTTCATCTATTAATGTTATCGTATGAGGATTAATTTCTGGTATCAATAATGGAATATCAGGCTCAAATCTGTGATCTGGCGAGTCACTTATCACTTTGAACCCATGTTTAGCAAACTCCTCCTCTACAGGTCCTGCAGCTCCAGCAGGTAATGGAGAAAAAACTAAGTCTACATCGTCCATTAACTTAGGATCAGTTGGCTTTATCTCCATATTTGCAACTTCCTTCGGAATTTGACCAATTGTCTGCCATCTTACCACTTCACCGTATGGCTTACCTACTGAACCTTTGCCTGCTAGATATGCCACTTTTATATATGGATGATTTGCCAACATCCTCACGTATTCTATACCTACCAATCCTGTTGAACCAAGTATTGCAGCTTTGAGAACCCTTCTCATACTATATATTACTGTTTAATATAATATAAACTTTTTGAACAATGCTGACATATAGAGTGATTAATTAACGTATTATAATGATAAATTACAATAATGATAAACTTATTAGAAAATTTATAAAATATTTAGAGAAATAAAGTGGAGGTATTTGAAATCTGTTGAGATATCTCATGTTAATTCTTGATATAGATTATTGTGTTTATGCTGTATGTTCAGTAAAATTAGGGATAGTTCAAGATATATCTCTACCTCTAGAAATTAGATTCAATCATTAAGACAAATGAGAGATAATGCATTAACAATAAAATATAATTAGAAATTAAATTGGCTTTGCGATTATTGCCATTTGTGGATCAGTAACTTCGAATCTCTTCCATGAATATCCACTTAAAACCTCCAGTATTTCAAATCCAGACTTTGTTAATAATCTAACTATTTCATGTAAACTGTAAAGTCTCTGCGAAAATGTTATTCTCTCTATCTCTTTTCCATCCTTTAAATAAGACCTGGTGACTTTCAACCTTGAGGAGAAAGGATCAAAATCATTTTTATCAATAATCACATAGGGCGGAACGTAAGAGTGTACTACCTCTGGTTTGTTATAAATAGCATAGTCCCTATTCTCCAAGTTAACAATAAGTAGACCACCCTGTTTTAAAACTGCTCTGAATTCATTCAATATCCTTAAATCGTCTTCCTCCTCATAATAACCCAGACTATTGAAAATATTTAGAATAATGTCGAATTTATCTCTTATTAAAGTTGAGAGATGTCTCATGTCCCCCTTGATAAAGTTACCTTTTTTAACTCTCTCCTTCGCCGTGTTAATCATCTTTTCTGATATATCAATTCCGCTTACGTTGTAGTTCAATTTAGTGAGATAGTAACTGACTCTACCAATTCCACAAGGTACATCAAGAATATTTCTCGCATCAATCTTATATTTCTTAACTACTTCGTCTATCCATTTAGCCCACTTTTCTCCTTCTTCCCATATCTTCAGCATCTCGTTAATGTAAAGATCAGACTCAAATATCTTAATCCAATAATCTTCCATTAGATATTCATATGGCTGAATGAAAAAATAAAACTACCTATCTTACGCTAAACGATTTCCAATAAACTTGAGGTAATATTTAATATATTTGTAGAATAATCAAGTATCAACAATGCTCGTACTGAATAAAACTCAGTTAGAGGAAATTCTTGACGCCGAAACAGCAGTAAATGCAGTCAAAGAAGCTTTTTCACTATATTCATCAAGGAGAGTGGTCCAACCACAAAGACAAGTACTGAGCGTTAAGGGAAACTGGTGGGGAATCATGCCGTCTTACACTGATCTCTCTCTTGCAGTAAAGATAGTCAACGTAATACCATCAAATAAGGAAAGAAATATACCGAGTGTGCAAGGAGTAGTTATATTAATGTCCCCAGATACAGGCGAGACATTAGCCATACTAGATGGTTTAGTCCTTACAGCAATTAGGACTTCGTCCGCGAGTATTTTATCAGCAGAGCTAGCCATGAACACAAGAACAATAGGAACTTTAGGTATAATAGGAGCCGGTACCGAAGCCCGTTACCACCTAAAATTAGGCTTAAGTTATTTCAAAGTTGGTAGGGTGTTGATTTCAGCAAGGAGAAATCATTATTTATTAGCTAAAGAATTCGGTGCTGAGGCTGTAGAGCTAGAAAAAGTGCTAAGGGAAGCCGATGTTATATTTTCCACAACTTCTTCATCCTCACCCGTGATTTTAGGTAAATACTTGAGAGACGATTTCCACATCTCCAGTATAGGTGCACATACACCTGAGTCAAGGGAAATAGATGATGATACTATAAGAAAGATTGAGACATATATGGTGGATTCTGTTGAGGCTGTAGCGAATGAAACAGGAGATTATATTCAGCCTGTAAATAGTGGCGTTCTCAGGAAGGAAAAGGTTATTGAAATTGGTGAGGTAATCAATAGAGGTTTAAATGTCAAAAGACCATCATTGTTCAAGACCGTAGGAATAGCCTCTGAAGACAATTTAACCGCATATATGGCATATAAGGTTGCCCTAAAAAAGGGAATAGGGATTAATGTCGAATAGACTTTCTCCATAAAACGTTTGGATTATTGGTTTTCTTGTTGACATAAAGAGCTAATATAAACAGCAACGTCGAGAGTCTATTCAGGTATTTTTCATGAATCTGCTTGGCTCTGTTAGTCTTCAATAACCTTACTATACTTCGTTCTGCCCTCCTACAGATAGCCCTTGAGAGATGAAGAGATGATGAGGCAATATGACCACCAGGAAGAACAAAGTTCTTTATAGGCTCTAAGGTTTTGGAGTACTCTTCAATTAATTTTTCCACATGTTTCACTTTTTCCTCGTCAAAGTTCATCTCAAATCCAGCGATTTCAGATGAAAGCTCAAAGATATCAAACTGTACAGCCTCCAATACTTCTTTAATATCTGGATATAAACTTATAACAACTCCTAAAGAGGAGTTCAATTCGTCTAAATCACCCAAAGCCACAACTAAGTCCTCGTCTTTCCATACTTCGCCCCCTGAAGGTAGTCTAGTTTTACCACTATCACCACTCCCAGTATACCACATAATAATTAGATTTACTGTGATAGACTTTATATCATTTGCCTTCCAACCTAAAGCTAACCCTTCTGAGGCAATTTCATAAAACAAAGGAAAAAATTAAACTTAACTTTCCAGGACTTTTGATTTTCTTAGTGTACTAAATCTTCTTATTTCTCTCGAGGACTAGTAGCACAATCAAAGGAATTAATGAAATAATTGATGCTATCGCCTCAATGGTCAAAGCCGAAATACCGGTCTGCGAGCCATTATTCAATGGAGCAGAGGTAAAGGTCACTAAGTTCTGTCCCTGGTATGTGCTAACATTTGCATATGTAAACACTTTTGAATTTAGAAGAGAAAGGTTGTATACTTCAGTATTTATCAGAACTATAGATGAGTTTATAGCCGTGAGATTCTTCACTACTGAATTCATAAGAACAACGTGCTCGTTCTTAAAGAATGCATTTTCTATGTATAGACCTACAGCGTTAGTACCATTAAAGAATTTCACATAAACGTAGGGCATCACCGTCAACTCCAGTCCACTGGAACTCGGAAAAGCCTCTAATGTGGAGTAGTCAACCGAAGTATTCACAGGGACTACACTCCCATCAGCAGATATACCAACTATATATACATACCATAAACCTGATATCAAGTTATATGGAAGACCTGAACTCTGGGATGGAATTGTGAAATCACCTATCCAGTAGCTCCCGTTAAAATGAAGAGGTACAATGTAGTATATACCAGAAGAGGGGTTACCAATAGAGTATGATGGTGTAAGTATAGCAGAAAATGATCCTAGAGTTACCTTCGAATCGTTTATGCTATTCTGTATTAAAGCTCTTACTTGTATTGTCTCGTTTTCAAAAGCCACACTATTAACATAACTTAAGACGCTCAGTCCGTTATTGCTAACATATATTTGTGTATAACCAACTCCAAATGAGCTATAACTCCCGTTACTATACTTGGCTATAGCCTCTACAGTATAATATCCAGATGAGAGGTTTAGAGGAACTTGTATTTTACTGATATAGTAGGAAGAGGATGATATTGGAACTGCATTAACATTAGTGCTGTAATAGGTTAATCCGTTCTTAATGAAATTAACAGTTATGTTAGGATACCCTAAGCCTAATTCATAAATATATAATGTTAAACTTCCCCCAACATATGCACTGATAGGCTCAGCCAATGTGTTTGGCAATAATATTGGAATTACGTAAAATCCCAACACAAACTCGTCTAGCCCAATAGCATTATTTACAGTAAGAACCCAGACTCCTCCAAAATTATTAAAACTTGAGAAGTTGAGGTATCCTTCCAGTAAGTTTTCCGTTGCATTAACCCTTATACCTAATTGTGAAGTATTGACAATTTTCTGATTTACTAAATTAATTGTAAAAGCCTTTGCCAAGTGTCCGGTAAGTTGATTTTCATTATAAACTTCTAGGGAAAAGCCCCTTGCAGATGAAATTGGTGTTCCGTTAGGATATGTTATCAGTGCTATCACAGGAATGTTTCCAGGAATTGGATAAACTGCAACTAATGGGAATAGAAATATAGCCTGATATCCATATATTACATACGAGAACCCATAAAGACCATTGTAGCTTGCTACAATCTCGTATATCCCAGATCTGGTATAATTGAAATATCCAACATAATAGCTACCGTTATAAGATAACGTAATGGATGAGACAATGTTAGTTCCATTAAATACGTTGGCATATATGTCTAAAGGCATCTGTTGCCCACTAACTCCTGTTAACTGAGCTATAACCTTGACTTTTTCTCCTGGGACTGCAGTGAAATTCTGTAAACCTAGAGCTAAAGATGACTTTGGTATACTAATTAATTTAATGAAATATCCTGCGTTTATGTAGCCTAAACCTGTTACCAGATTGTAAGAGGAGTTTGCAGTATATCCGCCATTATAACCAAAACTAATCTTTCCTAGTGCTGGAGTGTTAGATATATTGTATATTAGTGGATTTATGAACCCTAGCCGACCTTTTACTTGAACAGTTAGTGCTAGGATACCAGATACTATCGGAGATGCCACAGACGTACCGCCTACAATTACAGTTTCATTGTTTACATAAACGACCTTAACTCCAGTATAGGGATCAGCTAAAGCTGCTACATCAGGGACTTTTCTAAAGCCTGATAATGACTGATAATATGGTGATGGAAACAGTGAGCTGTATCCGCCTGTACTACTACCTAAAATACTTTGTCCACTCCATGCTGTCTGATAGGTTTGGTTATAAGAGGCAAACAGACTAGTTCCGCCTACAGCTAACACATAGGGAATTGACGCTGGAACCAACTGGGATCCCATAGGACTAAGATAGAAGTTATATCCTGTAGCTCCAGCATCTCCACTTGAAGCCACAAAGGTTATCCCTAAAGCCTCACCCAACCAGTATTCATACATTATCGACTGTAGATATGAAAGAGGAAGCTCACCTGTTAGAAAGTAAATTTCAGGTATCCCAAAACTTTGAGAGAGAACTGCAACTTGATTATCTTGAACTATATTGGCTAAAATTTCAGGAAGGGCTAGGTTAGAATTTGCAACATATAGCACAATCCCTGCACTGGGAGCTATGGAATGGGCGTACTCAACATCTAATGAGGCTTCCAGTGCCCAGCCTGATTGTATACCATCATTAGGGTTATAGGGACCTATAGGAACAATATCCAAAAATGGAGGAGAGGTTATATTGTATAACTGGTCAAAAGTACTAAGTTCTTGTTGTATGTAAGGATTACCGTCAAAGACTAGGATTCCTATATTTACTCCTTTTCCTGTTATACCATTATCCAGTAAATATGAAACATTATACGCTGTTCTAATATCATTTGGCGTACTAATGGAGTAGCCCTGTAGTTGCTCTTGGGTCAGATTTATCATATTCATGGGTTTTTCAACAAGCGTATTTGTTATATTACTAGATATTACTAAACCGGGTATGCCACTTCCCGAGAGAAAATAGTAGACCGTTTTGCCTAGGAATCTTGTAATGATATATTGACCTTTAAACAGTTTCTCAACTAGATAGGGAGATGCTTGAAAAGATATGACATTGAGAGTTACGTTGGGCTGTATCCCGTTGTCCTTAAGTAGATCTACCAACTGCGAGATCTTGTTAGACGGTATAAATAGTGAATATAACTCATCTTCGTTCAGGACTTTATGTTGCTGTATATAAATTTGTAATAATTCAAGGTTTTTAGGTGGGACGACTATACTGACACTAACATAACTAGGTAAAGCGTTAGTCGTTTGACTATAGTTGGTAGGATAACCTAAGTATAAGCCCAAACCTGACGATAAGATAATCAATAAAACTAGGAAATAGGATATCATTGATGTGTTGTAAAAACGTAGTTATATAAACTTTATCGAGTTTTCTTCACACATACTTTGAGACTGAAAAATAAGGGATTAGTCATGATAAACTACATCTAAAAGATTAAAAGGATATGCGTTGAACTATTGGTCATGTTGTACAAAGAACCTCAAGATGGGGAGCCAATAAAGTTTGAAAAGGGAAAATGGGTAGTACCAAATAAACCAATAATTCTATATATAGAGGGAGACGGAATAGGACCTGAAATTACTAATTCAGCTATCAGAGTAGTGAATAAGGCTGTAGAGAAAGCTTATAAAAGTTCTAGAGAGATCAAATGGTTAGAAGTGTATGCAGGAGAGAAAGCAAACAAGATTACGGGAGATAGATTCCCGAAAGAGACACAGGACATGCTATTAAAGTACAGGGTTGTATTAAAGGGACCTTTAGAAACTCCCATAGGAAAAGGATGGAAATCCATAAATGTTGCAATAAGATTGATGCTTGACCTCTACGCAAACATAAGACCAGTTAAGTATATTGAAGGGCTTGAAAGCCCACTTAAACATCCAGAAAAAGTGGATATGATTATATTTAGGGAAAATACAGACGACCTTTACAGGGGCATAGAATTTCCCTATGATAGCGAAGAGGCAAAGAAAATAAGAAAATTCCTTAGAGAGGAATTAAAGGTCGATATTGAAGATGATACAGGAATAGGACTAAAGGTTATGAGTAAGTTTAAAACCCAGAGAATTACCAGGCTTGCATTAAACTACGCTCTTCAGAACTCGAGAAAGAAAGTCACTGTAATGCATAAAGGAAATGTAATGAAATATACCGAAGGATCCTTCAGGGAATGGGCATATGAAGTAGCACTAAATGAATACAGAGATAAGATTGTGACTGAGGAGGAAATTAACCGGGGGGTTAATTCGGAAGGAAAGGTTATACTTAATGATAGGATAGCGGATAACATGCTTCAACAAATAATCATTAGACCTGATGAGTACGATATAATACTTGCCCCTAACGTAAATGGTGATTACATATCAGATGCTGCTGGAGCATTAATCGGAAACATAGGAATGCTAGGAGGTGCCAACATTGGAGATACAGGAGGAATGTTTGAAGCTATACATGGTACAGCGCCAAAATATGCAGGCAAGAATGTGGCAAATCCTACAGGAATAATAAAATCATGTGAATTAATGTTATACTTTATGGGATGGAGTGAAGCAGCTAGACTAATAGAGAAAGCTATTAATGAATCCATTAAACAAAAGAAAGTCACCCAGGATATAGCGAGATACCTAGGTATCACACCTCTAGGAACAAAGGAATATACTGACACACTTGTGCAAATAATGGACTCCTTCTGATTAGAGTATATTTCTTTTGTTTCATCTTATTTTTTTCCCTAACCTTAAAATACACACAGTATATTTCAATTGATTTCAGTGAAACACGAAATCTACACCAGCTTTTCCCTCTTCATCTATATACAAAACTTTAATTTGCGTATATATTTGAAGTTCGATGGAAACGGGTGAAATTCACACTCTGTGTCTCTGATAATTATACAATACGATAAGTTGGTATTATATACTCGATTTTTTACATACAAAAAATATAGTGTAACATGAAATTATTACATCTGTGAGAAAATAGGGAACTTTATCACTAGAAACAAAAGAAATATACTGCAAAACC